>SXPK01000053.1 GCA_005776365.1 Planctomycetia bacterium
CGCGAGACGCTGGAGCGCGTCGTCGCGCTGCGCAATGCTGCGATGCAGAAGCACAACAGCGCCGAAAGCCTTGCTGCAGACGAGAACGCTCTGCTGGTAGGAATGCGCTCTCTTTTCGTCGTCGCCGAGAGCTACCCGCAACTCAAGAGCGACGCCAACTTCCGCGCCCTGCAGGAAGAACTCGCGCTGACCGAGGATCGCATCGCCGCTGCGCGCCGCTTCTACAACGGCAACGTTCGCGAGCTTCGCAACCTGTCGCAGCAGTTTCCGACCAGCATCGTGATCGGCCAGCTATCGCCTGCGGAGGGTTCGTTCTTCGAGCTAGAAGACAAGAACGAGCGTGTCGTGCCGCGCATCGACCTCGGCGCAAGGTGAAGGTCAGCCGTTCGCTTCCGCACTACGCCCGCGGTCCAGCGCGAGTCGCAACACGCACGACGCAGGGTCGATCCGATCGCCGCGGCGATAGCTAGCCAGCAGTTCGTGCGACCGCTGCGCGAGTTGCTGGCGCACTTGCCGGCGACGGCCACGGACGCGCGCGATTTGCATGCCGTCATAACTCGTCGTCTGGTGCCGCAACCATGCGATCGTCGCCGACGCGGCGCGCTGCTCGATCGAGATGCGCTGCGTGCGTGCCACGGTGCCGCTGCCGACTGGCGTGGCATGGCTTGCGATTGCTGATGCGACGCGCGCCTGCAACTCCGCGTAGTCCGGCGAAAACGCAAGGAAGGCCACGACCGCGTCACGAAACTCGCCGACGTAGGTGACCTGTTGCGCATCGCGGCGGGCGCGCGACTTTTCCAAGCCTTTGGCGTAGGCCGGGTCCTCGCGCTCGACGGCAAGCTCGGCGCGAATGTGCTCGATGCGGGCCGTTGGCGCGCAAACGCCGCGCGAAAACAGCTTGTTGCCGCGCTTCTCCTGCACGACCCAAGACGGGCCCGCTGCCTTGACACGCCGCGTCAAAGCCGCATCGCCAGGCGCCAGCAGTTCCCAGCCAACCGGCATGCGCAGCAACTCACTCCGGGTACGGAACCACGTCCCATCGGGGCCGGGAGCTACGTCACGATTCTGATCAGGCATCGACTTCGCCCGGGTTTTGCCGGGAACACATGACTCACCGCGGCTCGAGGCACACGGGTTCGGATGCAAGCACCAGCTTGCCGTCGACGATCACACAAGCCTGGGCGATCAGCGGCAAGCCTGCAGGCAGTTCACTAGCGATGACCTCTGCGTGCGCGGAATAGAGGATCTCCCGCTGCATCGGTTGGTGGATCCGGGGCGGCAGCGGGAAGGCCACTGGCACCCCGTCGATCTGGCAGCCGTCAGCAGCTTCGCTCACCACCGCGAAGACTTCCCCAACGAACGGCAGCCCGTCCACTCGAACTGCAATGGCCTCGCGCTTGCCGTCCTTCCAGCGCGCTTGCAGCGTCGGCACTGCCGCGGGCATCGCCTGCTCCAGGCGCGCGCGGTCGGAAACGGGCGTCTCGATGGCCGCGATGCGATCCGCGAGGTAACGCGAGAAGATCGACGAGCCGGCAGCATTGAGGTGCGAAGGGTCGTAGTAGAAGGACCAGTCGTAGATGCGCCGGTTCGGCATCGGATCGTCCAGCTCCAGGACGCAAATCTCCCGGGCGATCTCGGCGACCCCATCGCGGCCGTTGAAATCGCAGGAATACGTCGGCATCACGACGAACACGGGCTCGATCCCGATGTTTCGCAGTTTGCTCGCCATGCTGCGAACGGCGTCCAGATTCAGACCCCCCTCCAATACCTCGATCCGCTTTCGAAGGACCTTCCACTGCAACTGTTGCTCGACTTGGGCCGGCTTCGTCAGGAACTCCTCGTGCTCCTTGACCATGTGCGGCAGCTGGACTGTGGCCACATCCTGCCAGCCTCCATCCCTGACGTCATAGGCATCTGGGAGTCGGGCACCGCGAGCACGCGTGAGGCAGTCCTGCAGCATCCGAGTTCCCTGCCCAAGCCGCAGCGCGTTGCTCACGCTGTGGAGCGCCACGTAGTGCAGTTGCGACATCTTGTCGAACCACGTGTTGTTGCTCAGCAACACGGAGCAGACGCGCATCCAGAACACTCCTGGCGCGTGCATCTCCAGGTCCTGGTCGGAGAACCACTGATGTCCGCGAATGGCCTGATCGAAGGAGTGCAACTCGATCACGACTCGCTTCAGTCGAGGCGACCGGTTGTCGACGACCCAGTCGAGCATCTGCACGACGTCGTGCATGCGCATGCCCGACAGGGCGGAGTTGAACGACGACGTTGGGTGCCCAAGCTCTGCCATCCTCGCATCGAACACGTCGGGCCTGAGTCCGTAGTGCATGCGGCTCGAGCCAAGAAAAAGTGTGTCGTATTCCGCTCCGTGCTCGGCGACCCAGTTGACCTTGCTGCGCGACCAACTCCAGAACGGCAATGGTTCGATGCTGTGGAGGTTCACGTCCACGAACACGACACCCGCCATGAAGAGCGCAGCATGACCAATGGTCTTCAACATCGCGCTGGTTCCGTCAGAACTGGAAGTAGATGAACGGCCTCGCCTCGAGCGGCATGAAGGCAAGGGCCAGGGCGGACAAGCAACCCAGCAGCAACGTCACAACCGGGGCTGGCATCGCGCGCCGGAGGGCGAGGTGCGCGTTCATGTTCGTGAGCACGTGCAACACCACGAGCGGAACAAATAGGGTGAGGCACCGTTCCCCCAAGCCAGCGTCTGCAGACCACGACCACAGTTCGACTTCCTTGCTGCCCGCCGCCTGCGTCGTGATCCAAGCCTTGGCCATCGTCCAGGCATCCCCAAAGGAGCGGGCGCGGAAGAAGATCCAAGCCAACATCACGGTGTAGAGCGTGAGGATGCGCGAGAAGAACGACATGCGGCCGGCGCCGACGAGGCGGACCCACTCCTTGTGCACGACGAGCGCAACACCATGGATGGCGCCCCAGATCACGAAGTTCCAACCCGCTCCGTGCCACAAGCCACCAAGCAGCATCGTCAGCATCAAGTTTCGATGCGTGAACCAGCGCGATCCACGGTTGCCTCCGAGCGAGATGTAGAGGTAGTCACGCAACCACGTCGACAGACTCATGTGCCAACGACGCCAGAAGTCCGTGATGCTCGTCGCGAGGTAGGGGAAGTTGAAGTTGCGACACAGCTCGTAACCCAGCAACCGCGCCGTGCCGATTGCCATGTCGCTATAGCCTGAGAAGTCGCAGTAGATCTGGATCGAGTAACACAGGACCGCGATCGCGATCGACCCTGCGGAGTAGTCCTGCGGCGCCGCGAAGACTTCGTCCGCAGGCCGCGCGATCATGTCCGCCACGACCGACTTCTTGATGAACCCCGACAAGAACTGACCGAGTGCGAGATGAACGTCGACGTCCTGGAAGCGTCGCTTGATGTCGAGTTGCGGCAGAAAGGTCGCGGCGCGAACGATCGGACCGGCGACGAGCTGCGGGAAGAAGGTGACGTAGAGCAGGAAGTCGGGGTAGCTGCGGATCGCCTTCAATTCGCCGCGATACACGTCGATCGTGTAGCTCATCGTCTGGAACGTGAAGAAGCTGATGCCTGCTGGCAGCGTGATCTCCAACGTCACCCGGCTGACCGGGAGACCGATCCATTCGAGGAACACCCCTGCTGAGTCGATGAAGAAGTTGAAGTACTTGAAGAACCCGAGCGTGCCGAGGTTGTAGGCAAGGCTCACGAGGAGCCACGGCTTGGTCCGCTTGCCCAGCGCACGTGCGTCTTCGATGCGCGTCGACACGAACCAGTCGGTGGTCGCCGCGCCGGCGATGAGGAACAAGAACCGCCAGTCCCAGCAGCCGTAGAAGTACAGACTGACCGCCAATAGCCAGTGCTTCCGCAGTTGGTTGTTTCGGAGCGACCAATGCGCCACGAACACCACCAGGAAAAATACGAGGAAGCGCGGCTCGGAGAAGATCATCGGTGGCGGCGCACGGCAGCGCGAGCCGGGTTGGGTCGAGAAGTGTACTTCCAATGTCGCGGCGTGCGGACCATGCGAACCAAGCGGTCACCTTCCGCCCGTGGCACCGCATCTTGCGCGGCAACTCAGCGAGCGAATCGCTGCTCGTAGTCACCCATGTCGAGCTTCTTCACCGTGTTCGTCGAACTCATGTAGCGGATCATGCCGTAGACGCTGCGCTCCGGCGCCCACGGACGGTCGTAGCGACCAAAGACCCAGCCGATGCCCGAGTAAGAATTGGGGTCGCGGCCGTCGAGCGCATAACGGTTGTTGAGTTCGACGAGGATCGCCCACGCTTCCTCGGGCGTTCGTGACCACTCGAGCACCTTCTTGCCCCACAGCATGCGCAGGTAGTTCTGCACGGTGCCTACTTGCAGGAGCTGGCGTTGCGCAGCGTTCCAAAGCTCGTCGTGCGTGTTCGCGGTGGCGAACTGGTCAAGACCGTAGATGTGCTCGCGTGCATCCGTCGCGTGCTTGCTGAGGGTCGCCTTCGCCCACTCCGGCAACGACTCGAAGTCGTCGTAGTCCTTCCGCTGCCAGTCCATGTTGAAGCCGAGTTCGCGCCACGTGACGAGCTCATCGAGGAAGCCGTCCGCGGCTTCACTCATGCCATACCATCCGCGCGCGCCGTCGACCTTCTCGCGCAGCTTCGCAATCGTCCATCCCTCACGTTTCGCGACGCCGGCGAAGACCTGGTGCACGGACACATGACCGAAGTGCAAGTAGGGCGACAATCCACTCGCCACGTTGGCGGCGGGATGACTGCGATCGCCGTAACACTCGAGCCTGTCCGCGAGGAACCGCCGCAGGCGCTCTCCACCAGCGACGTATCCGCCGGGCATGCTCTCGACCGGCTCCACATCGTGGTCGATCGGAAGCGCAGCAAGCGCCTTCGCCCCGCCTTGCAACAGAGCGCTGCTTGCGCGCGGCCAGCGCTTCTGCACCTCGTCGGGAACGCCGCCCCCTTTGCCGACTCCAGTTCGCAACGGATCGCCGATCGGAAACTCGGACAACCGCTGCGGCAGGGTGCGTTGCAAGAAGCGGCGGAAATCGACTGCGCGACCAAAGACCTTGTTCGCTACTCGCAGCGGCAATAGCCCATTGCTGTCCACTTGCTCCATCCGCACGGTCGCGCATTCGCCGGCGCGCCGCACCATGCGAGGCAGGAAGAAGCAGGGATACTCGTCGGTGATGACGACGCACGCGCGCTTTTCCATCGCTGCGAGCAGCCCCTTGCCCTTGCCCTTTTGTGGCTCGACGTAGGGATGGTAGGCGACGCCGGCATCGGCAAAGTCCGCCGCGTTGTCGCGCATGCCGTCGACCACGAATCGATGGATGCGATCGCTGGCCCAACGATAGTCGCAACGCAGTGGCTCCAGCACGACGAGTGGCTTCTGCAACTGCGCGCACCACTCGATCGCACGCTGCAGCGAGAAGTTCGCGCGCCGCCGACGCTGCGCGATCATCCAGTAGAGGACATAGTCGCCGTCTTCCCGCACGGGCAGATCAGCGACCGGTTGGATACGGATCTCTGGGACACGATGGAGCTGCACGACCTTGGACTCAGAACGAAAGGGAGCCCCGGGCGAAATGCGCGCGATGGCTGGGGGCATCATTGCCGCACTGCTGAGTCTCTTGCCACCTCGGTGATCAGGAAGCGTGGGCTCCCGCAAGAGAATGGATCAGCCCGCTGCGCGTGCCGCGACGCCATTGGCGACACGTTCGACGACATCGTCGATGCCAAGGCCCGAAGTGTCGATCACCAGGTCGGCGAGCCGGTAGTAGGGTTCGCGCTCGGCGAGGATTCGCCGCAGGTCCGCAAATGCGCGCTCGTTGTCGGCCATCGGCCTCGTGTCGCCCTGGCGGAGCACGCGCTGCCAGTGATCTTTGGGGTCCGCGCGCAGCCAGACCGTGGTCGTGCGCATACGAAGCGCCGCGAATGACGCCGGCTCGGTCACGACGCCGCCTCCGACCGCGAGCACGCACGGCGGCTCCATCATCAGCAACTGCTCGAGCGCAGCACGCTCGGCCTGTCGGTAATAGGCCTCGCCGTGCATGACGAATAGTTCGCCGATGCGGAGTCCAGTCGCCGCCTCGATGCGCGCATCGAGCTCGACGAACGGCAACCCGAGCCTTTGCGCGAGCTGCGGCCCGACCGTGCTCTTTCCAGCGCCGCGCAAGCCGAGCAACGCGACATGGCGCGCTCGCGGCGCACTGCCACGCTCATCGAACTCGCGGCTCAGCAACTCGACGAGCGGCAACTCGAATGCGTCGGCCAGAGCCTGCAACTTCAACAAGGACGGATTGGCTCCGCCTTGCTCGACGTCAGCCAGAAAGCGCTCGCTCATTCCCGTCCGCTCCGCGAGTTCGCGGCGGCTCCAGCCGCGATCGCCGCGCAGCGAGCGCACGGCGACGCCGAGCTTGTAAAGGAGCGGGTGTTGGCGCACAGGTCGCAGACGTTAGCGACGAGCGCTCCCGAATGGCACTGCGGCGCCGCTCAGATCAACCGTCGGCGAATCGCAATCGCATGTCGTCGACGACCTTCTTCGCCGCATCGCCCGCGCCATATGGATGCCGGACTTGGGCCATCGCCGCATACGCGACGTGATCGTCGAGCAGGCTCGCCGCCGCCGCAACGATGCGGGCTTCATCGGTGCCGACGATTCGCGCGGCGCCGCAAGCGACGCCTTCGGGCCGTTCGGTGACGTTGCGCAACACGAGAACGGGCTTGCCGAGCGCTGGAGCCTCTTCTTGCAGGCCCCCGCTGTCGGTCATCACGAACGCGCACGCGCGCAACGCCGCGACCATGTGTGGGTAGTCCAACGGTTCGACGAGTCGCACGTGACGATGACTGCCGAGTTCCTGCTCGGCAACGCGACGCGCCTCTGGATTGAGGTGCGTCGGAAACAGCACAGCAACATCGGGTCGATCCGCCAGCGCACGCACGGCGCGACAAATGCGACGCAACGGTTCGCCGAAGTTCTCGCGCCGATGCGCGGTCACGACGACGAGTCTGCGGCCGTCCGTGGACGCAAACGTGCTGGCGTCGACAACGCCTTCCTGCAGCCGCAACGCGTCGACGACGGGATTGCCGACGACCGCGATCGACGCGTCCGCGATGCCTTCGCGCAACAGGTTCTGACGCGCGCTCTCCGTCGGGGCGTAGTGCCGCGCGGCGACGCGCGTGATCAACTCGCGGTTGTGCTCTTCGGGAAACGGTTGGCCGCGATCCCCACTGCGCAAGCCGGCCTCGATGTGCACGACCGGGACACGATGCGAGGCGCAGGCAAACGCGACCGCAAACGCCGTCGTGGTGTCGCCCTGGACGATCGCGATGTCAGGCCGCTCCTGCACGATTGCCGGATCGAGCGCGAGCATCAGCCGGCCACACAACGCGACGAGCGACTGGCCGCGCCGCATCACATCGAGGTCGCGATCGACCGCGATGCCAAACGACGCGAGCGCAGGTTGCACCAGGTGACGATGCTGCGACGTGGACAGGATGCGCACGGCCGCCCACGACTCGCGCCGCAAGGCAAGCGCGACTGGCGCAAGCTTGATCGCTTCGGGCCGCGTGCCGATCGCCAGCAGAATCTGCCGCTCGCTCATGGAATGCGCAGGATGGACGCGAAGAAGGTCCGCGGCAACGACCTCGTCGCCGTTGCGGGTCGTCACTCGTCCCGCGGTTCGCAGACGACGAAGACTGGCGAGCGCGACCGATCGAGCCATGCGAGCAGAGCGCGAGCGTCTGTCTCGCTGACCGCGACGCAGCCGGAGGTCGGGGTTTCAGGGTTCTTCCAGACGTGGAAGAAGATCGCGCTGCCGCGACCGGGCACCGGCGCCTGCGTGTTCCATTCCAGCACGCAGCCGACTTCGTATTGATCGTCGTCGCGACGCATCGCCTCGGCCGATACCTGCGGCTTGCTGGTCACCCAGCGGTTGTAAGAAGGCGACAACGGATCGTCGATCCACCAATCCGCTGCGGTCGCCTGCCGGTATTCGAGTCCGGTTGCGAGTTGCGCCTCGTAGCCAAACGCGAGTCCAACGCGATGCATGCCTGACGGCGTGCCACCGTCGCCTTCGCGCTTGCGGTCCCCGGGGACGATTCCGCGAAGACCGACAACCGCGCGCATCGTCGGCAACGCCGCGCGCCAACCATCGTCAGATTGCTCGAAGGCCGCGACGCATGCGCGTAGAGGCTGACCCGGCGCCACGGTCACGACGACAGCCTGGGCTGTGTGCGCGGGCAAGGCTTCGAACGCGGAGTGCGGATGGGACACGTTGGCACAGCCGGGCAGTTGCATCGCCACAGTCGTCAGCAGTAGCAGGAGGCCTCTGCGCAAGGTCAGAGCACAGCTGATCGGGGTCGCTTCAACCATGGCATGTCACCGAGTCCCAGCAGCACCGATCAGGAGCAGAACGGATTGGTAGCAGCTCCCGCTTCGATCCCGCGGGATCGATTTGGAACTTGAAGGCGACCGCAAGCGCGACGAGTCAGCCTCAAAGTAGATCCAACGAGATCAGGTCGACCTCGCACGCGCCATCGATCGGGTCGATGCGCAACCACTGCACTTCCAGAGGCAGCATCGGGTGTCCTTCTAGCGTGATGCAATGCACGTGGGTCTGGCCGTCGTTGGGCACCAAGAACTTCACGCTGCGCGCCTCGTCAAACGTGTCGTCGGCAGGGCCCTTCCAAAAGACTTGGCCAACACCGTGCTTGGCGGGATGGCCCGGCGCGTGCACGCGCATCTCGAT
Organism: Planctomycetia bacterium; assembly: GCA_005776365.1. Lineage (GTDB taxonomy): Bacteria > Planctomycetota > UBA1135 > UBA1135 > UBA2386 > SXPK01. Next base: position 8,739 of record SXPK01000053.1, read on the forward strand.
TCGCACTTCGCGCAACGAACGCTGGATGCACGGCGTCACGATCCATGGATCGGCGCCAAGACTCTGCCACGAAAAACCCACGCCATCGCCACGGTCGCGCAACTGATCGTTGACCCAGAACCCACGCTGATCCTCTTTCACGCGGAAGTCGAATCGGTCGTTGGTCCAGCGATCCGGCAAGTAGAGCCGATCGCGCAGAGCGAGGAGAGCGGCGCTGCGGGCTGGCGCTTCGACTCGCAGTCGATCGACCAGGTCCGCGCGCGTCGGTGCCGGTCGATCCAAGCGGACGAAGTCCAACACGCCTTCGACAACCGGATAGGACGCGCCGCCGTCGGCGCAGACCCGATCCCCCCGCAAAGACAATGGCTGCATGCTGTCGGGATCGCAGAGTCGCTGCAGCAGCGACTGCAATCGCGGCGGTGACGCCGATGCGCCCCGTGCGATGGTCGAGTGCAACAGCAAGTCGACCAGTTGCTCATCCGTGTGGCCGCGCGGCGCACGGGCAGTGAGGTCGGCCGCCCAGAGGACGACGACTCCCTTGCAGCCACGATCGAGTGTTTGCTCCCTGGTGTTCGCCAACAGCCACTCGCGAGCGAAAGCCGCAATCGGCAACTCGCCGGGCGGGTCACGATCGCATTGCGGGCGCAGCGCAGCGCCCGGGAAGCACGCCGCCACGTCGTCGCCATGGAAGAGGTTGCGTTCCATGTGCGGCCAGCCCGGCCTCGTGAACAGGTAGCGATCGATCGCCTCACGATCGTGATGCACCTCTTCGGTGCTCAGCAGCACTGCGACGCGCGCCACGCGCTGCAGCTCAAGGATCGTCTCGACCGGATTCTCGACGTGCTCGATGACCTCGCTGCAAACGACGACGTCGATGCTCTTGTCAGGGAACGGCAGCTTGTTGCATTCCAAAGCGAGCGAGGGCAGCCCGAACAGCTCCTTCGCACGAAGGCAGGCCTGCAGTGACAGGTCTGACGAAATCGCCTCGGCTCCGAAGATCCGCGTCGCCAACCACGGCAAGTAGCCCTCGGCGCCGCCAACGTCGAGCAGCGTCGAGAAGCGCAGCCCGTCGAGCTCGCGCAGCAGGCGGAGGATGCGCGCAAGGCGCCCAAGGTGGTTGCCTTCGCAATCGACTTGACCGACCCCGTAGACAGGCATGTGCGCTTGGTAGATGCCTTGCGCGTTCCTCTTCTGGAAGCGGCTCTCCAGCCACGATCGCGTGATGCGTGTGTAAAGGCCCATGCGCAGTGGACTATAGCTCGGCATTCCGGCTGGCTGGCAAGGCGCGACGACAACACGGGCAGATGGAACGCATGGCGCGCCGCGTCGCCGCGCGTCGAGACGCAGCATCGTGCTGCGCGTGCGATGCACCGAATGCGCGAGCATCCGCGGGCTCATGCCAAGACTGGTTGCACAACATGTCGGCGGGCGGGGCCGAGCCACGAAGACCGAGGGCAAGGAGCACCTTTGCGGCAGAGTCCGCGGTTACCGCTGAGAACTCGCGACGCGCCCATCGAGCTTCAGGGCCGACCGAAGCCACTCTGGTGTTGTAGAACCACTGCTAGGCTCCATTCCCCACAGCCATGATTCCCCCAACGAGCGTCGTCCGCGTCGATCCCATGCTGCCGCAAGAAGCCGGAGCCGTCGCCGACTTGATCCGGACGATCATCGCGCCGCTGCCCTACTACAACGAACAGGCGCGCCACGGCGAGATCGCAAAGCACACTGCAACCGACCTGCAACGCGCGATCGCCGGCGATCCGTTGTCGGTCGCGGTCGCACGACAGGATGGCCGCATGGTGGGCTTCTCGGTCACGCGCTTCGACGATTTCTTGATCTGGATTGCCTGGCTCGGCGTGCTGCCCGACGCCCGCCGCAGCGGCATCGCTCGCGCCATCCTCGCCGACATCGACCGCACCGCCTCGCTGCGCGGCTGCCACAAGATCTGGGCCGATAGCAGAACCGACAACCCCGCCATGGCGCAGTTGTTTCCCGCGGCCGGCTACCAACGCGTCGCGACCTTCGAGCGGCATTGGTATGGGCAGGACTTCTTCTTCTGGCAGAAGTTCGTTTCAGGTCCTGAGCGCACCGCATGCGGATCGCCAGGGCAAGCCAGCTAGCACTACTTTGTCAGTTGCCTGCTGAGTATCGCGTCACCGCAAGCTTGTACGCGTACTGAAGTTGTGGTACTCAGCCGTCGTTGCTGCGCATCGACATCAACCGACTGAAGCGACTCACGAAGTTCCTGGACGGCTTCGCGGGCTCGTTCGTCCGCGGTGGGCAGAGTGGCAACGCGCTCCGGTACGTCCGCGGACTGCTCAGCGATGCGAAGCGGAAGAACATGGAGGGGATGCTGCAGCGGCTGAGCGACCCAGGTCAGTACCAGACACTGCAGCACTTCATCACGCACTCGACCTGGGACTCCGACGCGATCTGGGAGCAACTTCGCAGGCAGGTCCCCGATCGGCGCGGACTGCTGCTCATCGACGACACGAGCATTCCCAAACAGGGTCGCGAGTCCGCTGGCGTTGTCCGCCAGTACTGCGGAGCACTGGGCAAGATCGCCAACTGCCAGGTCGTGGTCACCACAGCGCTGCGTGCCAAGCAGGCAGTCTGGCCGTTGAGCATGGAACTGTTCATGCCGCAGGATTGGTGCGACGACGAGGATCGGCGCGAGCGGACGCATGTCCCAGAAGGACTGCAGCATCGGACGAAGGCGACGATGGCCATCGCACAGGTGGATGCTGCGATCGCAAGCGGCATCGAGGTCGAATGCGTCCTCGCAGACGCGGGCTACGGCGACTCCGTCGAGTTTCGACGATCTCTGGCCGATCGCGGCCTCCACTACGCCGTAGGCGTGAGCAAGGCCACGAAGGTGTTCGCGGGTGATCCCGTGTTCGCGGTGCCGAAGTCAAGGCGGATTGGGCGTCCGAGGTCGCGTGCGAAACTGACGACACGATCTCCGCGCCCGCAATCGTTGGAGCAACTCGCCAGGAACATGCCAGAGTCGAGCTGGCAGCGCATCGTCTGGCGCAAGGGGACGAAGGGGCCGCTCGCTGCCGAGTTCGTGATCCTGCGCGTCACTCCCGCGCATCGATGGCATTCGGGCCAGATGCACGAAAAAGTGTGGCTGATCTGCGAGCGAACGCTCGGCAAGGAAAGCGTCCGCAAGTTCTACTTCTCCAACCTGCCTGCCTCGATCAGGAGGAAGCAGCTTGTCGCGACTACTCACGAACGCTGGGCCATCGAGCAGCACTACCGGGATCTGAAGCAGGAGACTGCTCTCGATCACTTCGAAGGACGTTCGTATCCGGGGCTGCATCGCCACATGGCGTTGACCGCCCTGGCCTACACCTTCCTCGAAGCAGAGCGGCAGCGCGCAGAGGATGGACACATGCTGAGCATCGGGGCCATCCGCGAAGCTGTGACGGAAGTTGTCGTTCTCATGCTGTTCGCACTGGGAGAACGCTTCGCATCACGAGCTGCCGCCTTTATCCGCGATCCGCCCAAGTTGTGATGGCAGAAGCTCTTTCACAACTCGGACGAGTGACAAAGTAGTGCTAGC
>SXPK01000054.1 GCA_005776365.1 Planctomycetia bacterium
GAAGTCCGACTGCGATTCGGCGTGCGCGTCGCCCCAGATCACGAGGCGGATTTCGCGTGGCTTGCCGGGCTGCGACACACCCGTTGGGCGCTGATCGAGCGCGATCCACGCGCGCGCTTGGGCCTCGCCTTCTTCGATCGAAGGCGTCGTGTCGAAGTTCGCCGGGATGGGCCAGGCGACGCTGCCGAGCATCGCCAGGACGCCCTTCATGTTAATGCGGACGTCGGCGCGGCCACCGATGCACTGCAAGCCATGGAAGTATTGATCGAACGTGAACGACCACGTCCGGCCCATGCGAGCGCCGATGCTCTCGCGGAACTCCGACGTGCCGAGGCCGAGCAGGTCGCCGTTGTTTTCGAGTGCGATCAACGCGTGGCGACGCGCTTCTTCGATCGAGTTGCCGCGCCAGTCGGCGAGCGGCGCGCCCGAGCCGTAGACGACTCGAGGCGTGTTGGTCGCGAGCGACCATTGCGCAAGCCAGGTGCCGCCGAGGCGCTGCTCGAGCGCTGGGAACGGTTTGGCTTGGACGCTCTTGGGGAGATTGCCCTGCGTGGCATCCTGTGCGATGGAGACGGATGCGAGAAGCAGGCTGAGAAGCGGGGTGAAACGCATTCTGGGAACCGTGGGGGTGGTGGATGGGGCGCCTTCGTACGACGACGGCGTCCGGTTCAGGGGTTCCGTTCCAGGGGGCAGGACTGGGCCGGGGTTGGGAGCGGGCAGTTACGTCAGTGTTCGGACAAGCCCCACCGTGTCAAGGCATGGAAGCCAACTGGGACTTTCGATTGACACACTTTCGATCCGCCGCTGCCAATGGCCGGTCTTGATCTGCCGAGACTCGCGGATGCCGTGGATGCGGTCCTAGGGATACGATTCTCCGCCTTGCCCATGGTGTCGCGATTCTGGCCCGCATGCTGACCGCAACCGAGCAACGACTCGACGACTGTCGATCGGCCGATGGCCGTGGACCGTTCCGACGGCTCGAGGAAGCGCTGATCGCGACTTCTGCTGGCCTGGTCGCCTACCTCGCCTCATGTCTGGTCGAACCGGCGCGGTCCACTCCGCACGGCTTTGGGTTGCAGTGGCGCGAAATGTCCGAGCAGCCCTTCGAGTTCCTCGGCCAATTGCCGCATCGGATGCTGACCCCGTTGCTCGCGCACTCTGTGGGGCTCGATGGCGACAGCTTCACCGACTTCACGCGGCTCTCAGGCGCAGTGATGCTGGCGCTGGTGTTCTACGTGAGTCGCGTGCGCGGCGCCGCGAGGGTCGACGCCTTCGTCATCACCCTCGCGATCGCGTTCACTGGCGCGATCCAGATCTACAAGCGCGGGATGATTGGTTACTGCGACAACGTGGGCTTCTCGTTGTTTGCGCTCGGCTGGCTCAACCGACGGCGGGGCGTTGTGTTCTGGCCGCTGTATTTGCTCAATCTCGTCAACCACGACATGGCGGCGTTCTTCTTGCCGTGGATGTGGTTCTTGCGTCGCGAAGTAGGAGCGCTGCGACGATGGGACGCGCTCAGTGCGGGACTCGTGCTCTTCGTCTACTACCTGTTCCGTCTTTACGTTGCCAAGCACGCGGGCTCGTGGGAATACGACGAGGGCTACTTCCTCGCGAACTGCTTCCTGCCGTTCCACTTCGTTTGGATCTGGTTTCTTGCGGGTTGCCATTTGTTGCTGCAGTTCGGGCCGCTGCTGACCGTGCTGCTCTGGCATGCCTGGCAGGATCGGCCCGAGCGCGAACGGCTGGGCACGGCGTTGATGCTGCTCGGCATGGGCGGTGTGTTCTGCTTCGCCTACGACGTGCATCGACACACCAACCTGATCTTCCTCCCGATCGTGTTCGCGTCGACGCGCTTCCTCGTCGACCTGCGCAGTCGCGCGGTCTACCTGTTCTTGATCGCGCTCACGATCTGGAGCTACCGCGAGTTTTCCTGGCAGCCCGCGACCGAGGACCCTTGGGCCTTCCAGTCGCCGGGTTGGTTGTTCGACAACCTGACTGGCACGATGGTGATGCAGAACGGCGGCCACCGACTGATCCAGCCTGAGCATCGATTCGACTTGTCCGTTCAATATGACGTGATGACGCGGTCGGTTCCGATGTTGCAGAAGGAGTTCCTGGCGATGGCGTTTGCCGTGCTCGCCATCGTTGCGTTGAGCCGGTGGCTCGTGCGCAAGAACATCGGCGGCCCGCGCTGGGCCGCGTAGTCGATCAACTCGGCGGTCGAGCGTCGTCGGCCCACTTCGGCGCGACCAGTCGTCGTTTGCCGTCCTGCGAGCGCGGCGTCGCCGCTTCTGCATCGTCGGTGAAGTCGCGGTCCCATAGCTGGCAGGTGACTTGCTTGTGCTTCTGATCCAGGCCCTCGCAGTAGTTCGTGAACTTGCAACGCCTCACCTCACTGCCGCGGCCGAGTTCGATCTTGCGAAACCAATCGGGATCCGCCAGCGACTGTCGCGCGGCCGCGACGACGTCGGCGTGGCCGTCGCGCAGGATCGCTTCCGCCTGTTCGAAGCTTGCGATGCCGCCCGCTGTGACGATCGGCGTCTCGAATCCTGCCGCGCGCACCGCGCTGCGGATGTCGCGCGCAAGATGCGCGTTGCGCGAGAATGGCCCGCGGGCGTCGCTTCGCACCGTTGGCATGCACTCATGCCCCGACGGGCCGGTGTAGGGATACGCGGCTTCGCCGACCTTGGGTTGTTTGCAGTCGTCGAACTTGCCGCCCTTGCTGATTGACAGGAAGTCGAAGCCAGCGCGCGCGAATGCGACCGCGTGCGCGGTTGCATCCTCGATCGTGCTGCCGTCCGCGATCGCTTCGTCGCCGAGGAATCGCGCGCCGACGCAGAACTCGCTGCCGACCGCTGCGCGCACTGCGGCAAACACCTCGAGCGGCAGTCGCTGGCGGCCTTCGATCGAACCGCCATACCCATCGTCGCGCGCGTTGGTCCGAGAGAGGAAGGACGCCATCGTGTAGGCGTGCGCGTAATGCAACTCGACACCGTCGAAGCCAGCATCTTTCGCTCGCCGCGCCGCGTCGGCGAACAACGACGGCAGCACATTTGGCAGGTCTCGGACGTGTGGGAGATGGAGATCGCCGACCTCTACTCGTTGGCCGAAGTCGAGATCGCGAAGCTCGCGTGGCGACAAGGCTCGCTCGAGTTGTTCGCGCGGCAGCGCGGCGAGCGCGGCCCGAGTCTCGAAGTCCGTCAGGGTTCGGCCCGCCAACTTCGCCGCGTGTTCGCGATGCGCATTGCGCAAGGACAGGTGCTGCGAGAAGTACTTCGCGGGCTCCGGCCGTCTTCGGATCGAAAGGAAGTCGAGGATCTGCAGGAAGACCAACGTCTGGCCGTCGCCGCGACGCTTCACTGTCTTCGTCAGTTCACGCAACCCTGGCACGAAGCGATCGTGGCCGATGCGCAGCAGCGGCCCGCTCGGCACGTCGCGGATGCCAGTTGCTTCGACGACCAGCACGCCCGGTCGTCCGTCGGCGAAGCGGCCATACCAGTCGAGCACGGCCGGTGTGACGAACCCGTCCTCGGTCGCACGCCACGGCACCATCGCCGGCACCCAAGTGCGCGTGCGCGCGCGCGCGGGCCCCAGTTGGACCGGCGAGAACCATCGCGAGGCGCGCGCTTCCTCTGCGGTCGGCCACTTCGTATCCGGCACGCGGTGCCAGACGATGGCGGGCGTGGCTGAAGGCGGCGGCGTTTGGGGTTCGGTCACGCGAAGAGGATAGACCGGTCGAGGCCTTGCCGCCTCGCTGCGTGTCGGGCTTCGACCACGCCAAAGGGCGCCCGAAGCCTCACTGACCTACGGTGCTGCTGCCTTCGTGCCATTGCGCGAATGCCATTCCGTCCGGCCCGTTGCCGCCCGGGATCCGATCGACGACGGCCAGGGTCGCGAGGTCGACGAGCGCCAAGAACTCGCCGCGCTGGCACGCGATCCACGCGCGCTTGCCCTCAGGCTCGATGCAGATGCCGATCGGCATCGGGCTGAGTTCGGTCTTGTCGCCGAGCAGATCGATGGTGGCCACGCGCTCGCGCGACGCCGTGTCGAACACTTCGACGCAGCCGGCTTCGGCGCAACTGACGAGCGCGCGCGTGCCGTCCGGGGTCATCGCGACGCGGATCGGGAACGCGGCAGTCTCGATGGTCGCGATCCGCGCGAGCGTGCGCGTGTCGAACACGATGACTTCGTCGAGCGCGCGATTGGCGACCCAGATCATGCGGCCATCCACGCTGACCGCGAGGCCCTCGGCGCCGTCGCCCGACGTGACGACCGAAGGCTGCCTGCCGTCGAGCGGGATCGCGGCGAGCGTCCCGTCTTGGATGCTCGTGCAGAACGCGATGGCTCCGTCTGGCGACAACGCGACCATGTGCATCAGTTGTTGCGGCGTCGGCAAGGCGCTCACGACGCGCTGCTCCGGCACATCGACGACGAGCAGACGCCGCGTCGACTCGCTCGTCACGACGACGTGCCTTCCGTCCGGCAGGTATCGAATGCCGTGCGGTCGCAACCACGAACGCTGCTTCTTGGTTCCATCGACGACGTCTTCTCCTTGCAGCGAGATCGTGCCGATCACCACAGCACGCGCGACGTCGATGACCGTCAGCGTGTTGCCAGGACGTTGACCGCCGTAGTTGCACGCCACCGCGGTGCGGCCGTCTGGCGAGATCGCGACTTCGTGTGGGCCGTCGCCGACAGGAACTCGCGCGACTTCGGCGCGGCGATCGGGGTCGATCACGAGCATCTCGGCCCCGGACTTCGCGAGCACGACCAAGCGGCGGACCACCAAAGCCTCGGGAGCCGCGGATGGAGCGGCGCAGGCGGCGGCGGCCCACAAGAACGCGAGACAGAAGCGCGGGCTTCGACGGTTAGAAGCAGTCACGGGGTTTCGGAGTCGGAAGTGTCCTTGCAGAATGCGCGAACCTCGCGGTCAGCGCATCCTTCATTCCGTGCGAAGCGTTCATGCATTCTTGCTCGCCGCCATCGGCATTTGCGCGATGGCCTCGACTGCTGCTTCGCAGCGAGCGGCGGGAGACGTCGATGCCGCGCTGCAGCGGTGGGAGCATTCACTCGCAACCGACGAGAAGGACCGGGCTGGCGCGCTCGCGGCGCTCGCCGCCTTCGATGATCCGCGAGTGACCGAGGCGTTGCTTGCCGGGATGAAGCGCTTTGCAAAGGATCAGTTCGGCGTCCGGATTGCCGGCGCGATCGGGCAGAAGCAGCGGCCGCAGGCATGCGCCGCGCTCGAAGATCTCCTGAAAGGCAGAGACACTTCGCCGCAGTTGTGCACCGCCGCGGCTCGTGCGCTCGGGATGCAAGGCAATCGTGGCATCGACATGCTCGTGGACATTGCGCACGACGACTCGGATCAGGTAACGGACGCGATGCGGCAGGCCAGTCGGGTCGGACTGGCGGCGAGCAACGAGGATCGCGCCTGGCGCGGGCTCGCGCCACTTGCGTTGCAAGGCGGCAAAGCCGATCAGATCGCCGTGCTGCAACTTCTTTCGCCGGCCAAGGGAGTGAAGGCAGTCACGCAGGTGCGCGTGAAGTTGCTGCAGGAGAGTGATGACGTGCTCGCCGCCACCGCGTGGCGCCAACTCGCCGCCGAGGGCTATGCGCGTGCCGGCGCCGCGCTCGGAGATCTCGTGGCGCGAATGGGCGCTTCGCCGCCGCCTGCTGCGCGCGCCGAGTTGCTGCATGGCTTGGCGCACGGCCGGTTCGGTCTGTCGCCCGACGAGGTGCTGCGACTTGCTGCAGCATCCGCGGCGCCGGTTGAGTCCGCGTTGCAGGCGGCCGCACCCGCCCTCGCCAAGGATGCGGACCTGCTCGCGTTCTTCGTCGAGGCAGCGCGGGAGCGCGCCGACGCTCTCGAGCGGTTGGTCGCGTTGACGATCGTCAGCAAGGCCACCATCGAAGCGCTCGCGCCGCACGTTGCGATGATTCGCGCGGGTCTGCGGAAGCCGACGCGCGACGCAGTCGATCTCGCGCTCGCGACGATGCCAGCTCTGTCAAAGGATCCGCAGTGGAAGGACGACGTGCGCCGCCTGCTCGAGACTTCGGACCCTGAACTGCGCACCACGGGTCTGGCGCTGTTGCTGGACTTGGGGATCGGCGACGCCGTTGCAGTTGCCCAGAAGCAGCTCGACGCGGAACAGTGGGCGCTTCGATCCGTTGCCTACCGCTACCTGACGACCTTTCGCGACCTGACGTCGATCGCGCCGCTCATCGCGCGCTGGGGTCAGGAGACCGGCCGCCTCGAGATGGAGCTTGCCGAGGCGCTGTTCGTTCACGCTGGCGTGCGCTGTTGGACGCGCGACGAATGGTCTGAGTGGTGGAAGTCGAAGGGCACGGGCCACGTGTTGCCGAACATCGCGACGGTCACTTCCAACAAGAAGAAGAGTCAGGGTGGCGGCTCGACCGTCAGCTACTTCGGCATCCCGCTCGTGAGCCGGCGCTGTGTGTTCCTCGTCGATGCGTCGGGCTCGATGGCAGCCAAGATCGGCACCGACAAGAAGCGCACGCGCTACGACGAGGTCCGGACGCAGCTCTACAGCGCAGTCGAGAAGCTGCCCGACGACCAGTTGTTCAACATCTGTTTCTATGCGTCTGGCGTGAACCCGATGTGGCCCGAACTAAGGGCGGCCCGAGGTGAGGACCGCAAGACGGTGCTGGATCGCATCAAGGCGTCCAACTTCACGCCGGGCGGCACCAACATCTTCGACTCGATCGAACGCGCGTTTGGCGATGCACAGATCGACACGATCTACCTCCTGAGCGACGGCGAGCCGTCGGCTGGTCGCATCACCGACGTCACGCAGATCGCGGATCTGGTGCGGCGTTGGAACTACGGCCGCCAGGTCGTGATCCACTGCGTATCGGTCGGGATCAACTCCAAGTTCATGGAGCGGCTCGCGCACGAGTCCGGCGGCGAATACGTGTTCGTGCGCTGACGCAGGCGGGCGTTGCTTCAGTCCTCGCCGTCGTCCTCTTCGGCCCGCGCCAGCAGTGCATTGGCGAGGCGTTGCAGCAGTTCGCTGCCGGCGACAAGTTCGGAGCCAGTGATGCGCTCGTCCGAGGAGTGCGCCAGTTCGATGCTCCCCGGGCCTGCGAGCACGACGGTGCGATCCTTCGCGAAGGCTCGCAACTGCGGCGCGTCGCTGCCGAACGGCACGGCCTTGCGTGGAAAGCCGGGAAGCGTCGGGTAGAGGTCGGCCTCGCACGAGGACAGCGTCTCGACTTCTCCATGCGCTGGCGCCAACTCACGCGCCTGCTGGGCAAACGCGCAACCTGGCAACGTGCGGACGAATAGCTCGGCCTCCGCGGACGGCGCGACGACGTTGGGCGCGGCGCCGCCGTGCACGGTGCCGAGGTTCCAGAGTTCAGGTCCGAGCACCGGGTCGTTGCGTCCTTCGAAGGAACGCAGCCGCTGCAACCAATCGACCATCTCCCCCAGGGCCGAGCGGCCGAGTTGCGGGGTCCCGCTGTGCGCCGGCACGCCATGCGTGCGCAAACGGAGGTGCAAGGTGCCGCGCTGGCCAGTCGCGAGGGTGTTGTCGGTCGGCTCGCCGTTCACGACGCCGATGACGTTGGGGCAGCGCGAACGCAGCGCCATCGCCGCTGCCGCGCCGATGCTGTCGGTCTCCTCGCCGATCACACCGAGCCACGCGATGTCCGTCACTCCGTGCGCGAGCAGAGAACGAATCGCCGCGAACTGCGCGACGATCTGGCCCTTTGCATCGCACGCGCCGCGGCCATGCAGCAGGTCGCCCTGCCAGCGCGGCGCGATGTAGGGCGGCACGGTGTCGAGGTGCGTGCTGAACAGTGCCTTCGGATCACCGGACCAGCGCGCGAGCACGTTGCTGCGGCCAGGCGCCACGCGCTGCAGTTCGACGTCGGCGCCGAGTTCCTTCAAGACCGTGTGCAACGCCGCGAGTCCGCGATCTTCGTGGCCGGTCGTCGTGTCCTCGGCGCAGAGCGTCAGCAGACGATCGAGCATCCAGCCGCGCGCGCGGTCGCTCATTACTTGCGGCTCAAATGAACTTGATGATGCCGGCGTAGGCAGCGAAGGCTGCGAGCGAAAGCGCGACGATCCAGCCGAGCGCGCGCGGGATCATGCCGCGGCGGACGAGCGCGGGCAGCACGGCGGCGAGGACCCAGACTCCGACCTTGGCCCAGATCCACATCGGCCATGCGTCCGGGTCCGAGAGGCCGATTCTCGACAGCATGCCGAAGCCAGCGACCAGCAGCAGCAGCAGGCCCGCGCCGTGGAAGATCATCGACACCTTCTGCGGCGCGTCCTTCGGGGTCGCGAGCGCGACGCCAGCAGACATCATGAGAAGGGCCAAGCCGACGATGTGCAGGACCTTGTAGAGCTCGGGCGTCATGCGGCGCACGGTATGAGCGTCGCGTCGCGAAGTCGAGCGCGGCTCTGCTCAGCTGCGCCGGTCAACGCTTGTGTGCGAACTGCGCGATCGCGCCGACGACGTCGATCTGCTCGGCCTCGGTGAGACCCTGGAAGATCGGCAGCGCGAGGCTCGTCGCGGCTGCGTTCTCGGCGACGGGGAAGTCGCCTGCCTTGCCGCCGAGGTTCGCGAAGCATGGCTGCAGGTGGAATGGGATCGGGTAGTAGACGGCGCTGCCGATGCCCTGGCCGCGAAGGTGCTGCAGCAGCGCATCGCGATGCTGGCGGTCGACGCGCAACACGAACTGGTGGTAGGCGTGGCGGTCCGCGACTTCGCTCGGCAGCCGGAGCCAATCGGTGAGCTTCGCTTTCGCGAACAGTCCGCGGTAGCGCGCGGCGTTCTCACGGCGCGTCTCTGTGATCTGCTCGATGTCGCGCAGGCGCACCCGGAGGGCTGCTGCCTGGATCGCGTCCATGCGGAAGTTGCCGCCGACGATCGCGTGCTTGTAGAGCTCGGCCTGGCCGTGATTGCGCAGCAGTCTGCAGCGATCGTAGAAGGCCGTGTCGTTGGTCGTCAGGAACCCGCCGTCGCCGATGCCGCCGAGGTTCTTGGTCGGGAAGGTCGACCAGCCCGCGCACAGGCCGTCGTTGCCGCACATGCGGCCCCTGTATTTCGTGCCGATCGCCTGCGCCGCGTCTTCGATCAACGGGACTCCCGCCTTGCGACAGATCGACGTGATCGCATCGACCTGGAAGGGCGCGCCGAACAGGTGCACGGCCATGACAGCCTTGGCCCGCTTGGTGCGCTTCAGCGCGTCTTCGAGCCGTTGCGGGTCGAGGCAAAGGAACTCGTCCTCGACGTCGAGAAACACCGGCTTCGCGCCAGTCCGCGACACGACCCCCGCGGTGGCGAAGAACGAGTAGGTGGGCAGCAGCACTTCATCGCCGTGGCCGATGCCAAGCGCCATCAGTGGCGCGAGCAGCGCGTCGGTGCCAGACGACATCGTCAGCGTGTGCTTGCACCCGAGATACGCGGACAACTCCGCTTCGAGTCGTTCGACTTCGGGGCCGAGGATGTATTGGCCGCTGCGGACGACCGCGCTCACCGCGCTGTCGATCTGTGCGAGCTGCGCCGTGTCGCGGCACAGGTCGATCATGGGAACTGGCATGGGCGGGCACGATAGGGGCCCGATGCGCGCATGGAAGGGCGCGCATCAGGCCCAGAATCGGACCCTGCCGGCGATTGCCGCGACTCAGTTCGTACGCAGCACGGTGCGAAGTCCCGCGGAGGCCGAGAGACCCTGCACCTGGCACGCATCGAGCCATGCATACTGCGTGTAGACCGGCAGGCCGTCGTAGATCGCAAGGCTCGGCAGTGGCAGCAGACGAGCGTGCGAGCCTCGCGAGTCCGCTGCGAGGAACTCCGCCCAGGCGGACGGATTGCTCAAGTCGACGAGGAGGTTGATCCCGACGATCGGGACGTTGACCTGGTCGAGGCCGAGCGCGAAGTAGCCAAGGCCGCTCGGCGGCGCGTTCTCGCCGACGATCGCGAAGCCCGCGCTGCCAAGCCGCGCTTCGCCGTTGCTGCGAATGCGCGGCTCGCCGGGGCAACCGATGGTGGCCACGCCGTAATGGGTCGAGGCCTCGTCGCCGTCGAGCAGCGAGTCGAGGTCGCGATCGCGCGCGATGCGCTCACCAGCGCCCAGTGGGACGCCCATGAACGTGAATGCCGCGTTGCCAGCCTGCGCTGCGGCAAGCAGCTGGGTTTTCGTGCGAGCGGCAAAGCCGGTGACGTTGCCGACGAAGTTCGCGCCGGTAAGCGAATACAGCAGTGCCGTGGGCGCGCCGTTGAGTGATCCGTGCGCGACGAGGTCGATGTCGCTGGCGACTGCGCGTGCGATCAACAGGTCGAGGTCGGCGATCGCGGTGACGTTGGTGGCGTTCGTCTGGTCGATGGTCACCTGCATGCCGACTGTCGGTGCGGTGCCGGTGTCGATGACCATCAAGAATGGGACGATGTTCGACATGACATTGGCGCCAAGTGCGCTGCGCCATGGATTGAACACCGGCAGCGCGAGGAAGTCGGCGAGGGTGCCCACCGAGCCATCGTGTGTGTAGCCGAAGCCGCTCTTCTTCTGGCCCGCGGTGCGCGTGAACCCGACCTTTCGGTAGGAGTTGCGCAGTTGCGCGACCTTCATCTGCTGCGGTTCCATCAGCACCTGATTGGTGATGATCTGACCGTTCGTGCCAGAGGGGCTGTCGGGGACGTGCGTATGGCAGGTGTTGCAGCTCACCTGCGTGACCACCAGGTTGGAGGCGTTCTGGTTGTATGCAACTTGACCGGCGGCCTCGTTGGCTCCGGCTGGTGTCGAACGGAGCGTGCGGTCCTTGAGTTGGTTCGGGTTTGGCGGGAACGCGATGCTGGTCGCGAACTGCGCGTAGAGGTTCATGTCCGCTGCCGACAGCGGCGAGCCACCCATCAGCGAGTTGAACGCGCCATTGAACGCCTGGAAGTTCGGGCGGTCGCCGCGCCAGTGGAAGGGCGCGGTGGCCTCCAGGCCCTTGAGGGTCTGCGTCGCCATCGTGCCCGTCATTGGGTGGAACGGTGACAGCGGCAGCAAGTTGAACGGGAAGCCACCCGAGTTCGTCGGCGTCGCAGCCATCGCGCCGTTCGGGTCGCCGAGGTCCCACGAGAGGCCGTCGATGTCGCCATCGATGTGGCACGACGCGCAACTCATCGTGCCGTTGCCGGCGAGCTTCGCGTCGTAAAGGAATCTGCGGCCAGTGCGGATGTTGCTCGGCGTCGGGTCGTAGGAGCCGAGTTGCACTTCGCCGAGCAGCGAGTTGCTGCTCGTGTCGATGACGCTGATCGTCGCGGAGAGCTTGTTGTGCACGTAGAGGCGCTGGGTTGGCGGTGAGATCACCAGACCGCGCGGCCCACGCTTGTTGTGCGTGTCGATCAGCGCGCCCGGCGTGCCGCCGACTTCGATGCGAGCGATCACCGCGCCCGTGCCGTCGAGCACGCCGATGCGGTCGGTGCCTTGCGCTGCGACGTAGATGCGGCTCGTCGCGGGGTCGATCGCGACGCCGTATGGCTCCGCCAACGCCGTGCCGAGCGCTGCGTTGTTGGGCAGCAGCGCGTAGTTGACGCCTGGGTTGAGGTCGATCGGCGTGACGATCGGAGTTGCGCCCGTCGTGATCTTCGTGATGCGGCTGTCGATCGCATGGCCGCGCAGCACGGGCTCGAACCGCACGATGTTGCGCGCCTCGGTGTTGGCGACCCACAGATCGCCGGTGATCGGGTTGACCGCGATGCCGGTGTTGGTCGTGCCGACTGAGCGGAAGTTGCGGCTCACGGTCAGCGTCGCGACGTCGATCTCCGCGACGTCGTTGTCCGGCAACGTGTAGGGGATCTGCGCTGCCCAAGCCGGGTCATTGGCGCGCACGATCAGCGAAGTTTGCGGCGGCGCTGGCAGCGTGGAACCGGGCGGTAATGTTTGCGACTGGTTCTGCACGGACGTGGTGCCGTTGCCCGAGCGTTGCACGACCGCGTAGACCTTCGTGCTGGCAGCATTGACCGCGAGGTTGCGCGGGTCCTTGCCGAACACGTCGACGAAGCCGAGGGCCGCGCGAGTGGTCGCATCGAACACAGCAACGCGGTCGCTCGCGGCGGCCGTCACGAATGCCTTGCTGCCCGCGAACACGACGTCCGAGGGTTCGTCCGCGACCTGCAGCGTCGCGACCACACGGCCTTGGCTGAGCGACACGATGCTGACCGAGTCCGACAGGTGGTTGACGACCCAGACTTCGTCGTTCGTGCGCGCGTTGACCGAAACGGGTTCGAGGCCAACGACGATCTCCTGCACCAGCACCGGTTGGCTGGGATTGAACAACGAGTAGACGCACAGGCGGTTGTCCGCCGTGTGCGCTGCGCAAAGCCGAAGCCCATCCGGCGTGATCCGCACGGGTGAGACGAGCGGGCTCTCATAGTTGATGAAGGACTGCGCGGATGCGGCCGCCGCGAACATGAGCGCGGTGGCGATGGGGAGATGCCGTTGCATGAAGGCTCCGGGGGAGTGGCGTGGAGAATCGCTGCAGTTGGTGGACGGTCCTGGTGCGGGCCAGGTTCCAATCGATCGCGGGCTTGTCCCACGAGGTTAGCCGAGGAGAGCCATGCCGTGGGGCCTCAAGTGCGAATGGGGCTGGCCGCGGCCATTCGTGCCCCCCCTTAGCTCCAACTGCCGCATTGCGGGCTGCGCTGGCCCGGCTTGGCCTTGGCTCGATGCAGGCGGTCGCTTCAGCGCGCCTTCAACCGACCGGTCCGCCATCGCTCCGCGAGCAACTGGATCGGCTCCGTCAATAGCTCGACCACCGGCATTTCGGCCAGCAGCGATTCATCGAAGGACGGTTCGGTCTCGGTCACGGAGTCGGCGAGCGCGGCGAGCCGGTTGCGGTAACTGCCAAGCACAGTGCGCATCGCGCCAGCAGGCAATCGAGCATCGAATCGAACGTGCAGCAGCGTGAGGCCAACTGCTCGGTTCTGGTCGACCTCGGGAACGAGGATCACGGTGCGGTCGTCGCTGCGTCCCTTCGCGACAAGGCATTGCTTCTCCATCGCGACCAGATGCTTGGTGCCGCGAAGTCGTGCGTCCGCGTTGGTGCGAGAACGCAACTGCAGCGCGATGCCCTTCTGCTCGATGACGTGGATCGTCGCGTTGCCCGATTCGACGTCGCCCTCGATGCGATAGCGCGTCGAGCCGAGCGTCTCCACGACTGCGCCGTCGAGGCCCGCGAGCGCCCTCAGATCGCGGTAGACGAGCCGGTCGCGCGATGCGCCAGCGGCGATCGCAGAGCGGATGAGCGGCACAGTGAGCAGCGATTCGTCGGAGCGCGAGATGCCGACGGTGACCGTCTTGGCCTGATGCTTGATCGCGTCGACTGGACGAGTCAGTTCGTCGATCGCGGCGGTCAGTTCTTCGGTCAGCATGTCGACGACGACGCCGGGCGCGCCCGGTTGGCCGAACTCGACGGCGAATGAGTCGAGCGGCATCAGTCCGAGCGCGTAGTTGCAGAGCGAGGTGAGCCGCGCCGCGGTCCTGGCCTCGAGCGCGCCGTCATAGCGGCCGAGCAGGAGATCCTTGCGGAAGTCGAGCCAGTGAGGGAGCAGTCGTGGCTGCAGGCTTCGAAGCGGGTCCTGACGCAGTTCGGCCTTCGACGCGACCTCCTCGATCGCGCCGCGCGCCCGACGCAGCGGCAGTGCGAGCGCGTCGATCGCGAGCGCAGCGCGGTAGCCAAACAGATGGCCCGCCATCGTCGACAGCACGAATGCGAGCGACGGGTGAGCGGTCGGAACGTGCACGACGCCGCAGGCCGAACCAAAGCGCGTGTCGCCGCGCGTGGCGACGACGATGGGCGCGGCCTTGTGCGCACGATAGATCGCGACCTCCTTGGCCACATCATCCGCGGTCGAACCCGTGAGACCCGCCGCGCAAACGAGGACCATCGGCTCCGACGACAGGTCGATGTGCTTCTTGTCCTCCGTCGCGTCGCAAGCGATCGACTTGTAGCAAAGCTCGCTCAACTTGATGCGGATCTCTTCCGCCGCGATCTTGTTGAGGCCGTTGCCGACCAGGGCCCAATGCCGACGTTGCGGCGCGTGCGCGCGCGCGAGCGCTTCGATCGCGGCGTCTTGCTGCAGCACCTCGCGCATCGCGTCAGGCAACGCGAGCAACGACCGCAGCAATTCGTCTTCCATCGCGTCGTCGGCCACGCCAGCAGCCCGCGCAAGCGCGAGCGCGAGAACCCAGCCCGCCGCGCACTGCGCGTAGAAGGCCTTGGTGCTCGCGACGCTCATCTCGATGTCGCGGCCGTCGCTGGTGAAGATCACGCCGTCTGCCTTGTCGCAGAGGTCGCTGCCGCGGCGGTTGACGATCGCGAGCACGACGGCTCCGCGTTGCCGCGCGAGGTCGACAGTGCGGTTGGTGTCCGTGGTCGTGCCCGACTGCGAGATGGCAACGATCAGGCAGTCGCGCATGTCGTCGGATAGGCCGAAGCCCGAAAGCTCGGTCGCCGGCAACGCGCGCACATCGAGTCTCGCGGGCAGGAGCGTCTGAGCCATTGCTGCAGCAACGGCCTGGCCAGCAACCGCGGCGGTGCCTTGGCCGATCACGAGGACGCGAGTGAATCGACGGGCGCGCAGCGAGTCCGCGACGGCGCTTGGCAGCGATGCGGGCGGCAGGCTCGCGCGCAGCATGGTGCCGTGACTCACGACGCGACCGCGCAGCGTCTTCTGCATCGAAGTCGGCGCCTGTCGAATCTCCTTGAGCAAGAAGTGCGGGTAGCCGGCGCGGTCGATGTCGCGCGTCGTCACGCTTGCCTTGACGAGTTGGTTGTCAGCGACCGGCAGCGTGGTGCCGTCGAACGCCTCGCGCGCGATGCCGGCGACCTCGCCCGCATTGGCGCGGTCGAGCACCACGACTTGTCCGCGACTGCCGCTCGGATTGCTCGCGTTGCCCGGAGTCTCGCCGTCCATGCGCAGGTACCGCGGGCACTCTTCGATGACTCCGTACGGCTCGCTGGCGACGACGAATGCGTCTTCGGCAAGGCCGACGTAGAGCGCCTGGCCGGAACCGCGCAGCGACAGCGCGATGCGGTGTGGTTCGAGAGCGGCGGCTGCGGCCGTGGCGACCGAGCCTTCGAAGGTCGCGACGGTGCGGCGGAACGCATCTGCGAGCGACGCGCCGCCTTGCATTCGCCTGGCCACCAAGGTTGGGATGACCTTCGCGTCGGTGGTGATGACGTCGGCGATGCCGAGCCCGTGCTCCTGCACGAGTTGCACGTGATTGTCGACGTCGCCGTTGAGCACGCCGAGGCAGTAGGGCGAAGGGCGGTGCGGCGCCTCCTCGCTGTTGAGCGGGTGCGTGTTGGGTTGGCTGATGACGCCGACGCTCGCCCAGCGCGTGTGGCCGAGCACGAGCGCTTCGACGGTTTGGTTGCGCAGCAGCTCCTTCAGCAGCGTGTCACCGCGGATCGCGGCGCGGAGCGAGCAGACGTTGTCGCCGAGCTCGCCGATCTCGGCGGCGTGCTTGTAGACGAGGTCGACGGCGCCATCGTGAACACGAACGGAACCCGTCGCGAATAGCGGGTCCTTGCTTCGTGAAGCGACCATTGCGCGAAGGCTCGGCGCGGCTGCATCGACTCCGGTAAGGAGGATGCTGATGCCAGCGGAGTCTCGACCACGCACTTCGAGTCGGTCGATGGCGCGCAACGCAGTCTGGACGCTCGACCAGACCGTCGCGGCCGCGAGTCCGACCGGACCGTCGCCGGCAAGGTCACGCACCGCCTCGGCGTGGTGGATGCGGTCTTGCCACACGCTCCACAATGCATCCTTGAGGCGTACGAGCGCGGCGTTGCGGCGCTCGAGCTCGCCGTCTGCGGGCGCGTCGGCGTTCTGGTCGAGCGTGCCTTCAAAGGCGACAACCCGTTCGTGCAACGCCTGCAGTTGCGACTTGGCGACAGCCGTCTGCGTCGGATGCGCGAGCAGGCACAGCAGTCCGGGCACCGAACGCAACTCGGCATCCAGCGTCTCGAGGGCAATGGCAGCGGCGTCGAGGTGCGCGCGAGCGAAGCCCGCATCGACAGAGCGTGTGGCGGCGGCGACGGCCAGTTCGAGGACCGCGACGGCGGGCTGGCTACGACGCGATCTGCGTCGCAGCACGGCGATGATGCCACACATGAGTGAGTCCGACTCCTGATCAGCGAGCCTGCTTCGCAGGCATGACGAACTGCCCGAGCCGCAGACGCAGCGCGTCGGCGAGTGGTTGTTGTCCTGATACTTCGATCGCAGCGGCGAGTTGCTTGAGCCAGTCTGCCGCCGAGTCCGGCAGCGCCGCCGGAGCAGCCACAGCCTGCTCGACATCGGCCCGCAGGTGGATGCGCATCTTGTCGCAGACCACGACGCCGCTTTGGACGGGGACCGTCACCGTTGTCGAACTATGCAACAGCGAGCCAAAGACACCGGGCGCGATCTGCACCGAGATCGGACAGTCTGGCGATGGGCCTCCGCGCACGAGACCGTCGGCGGTCCAGTGCAGGAAGTAGTCGCCGTGTTTGCACGATTGGATTTCGATGCCGCCGAGGAAGGCAAGTGGAGGGTCGGCAAGTCGCGCACACTCGGGTTTGCCGCCGCTGTCGCGCTCGGCGATGGCGTCGGCAAGTCGAAGGAGCGCCGCGGCATTGTCGGCCTCGATGCCCACGAGCGATCCGGCTTGCGCGGCTTCCGGCAGCGATGCGCGACTCGAAGGAGCGTCGATGCGGTAGCCGCCGTCGGTTCCGAGCAATGCCTTCAGTGTCGCAATCGCCTCGCTCGCGCGGCGCTTGCCCCACGGGTCGCCGAGGAAGGTGCGTGCGTCGCCCAGCGCGGAGAACAGCTCGCGCGCGTCGCCGCGAAGGGTCGCAAGCTTCGTGCGTGCCCGCGGGTCCGTTTCTGTTGCGCGAACGACCTGACCTTGGGCCTGCGTGACGTCGAAGTCGCGCGCAGGATCCTCGACAACCCAGCGCGCGAACGTGCGCATCAGCCACGCCGGGTCCTCGACGTGAGCGAGAAACAACGATGCGAAACGAGCGCGCAGGGCTTCGTTGTCCTGGGCACGAATGGCGAGTCCGCGCAACGCCTGCGCTCGCCAGTAGAAGTCGTGATTGCTCGCCCATTCTTGCAGCGTGCCGAGAACGCCTTCTCCGTCGCCGCCGTGGTCTGCGATCGCTTCGACGAGCGCGACTGGCAGCGTGTTGATCCCGTGCTGCTTTTCCCATGCGCGCACTGCGGGCATTGCGGCTTCGCCGCCTTGACCGACCTTCTTGGCCGCGGCAAGTCGCAGTCCATAGCGCGGCGAAGTGCAGGCGCGATCGACGTGCTTGGTCCAGTCCTGTTCTGCAGTGGTTGCTTGCGCGGCGCAACACGCCACGAAGAGCAGGGCGGACAAAGCGCGGGCGGCGGTCGGCATCATTGGATCGAATCGACGTCCATCACGTAGATCGCGACGACCTCGTCTTCCTCTTTCTGTTCGCCGACGTAGAGCGTGCCGGTCACCTGCACCACGCCGTTCTTGATGTCGGTCGTCGCGCCGTCAGGCATCGCGCAGAACACGATCTCGTTCATCTTTGGCGTGCCGGTGCAGCCACACGCGTCGTTGATCAACAAGAACTGCGTGACCGGGCCGCTGCCTGGGGCTTCGCGTAGCATGAAGCCGCCGATCTGCACCTTCTGGTTGTCGAGCTTCGTCACTTCGTCCGGCAACTTCATTCCGGCTGTCCAGTCGAAGCCAGCGAGCACCGCGAAGCTCGTGCGCACCGGGTCCTGCGGCAAGACGCAGAGTGGCAGCAGCAGTGCAAACGAACGCAACGAGCGCATCTGGGCAATGCTAGCGCGCGCGTTCGTCGCAGTGGTCGGCGCGGCGTGACTCACGCTTGCCCACCGTCGAGCTTGATGACCTCGACCGGGCAGTCCTTCGCCGCCTGTTCGATCTCTTCCTGTAGCGCGGCGAAATGCCGCATGGCTTCGGGTCGGACGATGCAGGTGGCGTCGCCATCCACCGAGAACACCTGTGGCGCGAGGTCCTCGCAGACCTTGCAGGAGATGCAGCCTTCTTCGATCCAGACGCGGCGGATGGGGGAGTTCACGGGCGGGGCGGCGCGGACGTTCCCCTGGATGCTGGGGCGACGGTGCGCCAAAAGGGGCAGGGGTGTCGCTCGGTCCTCGGGAGGCCCGGGAGTCGAGGGCCGGGGAATATCGGCCACGCCCTGCAAGCCTCAACGACTCGCGACGCGGGCTTCTGTCCCACGAGTTGGAAACGCCAGTTTCCGCGCGCCGCGTCCGCAGGCCCTTCGTAGTCTGCTCGCCCCTTTTTCCACCAGAGGATCCATGAACGTGTTTTGCCCGTCCGTGCTGTTCGCTGCGCTCGCCAGCGTTTCCCTGTTGACCGCGCAGGAACCCGTGAAGGGTGCCGAGAAGGTCGAGACCAAGGCCCCGGCTGCCGGGGTCGAGTGGATGCAGAACTTTGCCGACGCCAAGGCGAAGGCGGCAAAGGAAGGCAAGGCCATGCTCGTCGACTTCACTGGCTCCGACTGGTGCATCTGGTGCAAACGCCTCGACCAAGAAGTCTTCGCTGATGCTCCCTTCCAACAGGAGATCGTGAAGGGTTACGTGCTGGTCAAGCTCGACTTCCCGCAGGACCAGTCGCTCGTCACCGAGGAGATCAAGGCGCAGAACGCCCAGCTCCAAGAGCAATACAAGGTGCAGGGTTTCCCGACGGTGTTCTTGATGGATGCGGCGGGCAAGCCCTATGCGCAAACGGGCTACCAGAAGGGCGGCGGCGCGAGCTACCTCGAGCACGTCGCCGAACTCAGCAAGGGCAAGGTTGCGCGCGATGAGCACATGACCAAGGCCAAGGATGCGACGGGCGTCGAGCGCGCCAAGCACCTGACCGCGGCGCTCGAGGCGTTGAATAACGACGACATGATCTTCGCGCACTACCGCGCCGAGATCGACGAGGTGATGGCTCTCGACGCGGATGGCAAGGCCGGCCTGAAGACGAAGTTCGAGGCGAAGCTCGCAAAGAACGACCTCGAGGCGAAGTTCA
>SXPK01000055.1 GCA_005776365.1 Planctomycetia bacterium
AACGGCATCGTGCTGCTCGACCACATCGTGCGACTGCGAGCAGGGGGCATGGAGCGCCTCGCCGCGATCCGCGAAGGCGTCGATGTGCGCCTGCGCCCGATCTTCATGACTGCGGCGACGACGTTCGTGGGCCTATTGCCGATGGCCTTGTTCGGCGACGAGAACGAAGGCGTCAGCTACGTCGGCTTGTCCATCGCCGTCGCTGGCGGACTCGCGATCAGCACCATCACGACCGCGATCGCGGTGCCGCTCTGCTACACCTACGCCGACGACTTCATCGGCTGGCTCCGCCGCCGAGTCGCCCGCCGCGGCAAGCAACCGCCGGCGCCGCAGGCCTTGCCCGCGGCTCAGATCTGAGCGCGTCGGCGCGCAGCAACGCCGCACAACTTGTAGAGCACGCGCGCGCCGACGTTCGCATCCCACTCGTCCTTGCCCGGCGCGACTTCCACCAGATCGAAGCCCACCACCTCGCGCCCCGACTCCGCCACCGTCTGCAGCAGGTGCGCCAGTTCGGCAAAGGACAAGCCACCTGGCACCGGCGTGCCAGTGTGCGGGCACAGCGAAGGATCGAGCCCGTCGATGTCGATGCTGATCCACACTGCATCAGGGAGTGCGCCAACCGCCTCCTTGCACAAGGCATCGAACCCTTCGCCCGCAAACTGTCGCCGGCGCCAATCCTGGTCGAAGTGCGTGATCACGCGCCCCCCGCTGCGTTCGATCGCGCGCAACTCGCCTTCGCTGAAGTCGCGGATGCCGACCTGCACCAGCCGCCGCACTGCGGGGATCGACGCGAGCACGTTGTGAAAGATCGATGCATGGCTCCACTGGAGTCCCTCGTAGGCGTCGCGCAGATCCGCATGCGCGTCGACATGCAGCACGCCGAGCCCAGGATGGCGTTCGGCGGCGGCGCGAATCGCGCCGAATGCAACCGAGTGGTCGCCACCGACGATGCCAGGGATCTTGCCCTGAGCGAGCAGGCCTGCCGCCAACGCATGCGCGATGCCATTCACCAACGCGCCCGCTGCATCGACCGCGGCGATCGCTGCGCGGTCCTCGGCAGCCGGGCCGCCGCGCGCGAGGATCGGCAGACACAGAAGGCGCGCCTGCTCATGCGCAGCCAGCAGGACCGGATCCGGGTCGAGCATGCAGATCCCAGCTTCGTAGATTCGCCCAAACTGGCGGTCGTAGAGGTCGACTTGCCGACTCGCGGCAAGGATCGCCTCGGGCCCCTTCTCACTGCCACAGCCGTAGGAGGCCGTGGCCGCAAAGGGGATCGGGATCAGCACGATTGCCGCATCCTGCTCGGAACACGAAAGCCCGAAGATGCCTGAGTCAGGCGGCGCGGCGCCGCTCGGATCGAATGCGACCATGCCGCGCAGTTAGCGGTCCCCAGGGTTGCGGCACAGAAAAAAAGGCTCCTCGGCCGGGAATCACGTCAACGGGAACTACAGATGGAGGGACAAGAGCTGCGGAGGAGTCTGACCCAGCCGAGGAACCAACTCGTCTCTCGCGGATCCATGCCACCCGCGTGCGCCAGACTAGGCATCGACAATCCGCCGGTTACAGCAACAAGATGCCTGCGGCCAGCCTCGCTCACAGGTCCGGCGGCCGCCACGAATTGGCTCCGGTCTTTCATCAGGAGCCGCGGCCAGATCGTGCTTGAGTCTGGCCTAGTCCTCTGCTTTCGTCCTCGCCCCCACGGCAGGATAGCTCAGTTGGTTAGAGCGGTGCCTTCATAAGGCATAGGTCGCCGGTTCAAGTCCGGCTCCTGCTACCACACCCCCCGACCGCCCCCGGACGGTGCGGGTGGCCAGGGACGGCGCGCAGGCACGAGGCGCCCGGATTCGTCCGTTGGCCGGGGCTGCCAGGCGATCAGAGGCCGCGCGCGAGCTTCAAGAACTCGGACCGCGTGCGTTCGTCGCTGCGGAACAAGCCGAGCAGGCAACTCGTGACCGTGCTCGAGTTCTGCTTCTCGACGCCCCGCATCATCATGCACAAGTGACGGGCCTCGACGATGACGCCCACGCCCGTGGGCAGCAGCGCGTCCTTGAGCGCGTGCGCGATCTGCATCGTCATGCGCTCCTGGACCTGGAGTCGCCTGGCAAAGACATCGACGACGCGAGCGACCTTGGAGAGACCCACGATCTTCTTGTCGGGGATGTAGGCGATGTGGGCACGGCCGAAGAAGGGCGCGAGGTGGTGCTCGCACAGCGAGTACATCTCGATGTCCTTGACCAGCACCATCTCGTCGGACTCAGAATCGAATAGCGCCGTGCCGATGACCGAACGCGCGTCCTTCTTGTAGCCCTCGGTGTAGAAACGCAGCGCCTTCTCGAAGCGTGCGGGCGTCTCGCGGAGCCCCTCGCGGTGTGGCTCGGGATCGACCTCGCGCAGGATCTGCGCTACGGCCTGCTGCATCGGGGTGCTGTCGCCGGGCATCGTCATGGGGTCGTTGTAGCGAAGGCGGCGCAGTGGCTCCAATGCGCGCAAGGGCTTCGCTGCGGGTTTCGTTGCAAACTCGTTCAGCGATGCGGGAGGAGCCAACGCCGGGCCAAGAGACCGAGCGTCACCAGCAGTGCGCCAAGCAAGGACGGCCACGGCTTCTGCGCCACGGCGCCGAGCGCGACGAGACCGGCGCCAATCGAGAACAGCGCGGCGGCCACGCCAGCTCCGGGCAGGCGCGACGGCGAAGCGTCGGCGCGATGGCGGAGTTTGAGCAACGCGAGCCCGCACATGCCGTAGACCAGCCAGTCGACGAACACGACGCTGTCGCACACGAAGTCGAGGACCGAGAGGGTGCGCTTGCTTTCGTCCGCGCCATCTGGCGCCGTCATCACGGTGACGACGTGCACGAGAACCAGCAAGAAGGAGGCCCAGAGTCCTTGCGCCAGCACGCCGACGACCGGGGTTCCAGTCGGCCCGTGCGTCTTGCCAAAGGCGCGCGGAAACATGCCTTCCTGCGCCATCGCCAACAACACATAGGGCGGCGCCATGCAGATCGTGTTCATGATGCCCATCGCGGACACCGCGACCATCGCCGCGAACGCGCTCTGGCCGAAGTCTCCCAATGCGGCCTGCGCCGCGTCGGCGCCGATCGCGCTGGTGCTGCGCGCGCCGTCGAACGAGAGCAAGGAGAGGTAGGCGAGGTTGATGGCGATGTAGACCGCGATCACCACTGCAACACCGGACAGAATGCCGATCGGCACGTCGCGAGCTGGGCGCTTCGCAGCGCCGGCGATGAACGAACCCTGTTGCCAGCCGCCGACGGCAAACAGCACCGGCAGCATCGCGGCAGCAAGACGCGACAGCATCGTGCCGCCGGCGGACTCCGGCGCCACCGCGGGCGCTTCGACCGCGACCACGGTCGCCGCCGAAGCGACGAGCGCGAGGATCGCCGCGACCTTCACCACGATCAGTGCATTCTGCACGCGCTTGCCGACACGCAAGGACAGCAGGTTGGTCGCGGTGAAGACGAGGATCGACGCCGCTGCCAACGCGACGCGGGTGCCGGGCGAGAAGGCGGGCGCGCCGAAAAACGCTCGTTCCCAGTGCTCGACCATCAGCAGCGCAACGACCGTGAGCGCACCGGACTGGATCACCAGCCAGTTCGCCCAGCCAAATAAGAAGGCCGGCGTTCGCCCGAACGCGGCCTGCAGGTAGCGAAACACGCCGCCGTGGCCCGGGACCCGCGCCGCAAGGTCGGCGAAGACGAGCGCGCCGAGCGCCGCGAGCACGCCGCCGATCCCCCACGCCAGCATCATCTCGAAGGCAGAATCGACGCGGCGAGCCACCGTTCCGGGCGTGAAGAAGATCCCGATCCCGACGATGCCGCCGATCACGACGCAGGCGATGTCGAAGGGCGACAGTTCGCGCGCCGAGGCGTAGCCTTTCTCGGCCATGCCCCGCCTGTCGTCGCTCTGCACGCCGTCGAGTCGCCGCATCGTCGCGATGCTACTGCCCTTCGTCGCAATGACCGCATGCTCCGTCATGCCGTCTGGCAAGTGGCCGGCCCACGAGCAGTTGACGGTCGTCGCCGAGTATGAAGCTGCCGCGGCGTCGATCGAGTTGCCGCAGTCGAGCGAGGCGCTGACGGTGCTGAGCCTCAGCATCGAGCCAAAAGGCCTGCACGAGTCATGGCAAGACGGACGCCGGTTGCTGCATCCCGCGCCTACTGCGGCACGCATCAAGATCACCTGCACCTATCGCGCCTACGCGAAGAACGGTTCGATCCCGACGCCAGCAGAACTCTTTCGCGGCGCTGCGGCGCTGCGCGTCGAGCCATGACACGGACGCTGCGACTCTTCTCGCCTTCTTGGAAGCACGACACTGCGTCGATGCCGCGCCGAGTCCGTGCGAGCCTGTGCGCTGCAGCCATCGTGGGCGCCGCCGCGTGCGCCGCATCGGCGACCAGCGCGTCGTGGCGGGCGATCATGCGCGACGTCGGCGCGCAGTACAAGATCGTGCATCGCGCCGTCGACCCGCAGGGCAAGAACTCGCAGGGCAGCAACTCGCATGGCAGTGGCCCGCAGGGAGACCTCGCTGACGCTGCGCACGCAGCACGGCAAGCAGCCAGATTGGTGCGCACGGGCTATGGCGCGCACGAAGACCTCGCGGTGCCGCGATTTGGCCAGTTGGCTCGCGATTGCGAGCAGTGGCTGCTTGCGATCGCCCACGAAGCGCAGCGCGGCGATCGCACAAGCGCGCAACAACTCATGCTGGCGCAGGACCCTTGCACCAAGTGCCATGAAGCCGCGGAGAAGCGCGAATGGTGAATGCGCACGGCAAGCACAACCAACCGTCGCTGCTGGTCGATCCGACGACGGGCCGCCCGATCCTGATGGCAGAGGCGCGGCAATCGCGGCCCTTCTTGACGGGCGCGGCCCAGTCCGACGAGTCGAAGCCGTGCCCCTTCTGCCCCGGCAACGAACAGCACACCCCGCCATCGCTCGATAGCTGGCCGCTGCACGGCGAGCCGTGCGCACCTCCACTCCCATCCGACGGTCCGGGCTGGGACGTGCGGGTCTTCCCCAACAAGTATCCCGCGAATGGATGCCACGAGGTCATTGCCGAAGGGGCGCGTCATGCAGAGCAGGCGGCGGACCTCGACGTCGCGACCTGGCAGCGCACGGTGCGCATGTGGCAGCGTCGCATCCGCGTCATCGAGTCGATGCCGGGCGTTGGCTGCGCGTTCTTGTTCAAGAACGTCGGTGCCGCGGCAGGCGCGTCGATCGTCCACAGCCACAGTCAGATCCTCGGACTCGACAAACCGCCGCCGCGATTGCGGCTCGAGCAAGAAGCAGCGGATTGCCTGCCGCGATGCCCGTGGTGCAGCACGCTCGCGACGGCGCGCGAAGAAGGCCGCGTCGTCTGCGAGACCGAGTCGCACGTAGCGTTGACGCCCGACCCGCCAAAGCTGCCCAACGAGGTGTGGACGCTGCCAAAACGCTGCGACGACGACTTCTTGACGACCGACGCAGACTCGCTCGGCGCGGCCTTGCACCAGCTGTTCACCGCGATCTCTGGCGCGCTGAACCGCCCCGCGTGGAATCTGTGGCTGCACCGCATGCCGCGCGGTCGCTTCCACTGGCACTTCGAGTTACAACCGCGCACGGGGCAGCTCGCCGGCCTCGAACTTGGCGGCGACATGTACATCAACTCGATCTCCGCGGTGGCCTCGGCGGAGAAGCTGCGCACCGGCCTCTCTCCTCTACCGCGATGAATGCGCCGCGACTCGACGACGCGCAACGGCGCGACTTTGACGACAACGGCTGGACCGTCGTGCGCGGACTGTTGCAGCCGAACGAAGTCGATGCGCTGCGAGCCGACTGCATGCGCTTGTTGCGTCGCGAGGTCCCGGTGCACGGACGCGACTATTGCGACATGACCGGCAGCTACGACAAGCCCGCCGAGGACTACGACATCCTCAACGTCATGCTGCCGCGCCGCTATCACCCCCTTTGGCAAGACAACGTCTACGAACTGCGTGCGCGTTGCATCGCCGAACAGTTGCTCGGCGCCGACATCGGCATCGACTACGACCAACTGGTCTGCAAGCCGCCGCGCAAGGCTGGCGCGGTGTTCCACTGGCACCAGGACCTCGCCTACTGGCCCAAGACCAGCGATCCGCGCACGGCGACCTTCTGGCTGGCGCTGGATCTCGTCGACGCCGACAACGGCTCGGTGCACTTCGTCGACGGCTCGCACAAAGAACACTCCCTGCGCCCGCACCGGCCCTTGTTCCAAGACCGCGGCGACAACCACTCGCTGCTCGCGCGGCTCGAGGATCGCGACGTCCCGCGCACCGCGCGGCTGCAGCCCGGCGATTGCACGATCCACCACGAACGCACGCTGCACGGCTCGCCCGGCAACGCCAGCGACCGCTGGCGCCGCGGCTACGTGCTCGCGTTCCGCAGCAGCGCGACGATCGCCAGCGAGCGCGCGATGGGCTTCACGCATTCGCACAACGACGATCCCGAGTTGCTAGCGCGCATCGCCGAAGACACCAGGCGCACCGGCGCGCCGGACTGACAGAGGATGACGATGGCGGATGGCGAACCAACCGGCGGCAGCAACGCGCCCCTCACCGAGACGATGCTCGGAGCGCCGAGACATCGCGGCATGCGGCTCTCGCTGCAGGCGCTGCCATCGCTGCTGCTCTGGTGGCTCGCCGCGTTGCCGATCGTGTTGTATGTCGGCAACGCGACCGACCCCGTCGAGGCGGTGCGCATGGGACGCGCGCTCACAGCGGCTGCGCCCAACGCGCTATTGTGGACTGCGGTCGTAGCACTCGCACTCGCGCTGCTGTGGCCGCCATTCTCCGCCTCGATCCGACTTGGACTTGCGCGCATGAGCGAGGCGTTGCGCACCGATCGCGGCCCCTTGTTGCGCGCAATCGCCGAGCTTCGCAACTTCGAGTCGGCGGCGCGCCACCTCGAAGCCGGACGCGCCGCAAACGCCTGCCGCGACCACCGCTCGGCGATCGCCCACCTCATCCGCGCGATCCAGATGGAGCGCGACCTGCTCGCTGCGCACTACCAGATCGGCGTCGCCTTCTGCGAACTCGGCGCGCTGCAGCAAGCTACCCAGGCGATGACGCACGTCGTCGGTCTCGACCCGACCCACGCCTTTGGCGACGCGCTGCTGCGTCTTGCGCGCGCGCGCCAGCAGAGCGGCGACAAGATCGCCGCGCGCGACTTGCTGGTGCAGCACCAAAAGGAGCACGGCGGCAACCGCAAGAGCCACCACTGGCTCGGACTGGCGCATCTCGCCCTGGGCGACCGCGATGCGGCGCGCGCAGCGCTGGAAGTCGCGGCGAGCAAGGCCAACAAACCGCGCACTGCTGAGGAGAACTGGCACCGCGCAAAGGCGCGCGTGTTGTTGTGGCGACTTGGAGCAACCCGATGAGCCGCGAACTGTTGCGCAACCTCAACGAAGTCCCGGTCACCGCATCGCTCGCGGTGCTCTACCTCGGGCTCGCGCTATTGACCGACCCCTTTGATCCGACGACCGCGCAACTGGTCCAGCACGGCGCGGCTCGCGGCATCGACGTCGCCGACGGCGAAGCGTGGCGGTTGTTCACCTACTCGTTCCTGCACGGCGGCTTCGTGCACCTGCTGTTCAACCTCTGGGCGCTTGCGCAGCTCGGACCGCTCGTCGAACGCTCGCTCGGCGCACCTCGACTGGCTCTCGTCTACGTGCTCGGCGCAGTGGGCGGCGGCGTCGCAGGCTGTCTCTGGCATGCGCCGCTCGCGCCGCTCGTCGGCGGTTCGGGCGCGTTGTTCGCGATGATGGGCGCGCTGGTGGCTTGGCTGGTGCAGCAAGGCGGCTCGCCGCGTGGTCACATGCACCTGCTGGCTGCGCGACAGATGGTCGTGATGATCGGGATGAACTTGCTGCTCGGTTTCCTCGTGCCGATGGTCAGCAACGCCGCGCACCTCGGCGGACTCGTCACTGGTTTTGTCGTCGGCTGGCTCGTCTCGCCCATGCCCCGCGGCGCGCGCCGTCCCTTCGCGCTCGTGATCACCGCCACCATCGCGCTGCTGCTGTCGGCAGCGAGCCTGAGCGTGTTCCCGGTACACCGCTGGGATTGGCACCTATTGCGTTGGGAACGAGCTACGAGCCAGGAGCAACGCGACGCGCCCCGTCTCGCATTCTCGCTCGCGCTCACCGGCCGCGAG
>SXPK01000056.1 GCA_005776365.1 Planctomycetia bacterium
GTCGAGGAGACCGGCGTCGAGGTCGACAAGCCGCAGGCCGCATCGGCAGTGATGCTGGAGAAGACCAGCATCATGCTTGCGTTGACTGCCAAGGGAGAGGTCGTCTACGACAAGCGTGACATCGGCATCGGCTCTGTCCGCGCGACGGTGCGGCGACTGCTGCAGAAGGAGAGCGACATCCCCGTCATCATCCAAGCCGACACGACGGCGCCCACGGGCTTGCTCGTCCGTGTTATCGACGAGGCAAAACTCGGCGGCGCGCAGAAGGTCAATCTCGCCACGGCCAAGCCGGCGGCGAACTGAGGAAAGCCAACGTGTCCCGCAACGCAAAGCGCAAGTTGACCCTGCGGTTCCGACGCGCCGTCGGCACGACGATCGGCGGGTTGCTGCTGACGCTGGCGTTCTTCCTCGTGCTGCCATTGATCCAAGCGATCTCCTCGGCGACGCAAACCGACACGCTGTTGCGCAGCGTCGACACGGTGGCGCTGCCGCCGCCGCCACCGCCGCCGCCCGAACTGGAGGAAGAAGCGGAGCCCGAAGCCGAGGAGAAACCGCCGGAGATGCAGCAGGAGGCGCCGCCTCTCGATCTGTCGCAGCTCGAGTTGGCGCTCAATCCAGGCATCGGTTCTGGCGCGTCGACGGGCGACTTTGCGTTGAAGCTCGGCAACCTCGGCGGCGGCGACGACGGCGAGAGCGGAGGCACGTTCAGCGTCGCAGATCTCGACCAGCAGCCGCGGGTGCTCTACCCGCACAACCCGACGATGACCCCAGCGATCCGCCGCAAGGCGCCGGGCACCGTCTACATCGTGTTTCTCGTCGACGAAGAGGGCCGCGTGCAGAACCCGGTGATCCAGCAGTCGACGGATCCGGTTTTCGACCGTCCCGCGCTCGATGCGATCAAGAAGTGGAAGTTCGAGCCCGGCAAGCGCAACGGCAAGCCCGTTCGCTTCCGCATGCGGCAGCCCATCACCTTCAAAGACAAGTAGCCATGATCCGAACCAGCATCTACCGCGTCCTGTCGTTCGCATCGATTGCCGCCCTGTCGCTCGCGCAAGGGGCGCCGAAGCCCGAGATGTCGCCGCGCCCGCAAGAACTCACGCCCGCTGAACGCGCCGTGTTGCAGGGGCCGGAGTTCGAGCGTCGACTCGCCGAGAGCTATCTCGCAGACAGTGACATTGAGCCAAAGCTCGGTCCAGTCGAGCGTGAGGCGCTGACCAAGGTCATGCAGTTCCTCTCGGCGGAGCAGCTCGATGAAGCATTGGCCGAGTTGGCGACGCTCGCGACGCCGGACTCGAACGCGGTCTACGACTTCACGGTCGGCAACCTCTGCTACCAGAAGGAGCGTGGCGAGGACGCGGCGAAGGCCTACCAGATCGCGGTCGCGAAGTTTCCGAAGTATCGCCGCGCGTGGGCAAACCTCGGCCAGGTGCAGTATCGCGCTGGCGACTTCCGTGCGGCGCGGCGCGCGTTTGCGCGCGTGATCGAGCTCGGTGGCGGGGACGCGGTGCTCTATGGCTTGCTCGGCGTGTGCCATGCGCGGTGCGCCGACGACATCGCAGCAGAGTCTGCGTTCCGCATGGCGAGCTTGCTCGCGCCGGAGACGCTGGACTGGAAGATGGGCCTCGCCGAGAGCCTGTTTCGTCAGCGGCGATTTGCCGACGCGGCCGCGCTATTCCGTTCGATGACGGATCAGCGCCCCGAGCGCGCAGACTTGTGGAAGTTCGAAGGCGAGGCGCAGGCCATGCTCGGTGAGTCGGCGCGTGCGGTGGAGTGCTTCGAGATGGTGGGCCGTCTTGGCGGCGCCAACGCCGCGACCTGCAACAACCTCGGTGATCTCTACGCGAGCCAGCAGTTGTACGACCTGGCGGTCACTTCCTACCTTGCAGCGCTGCGAGTGGACCCGAAGGCCAGAACGGATCGCGCCTTGCGTGCCGCCAAGTTCTTGTGCGCGAACGGCGCGCTGCTCGAAACGCGCGCACTCGTCGACGGTGTCGAGCAACATCGGTCGGATCTGGGCGCCGGAGAGAAGAAGGACATCCTCAACCTTCGCGCGAGCATTGCGGTCGCGCAGGGCTCGTCCGAGGCGGAAGCATCGGCGCTGCAGCAACTGGTGGAACTCGATCCGCTCGATGGCAGTTCGCTGATTCTGCTGGGCCGATACCACGAGCGCACTGGCAACGTCGAGCAGGCGGTCTTTCAGTTCGAGCGCGCAGCCGGCGTCGCGGCCTTCGAGGCGCAGGCCAAGTTGAGCCACGGCCAACTGCTCGTCCGTCAAGGCAAGTATCAGGACGCGCTGCCGTTGCTGCGTCGCGCGGTGGAGTTGCAGCCCAAGGAAGCGTGGCAGAAGTATCTCGAGCAGGTCGAGGGCGCGTCGCGTCAGCGATGATCCGACGACGTCACCATCCGTCGAATGTCGGCTAGCACCGTCGCCGCCGCAAAAGCGCGGCGGCAAAGCCCAACCAGGCGCACAACCAACGCTACTGCCCGACCCTCTGCAGCAGTTGCGCGTCGTTCGGGTGACGACGCAGGCCGCGGCGCCAGACTTCTTTGGCCCGTTCCGTCTCGCCGCGCTGCTCCAGCAAGTTGCCGAGGATCAGATAGGTGTTCGACTCGTTTTGTTGCGCGGGACGGGAGTCTTGCTGCGTCATCAGGATCTCGAAATTCGAGATGGCTTCCTTCTTCTTGCCCAGGAAGTCAGGCCAGAACGTGTAGCTCATGGCCTTGGTGAAGCGCGCGTTCCAGTGCGTCTCGTCGATCGCGAGCACGCGGTCGAACGCCTTGTCCGCCTGCTGTGAGAGAGGCCACTTGCTGCTGTCGAGTTGCAGATAGGCAAGGTAGGCATTGCCGAGGTCCATCTGCGCCTCGGTGTCGTGCGGCGCTGCCATCGCATGCGCTTCGAACGCGGCGACTAGCGCGTCCATCTGGCCTTCGGCGTGGATGCGCTTGTAGAGCTCGGCGTTCGACCAGAAATCACTCTTGCCACGCATCGACACTGCGCGCGACGCCGTGTCGAGGACCTGCCCGGTCTCGCCGCCAGGGCTGGGGCGCTGCGCCATGCCTCTTGCCGTCAATGCGCGCTCGACCGAGGCGGCGATCTTGGCGTCGTCGAGGATGGGCGCCTGGGTGCGTTGTTGCTCGGTGTCGGCGATCGCCGGCGCCGCATCGCCATGCGCTCGCAGTCCTGCCAGCTGCGCTTCGACGTCGTCGAGGCGCCGTAGTGTCGGTCCGATCCACTCGGCGGCGAAGACGGAAGAATCAGGCAATGCGCCATGGTGCAGGAGGCAGCGGTCGACGGCAAAGGTCGCGACGCTGCCGGCGAGCACGGCGAAGAAGGTGACGAGACTTTGGTTCATGGACGCCGCGCTACGGCCCGGGCCGCGGACTATTGCTCGCCAGCAGTCTTTCCACGCGGTCCTGCTGCCGCATCGCCGCTCGCTCAGTCGGCTGCTTCGCTGCCTGCGGTCGCCACGCCGGTCTTTGGTTCCTCGATCTCGGTCAGCGTTGCATCGGTCAGGAGCAGGGTGCCAGCCACGGACAC
>SXPK01000057.1 GCA_005776365.1 Planctomycetia bacterium
GGCGCCGCCATGCAGCGGGCCCCACAGCGCCGAGATGCCGGCCGACACGCTGGCGAACAGGTTGGCGCCAGAACTGCCAACCGTGCGCACCGTGCTCGTCGAACAGTTCTGTTCGTGATCCGCGTGCAGAATGAGCAGCAGGTCGAGCGCGCGCGCCATCACCGGGTTCGGCTCGTAGCGCTCGCACGGCGTCGCAAAGATCATGTGCAGCAGGTTCGCGGAGTACGACAAGTCGTTCCGCGGATACATGAAGGGCTGGCCGATGCTGTGCTT
This sequence comes from Planctomycetia bacterium, assembly GCA_005776365.1. GTDB lineage: Bacteria > Planctomycetota > UBA1135 > UBA1135 > UBA2386 > SXPK01. The sequence continues at coordinate 274 of SXPK01000057.1, forward strand.
GTAGGTGTAAGCAGCAATCGTCGGCATCTTTGCGAGCAAGCGGATCGCGTCGATCCAGCTCTGCTGCGGCGTGTTGGAGCCGACGTTTTGGTAGAAGGTCGACAGCGCGCCCACTGCCGCCGCGCAGACGGCCATCGGATGCCCGGCCTTCGGCAGGCTGCTGAACAGCTGCTTCAGGTTCTCGTGCAGCATCGTGTGGTAGGTCACCTCGTGGGTGAACTGCTCGAGTTGCGCGCTGGTAGGCAACTCCTGATGCAACAGCAACCACATCACCTCGACGAAGGTGCTCCGCTGTGCGATCTCTTCGATCGGGTAACCCGCGTAGCGGAGGATGCCGACTTCGCCGTCGAGGAAGGTGATCTTGCTCTGACACGCACCCGTGTTGCCAAGACCCGGGTCGTAGGTGATTGCCCCGGTCTTCGCGCGGAGTTGACGGATGTCGATTGCGAGTTCGCCTTCGCTTCCCACCATCACGGGGAGGTCGAGCTCCTTGCCGTCGAACGAGAGCTTGGCGGTCTTCGGAACAGTCTGGTTGGTCATCGCTACGGCTGGCGGACGGGGTCGATTCGAGGGCAAGGAGCCTAGGGGCTGATGCGCCCGGCTGCCGCTGGAAAATCGGCGGCATGGCATCCCGCGTCAGGGCTCCCGACGCGAGGCGCCGGTCCATCCGCCACCCCGGCCGAGAAGCCGGTTGCGCCACTCTGAGTCTTTGGATGGCCGCCGACCCTGCGACGACCATCGGCGCTGGCTGCCGGCAGGAGCCCGAGCCAACCCGCGCCCGCTCAGTGGTCGTATGGCTCGCCGAGCAGTGCGATCAACTCAGCCTTCTTCTGTTCCATCAGCTGCTTGCTGTCCGCTTCGAGGCACATGCGGAGGAAAGGTTCCGTGTTGCTCGGGCGCACGTTGACCCACCAGTCCGGGAAGGTGGCGGTGACGCCATCGAGGTGGTCGATCTTGCCAGCGGCATACTTGCGCTCGACCGCCTGCATCAGCTTGTCCTTGTCGGCAACCTTGAAGTTGATCTCGCCAGTCGGGTGGTAGCGACGCAGTTCGTCAGCGCACTGCTTGAGGGAGCGCTTTTCCTTGCTCAGTTGATTGAGAACGAGGAGCGCGGCCAGCACACCGCAGTCGGTGAAGTAGTTCTCGGCGAAGTAGAAGTGCCCCGACAACTCGCCGCCGCCGATGCAGTCCGTGCGGCGCATGGTCTCCTTCATGAACGAGTGACCGACGCGCTCGCGCACCGGTCGGCCGCCGAGCTTGACGATCTCCTCTGGCAGGACCTTGCTGCTGCGCAGGTCGTAGATGATGCCCTTGCCCGGATGCCGTTCGAGCATGCCGCGGGCGAGCATCACGGTGATGAGGTCGGCGTGCACGGTTCGACCTTCCGCGTCGACGAACGCGCACCGGTCGGCGTCGCCGTCGAACGCAAGGCCGAGCGGCGCCTTGTGCTTCTTCACCGCGGCGCGCAAGTCATCGAGGTTTGATTCTTTGAGCGGGTTGGCCTCGTGATTCGGGAACGTGCCGTCGAGTTGCTCATAGAGCGGCACGACCTTGAGGCCGGGGATCTTCGCAAAGATGGCGGGCGACTCGTTGGCGCCCATGCCGTTTGCGTAGTCGACGACGATCGTCATCGGCGCGATGCCCTGCTGGAAGTTCGCGATGTGCTGCACGAAGTCAGCCTTCACGTTGACGTGATCCCGCTTGCCGGCCTTCGCCGCCGGCGCGATCTCTGGTCCGCGGACGAGCCTTTCGACGTCCTTGATGCCGGTGTCGGCAGACATCGGCCGAGCCTCCTTGCGGCACAGCTTGAAGCCGATGTATTGCTTCGGATTGTGCGACGCGGTCACGACGAGGCCGCCATCGCTCGGGATCTTGCCGATCGCGTAGTAGCCCATCGGCGTCGACGCAAGACCGATGTCCACCACGTCGCATCCCTGTGCAAGGATGCCGTCGATGATCGCGTCCTGCACCGAGGGCGCCATCGTGCGCATGTCGCGCCCGACGACGAGCCGCTTGGCGTTGAGGAACAGCACCAGCGCCTGCCCGATCTTGCGCGCGATGCGCTCGTCGATCTGGTCGGGGTAGGTGCCGCGGATGTCGTATGCCTTGAAGATGCTCACAGGGTTGCCTGATCGGTTGGAAGGGAAGTTCGGCTTCAGCGGACTTAGAGCGCTGCGAATTCTGCGCATGCGGACAGACAAGCGACCACGCCGTCGTCGCCGACGTCGCGATGCGTGACGAAACGAATCCGCGACGGCCCGGATTTCGCGCACAGCACACGCTTTGACTTCAGGAAGTCGACGAGCGGTTGCGCATCGGCGCCGCGAATGTCCACCATGACGATGTTGGTCTCGACCAGGGCTGGGTCGACTGCGAAGGAAGTCATCGAAGCCAGGCCCTGCGCCAGCACTCTTGCGCGGCGATGGTCGTCCGCGAGCAAGGATGGCCCTTCCTGCAACGCGATCAGACCGGCGGCCGCGAGCACGCCAGACTGACGCATGCCGCCGCCAAAGGCCTTGCGCGCGCGCCGCGCTTCCTTGCAGAACGCCGCGCTGCCCGCGAGCAGCGACCCAACGGGAGCGCCAAGACCCTTGCTCAGGCAGAGCGAAACGGTGTCGCAGGGTGCCGCGAGGTCGGCGAGCGTGACACCGAGCGCCACCGCCGCATTGGCAAGTCGCGCGCCGTCGCAATGGACCAATAAGCCATGCTGTCGCGCCACGCTTGCGAGTTGCTGAATGCGTTGCGGCGAGCCGACGCGGCCGCCGGCCATGTTGTGCGTGTTTTCGACGACGAGCAACCGCGTCCGCGGGAAGTGCGGATCGTCGGCGCGCACCGCGGCGGCGACCTGCATCGGCGTCAAGAATCCGTCCGCCGCCGGCAAGGGCCGTGTCTGCGCGCCGGAGAACCGCGCGATCGCGCCGCCCTCATACCAGTAGACGTGGCTGCGTTCCTCGCAAACCACTTCGTCGCCGGGTCGGCAATGCACGTGGATCGCGGCCTGGTTGGCCATGGTGCCAGACGGCATGAACACCGCCTGTTCCTTGCCGACTGCCTCGCTCCCGCATTCCTCCAACTCGCGCACCGTCGGATCTTCCCCCCACACGTCGTCGCCGACGCGCGCCGTCGCCATGGCTTGGCGCATGGCTGCGGTCGGAGCCGTCATCGTGTCGCTGCGGAAGTCGTGAACAAGGTCCATGCAACTCGCAAGGTTGCCGACGCACGACGCGAATGCAACCAGCACGCGCCTCCGCGCTTTTTTCCACGGCCGAAAGCGGCGAACGTGACGCCAGAGTGCCCGCCCTCAACCGCGAACTGCGATGGCTACGCGCCTACGCGCTGCTGACCTATCCCTTCGTCTGCGTGCCGTTCTTGTTCTTGTTCTTCCAGTCGCACGGCCTGGACCTCGCGGGCTACGGCTCGGTCATCACCGTCTACTACGTCGCGATGTTCGTCTGCGACGTGCCGACCAGCGTGCTCGCGGACCGTCTCGGCCAGCGCGCGATGCTGATCCTCGGGCCGCTCGTGCTGGCGGCGGGCTTCGTCGTGATCTGGTCGTCGCGCACGCTCACGGGGTTCTGCATCGGCGAAGCGTTGATGGGCATCGGACACTCCATCCTGTCCGGGCCGCCATCGACGATGCTCTACGAATTGCTGCGCCGCCACGGCGCGCAGCATCGCTATCTGCAGGAAGAATCGCGCATCCATGCACTGCGCCTCTACGGCACCGGCGGCTCGTTCTTGCTGGGTGGCGCGATCGCATGGGGCTTGCAGGACGACACCGGCTATGCCCACGCAGCGACACTGCTGCCGACGGCGGCGCTGTGCGTGCTCGCCGCGCTCTGCGCAACGCGACTCAGACCGCTGGCGAGCGTGCCAGTGCGCGACTGGGCCACCTTCGCACATCGCGCGTTCGCCGACCTGTGGTTGCGCGAAGTGCGCTGGCTGCTGGTCTACTGGGTCGTGCTGTTCGCGTTGCTGCGTTACCCGTTCCACAACTACCAGGTATTCCTCGACACCGAGTCTTTGGTCGAGCCGCTGTTCGCGTCGCCGCTCTTCGTCGGCTGCCTCTATGCGCTGCTCAACCTCGCTGCGGCGCCGCTGAGCAAGAGAGTTCCTTGGCTCGTCGAACGCTTCGGTCGCCGCGCCCTCTTCTGGGCCATGCCGCTGATGCTGTGCCTCAGCATGCTGATGATGGCCGTTTCGAACAGCGCCGCGGCGGAGCAGCCAGGATCCGCGCGCATCTACGCGTGGATCGGAGTCCTCATGTTCTTCCTGCAGCAGATCCCCTTTGGCATGCACTGGGCGCTCGTGCAAGAGTTCGTCAACCATCGCATTCAGCCCGAAGCCCGCTCCACGATCTGGTCCGTGCTCTCACTCGGCGGACGGCTGTGCTACTCGCCGGTCAATCAGGCGCTCTTCTTTGCGCAACAGGCGCACGGGCTGCCATTCGCGATGCTGCTGTGCGGAGGTGCCGGCGTGGCCCTGACTGCGGCGACGATGTGGCTGCGACCGCGCGGGCTATTGCGCGGGCCGAAGGTCAGCGACCCAGGTCGATGAAGACGCCACCGTTCTGCACTGCGAGATCGCGCAAGAACTCCTTCTGGAACTCGCCGATCGCGATCGTGTGGAACACGATGCGGAAGGCCTCGTTGTAGCGGCGCACTTCCTTCAGGATCTCGAGCGTGTCGATGATCTTGCCGACCGACGGACGGCCATCAGAAAGGAAGTAGACGGTGTCGAGCTTGTTCTTGATCGAGACCTTGTCGCCGCCGGTCAGCGGGCCTTTGGGCGGGTTATCGGGATCGACGCCGAAGGGATAGAGCACCGCCTTGATCGTGTTCGTCTTGCCGCCGTCGAGATCGGCAAGGCCACCAAGGCCAGCAGCCGCAAGATTCTGGTCCTCGGTGCCGCCAATCGGCTTGAGTCGCTGCGCCCACGACTTCGCGGCCTCGCGGTTGACGATGTTTGCAGGCACGAGCTTCTGCTTCCATTGCGTCAAATCGCTCGCAAAGGACACCATGTTGAAGTTCGTGCTCTCGTTGAGCGATTCGAGCGCGCTGAGCAACTGCGCGCGGACCACGGTGAACTTCTTGTCGTCGGCATAGCCCTGGAACTTCTCGCGCTCCACGACGAGGTCATCCATCGAGCCCGACACGTCGATGATGAACAACACGTTGGTCGACGTGGTCGGGATGCCCGCGAACGACGGTAGGCCGGCCTCCTTCTGGCCGTAGATCTCGTTGTACTTCTTCCGCGCCGCGGCCTTCTTCTCGAGCTCTTCGCGCGTTGGGATGCGCCAGCCCTCGATGGCCATCAGCTTGGTCCACTGCTCTTGCCAACGATTGGCGTCCAAGCCGAACTCGAAGCCGGTGATCTGGAACAGCGCCTCCGCGCACTCGGTCTGGAGGCGACCCTTCTGTTGCAGCAGGTCGATCAGCGGTTGCACGGCGACCTGTGGTCGCACGCGCCCCGCAGCGCCGACTGCCGCGGCCTGCACCTGCCACTGCTCATCCTGCAACAGCGGCACGAGTTCCTTGCCGAGTTCGTCGAGTTCCAAGCGCGCCACCGCATCCGCGGCAGCCATGCGAACGAGCGCATCCGCGTCCTTCAGCATCGCAGGCAGCAGCGGCGCAGCGCCCTTGTCGCCAAACTCCGCCAGCGCGCGCAGCGCTTCATAGCGAATCTGCGAAGTCGCCTTCGGCTCGCCAGCGGCTGCGAGCACCGCATCACGCGCGCCTTTCAGCTTTGCCGCGCCGAATACACGAATCAGCATCGCCTTCTGCGCCGCGTCCTTGTTGTCGACCAGGCCGTCGATCCAAGGACGGAACGAAGCGGTCTCTTTGTAGCTGGCCAGCACTTCGAGTGCGGTGCGCGCCACGACCGCCGACTTGTGCGAGCACAGGTCCAGCAACTCCGCGACTGCAGGCACGCATTCTTGGCCGCGCAGCGTCAGCACGGCCTCGCGCTGCTCTGCCTCGGTCTTGAACTTCCTGAAGAACCGCTGGAACTCCACCACGGCCTGCAGTCGCTCCGGATCCGGATCCTGGGCGACGGCGAAGCCGAGGGCGAGCAGGACCATCAGCAGCAAAAGCGCGAGTCGGTGGATCATCAGGGCCTCGTTCGCTCACAGGCTAGCTGGAACGACAGCCCAGTGCGTCAGTCGCGCTGCGCCGAAATCGTCGCAGTCGCTACGGCCGACGCCACCAGGTCAACCTGGAGTCGCGGACGATCGCGTGAGCGAGCACGGCGAGATCCGCCTGAGCCAGCGCGACGTCGGCCTCGCGGATCGACCCAACTCCAAGCTGCGGTTCGAGGGCAAACTCGAGCCCGTGCTGGAACTCGCATTCAATCGTCCAGGCGACCGAGGTGAGCCCCTCGCAGAGGCGCAGCGACTTGGCGACATTCTCCAACTGCACAAAGCCACGCGCGTCGAGGGCCGACCAACGAACACTGGGCAGCCGCTTACGGGCGCGATCGCCGCCTTCGCTATGCGTGACGACCAGACCCTCGAGGGATCCGATCGCGCGGTGCAGCGAGAAGACCTGCTCGTCGACGCCGACGTGCTGCGCTTCGCGCGCGTGCTCCACTCTGGCCAAC
>SXPK01000058.1 GCA_005776365.1 Planctomycetia bacterium
CGGCGCGCATCGCAGTCCACAAGGCTGGTGATCGCAGCAAGGGTGCGGTGGCGGCGGGCGACGCGTTCTTTCCGTTCGCGGACGGCCTGCAGGTGTGCACCGATGCGGGCGTGACCGCGTTGATCCAGCCGGGCGGCAGCAAGCGCGACGCAGAAGTTGTCGCCGCGGCGGACGTCGCTGGCGTCGCGATGGTGTTCACCGGCGTGCGCCACGTCCGCCACTGAGGCGCGCGGCGATGGACCAGAAGCTGGCGATCGAAGACATCTTGCTCGGCGCATCGATGCGCCAGGTTGCGATTGCGTATCGCGAGAGCCGCCTCGAGGCCCTGCAGTGCCGGCCCGAGGACGTCGCTTCGACCACGTTCGCGACGGAGACCGAGTCCTTCATGAAGAACGTCGCGCGCCACCTCGGTGAGAAGCACCGCGGCAACGGTCGCGTGCAACATGCATTGCAGGCTTGGGTGATGGAGTGTGACCACTACGAAGCCTGGGACGCGCTGCTCGCGGGGTTTGAGTTCCCGGGCAAGTCCGCGTTCGTGCGGCGAGGCCGCATGCGCTTTCCGGGGTCGTTGACGGCGCATTGGGCCGACGCAAGCGCGCGCGACTGAAGGTGGCGCATGGAACGTAGCGAAGTGATGCAACGCCTCGCCATCGTTCGCGCGCGCATCGAAGCCGCGATGGTCGCCGCTGGCCGCGGGGACGGCGCGGTCGAGTTGCTCGCGGTGAGCAAGTTCCACCCCGCCAGTTCGATGCGCGCCGCCTATGACGCGGGGCAACGCGCCTTTGGCGAGAGCCGCGTGCAAGAACTGGCGCAGAAGGCGCGTGAAGTCGCGGACCTTGCCGACGTGCAGTGGCACATGATCGGGTCGCTGCAGACCAACAAGGCCAAAGAACTGCTAGGCGTGCCAGGTCTGGTGATGCTGCACACCTTGGATCGCGCAGGACTCGCGGACGAGTTGCAGAAGGAGCTTTCCGAACGCGGAACCAAGCTGCGCGCATTGGTCCAGGTGCACGCGACCGAAGAGACGACGAAACACGGATGCAGGCCCAATCAGGTCCGCGCCCTGCTCGCCCATGTCGGCGCGAAGTGCCCCTCGATCGCGGTCGAAGGCTTGATGGCGATGGGTCCGCTCGAAGGCGACCCGGCGTCGACCTTCTCAGTCGTGCATGCCTTATTGCATGAACTGCGCACGGAGACCGGCCTACCGCTGCCCGTGCTCAGCCTGGGGATGAGTGGCGACCTCGAGTCGGCGGTGCTGCATGGCAGCACGATGGTGCGCGTCGGCACCGACATCTTCGGCGCGCGCGCATGACACGCACGGAGCGCTCGTCGAGCGTGCGTCGCGCGGGATTCAGGCTACGTTGCGTGCGTGGTTGCCAAGAAGAAGTCCGCTGATCCTTCTCCTGCGAAGTCCACTTCGAAGAAGACGCCAGCTGCAAAGCCGAGTCCTGCTTCGAAGCCGCAGGCCGCGGTGACCGCTTCGTCGTTGCCGCCCGACGCCGCGCGCGTTCGCTCGATTCTGCGCGTGCTTGAGTCAGAGATTCCCGAGCCCTATTGCGAACTCGACCATACGTCGCCGTGGACCTTGCTGATCGCGACGATCCTGTCGGCGCAGAGCACCGACAAGACGATCAACACGGTGACGCCCGCTTTGTTCGCCCAGTGGCCGACGCCCGCCACGCTTGCCGCCGCACCGCGCGCCGAGGTCGAGCAGGCCGTTCACAAGACCGGGTTCTTCCGCAACAAGGCCAAGGCCATCCAGGAATGCAGCCTGCTGCTCGTCGAGCGCCACGGCGGCGAGGTGCCGCGCACGATGGAGGAGCTGATTGCGTTGCCCGGCGTCGCGCGCAAGACCGCCAACGTCGTTCTCGGGACCTGCTATCGCATCCATGCTGGCATCGCGACCGACACGCACGTCATGCGCGTGAGCCAGAAGCTCGCGCTCACGACCGCGACCAAGCCCGAGAAGATCGAACAGGACCTCTGCGCGCTCTTGCCGCAGGACCAATGGACCGATGGCGGCCACCGCGTCCTGCTGCACGGGCGCTACATCTGCCTCGCCAAGGGCCCGTATTGCGAGCAGTGCCCGCTCAACGAGCTGTGCCCGTCCCGCGAGACGGAGCCGGTGGGTTCGGTCGCTGCACGTGCTGCGCGAGCGCGGCGGGTGGTGGAGTCGCGCGGAGAGGAGGGGTGAACCTCACCCCAGCTGCGCTTCTCCCGCGATTCGCTTCTTGATGATCTCGATGCGCTCGGACTGACCGCGCGCGGGGAAGCGTTCCCAGAAGCCATCGCGGCGGAAGTCGCGCACGATGCCGGCGATCGAGCAAAAGCGCGCTTCCAGCGCCTTCTGCATTTCAGCGCCTGGCGACAGCGATGCATCAACCTTGGCGGCGACGTCGGCACACAGCCGGATCATCGCGGCGATCGTGACGTCGCGCGTGACCATGTGGTTCTTGTTGTCGCCCCACGCGTCGCCGAAGCCTGAACGGCACGCCTTGAGCACGTCGCGCACGAGGCCATAGCCACGGTCCTTGCTGCGGCCGCGGCCGTCGTGGATGCGCTTGTCGACGGCCTTGTTGCCGACGAGCCGCAGAACTTCACTGAAGAGCTGCGCCTGGTTGATCCACATCTCCTGGCCGCTGCGTCCGCCGAGCATGTTGATGTGGTATTGCAGCGGCGAGTCGTCGCTCTCGTAGAGCGCGCGGACGATCTGCGCCGCGTACTTCTTGTCCGGGTCGGTGCCCCACTCGATGCGCTCATACAGGTCGATGAGGTGCGACTTGTTGATGCGCGTGTGCGTGCTGTTGATCACGACGAACATCTCGGTCGCGAAGTCCGCGGTCTTGCCATCGAAGATCACGACCGGCACGTCGATCTTGCGATTTGCGTCCTTCTCCTGCAGGTAGAAGTGCAGGCCAGCGAGGCGGTGCTGGCCGTCGATGATCAAGAAGTCGCTGCGTGGCTCCTTCAGTTCCCCGGCGCGGTCCATCCCGCGCATCGGCTCGAACGTGAGCTTCTCCGCGCTAAAGAGCAACACGGCGCCTGGGATCACCGGCTGCCGCGTCTCGTTGCGGTAGAAGTCCTTGATCTGACGAACCTTTCTCCGGTTCATCTCGCGCTGAAACGAGCCGCTGTTCTTCTCGATCGCCTGCACGTAGCGCTCGACTTCGTCCGGCTCCTTGGCCTTGGGAGCGTCGCCGCCGATCGACTGGCCGCGCTCGCCGTAGAAGCGCGACACGAAGCGCACCTTCTTGAGCAAGTCCTCGGCTGGATAGCTGGCGAAGTAGAACTCGGACTCCTTCTGGCGCATCCGCAACGCAAACATGTGAGGCCTCCTTGGCTCGGGACGGCAGTTTCCGCGCCGCGAGACTGTTGGCAAGAGACCTCAGCTTCCGGGCTCGTGAAGTCACGCCGCGCTTCCCGAGGCAGTCGCCTGGTGCGACAGTCTCCCGGCGTCGTCGGCAGCGCGGCTGCCGGCCTTTGGCCGACCTCACTGGAGCGACTGCATGCGCGCGTGCCCGCGAGAATTCTTGTTCGCCATCCTCCTCGCATCGGGTTGCGCGATCGCACAGGACGCGGGACCGGACCGCGCAGCAGATCTGCGCTCGAAGTCGATGGAGACGCGGTTGCTCGCGATCGATTGGCTCGCAACTGCGGAACGCAAGGACGCCGAAGCGCTGCTGCTCGCGCAACTCGTCGATAAGGATTGGGAAGTCCAAGAACGCGCCGCCGAGTCGCTTGGCAAGCGCAAGACCAAGGCCGCGTTGGACAAGCTCGTCGACTTCGCCATCGATGGCGAGATTGCGCGCGTGCGCCGCGCTGCTGGACTGGCCGCCGGTCAGGTCGATGCCGTTCTGGCGTCCGCCGCAGTGTGGAAACGCTGCAAGGGCAAGGAACTCGTCGTCGCGCAGGAGGCGCTCGCGTTCGTGCTGCGCGGTCATCCTGGATTCGCCGAGTGCGCAGAATTGCAGAAGCGACTGCTCGACGCATCGGCGCCCGTGCGCGAGTCGGCGGCCTGCGCCTTGCTCGAAGGCGCTGCGGACCGCGGGCAGACGCTGCGTTCGTTGCTCGAATCGCGTTACCTCGCCGTGCGTTGCCGCGTGCTGGACACTGTTGCCGACGCGCCGCGTGTCGAAGACATCGACGCGCTCGTCGATGCCTTTGGCGGCGAAGGCCAGAACGAAGTGGTGGCGCGCCGGATCTTCCGGGCGCTTGCGGCTGCGCTCGCGATCGGCGAAGGCGATCGCTCAGCGGCTGCGACCCTCGCATTGAAGAAGGCTGGAACCAACGGCATTCAACTCGTTCGCCGTGCGCGGATGCTGCCGCTTCTCGTCAGCGGCAAGAGCCCGGTGTTGCAGGCAACGCAGGCAATCGACTTGCTCAAGCCTGTCGTCGCGGCTCCGGACGGGGCCGTGCGCGCCGCGGGGCTCAAGGCCTTGCGCGAGATCGGTGGCGAAGCTGCGGTTCTTGTCGCACGCGGTCGCATGGCGCAGGAGACGGACACCCGCGCGCTGGTCCAGCTGGTGGAGACCTTGGCTGCGATCGACGGCGACCGGCCGGAGACCTTCGCGTTCTTCGCGACGATCGCGAAGGGCAGCGCCCCATCGTCGTTGCGCGAACGTGCCATCGTTCGCCTCGGCAGGAGCGGCGCGAAGGATGTCGTGGAGCCGCTCGCCGCGTTGCTTTCCGACTCGGAGTGGCGAATCGCTTGCGTTGCTGCCGTGTCACTTGGCAAAACCGACGATGACGCGGCCTTGCAGCCGTTGCAGAAGGCAGCCGTCGCCGATGACTGGAAACTGCGCGGTGCCGCGGCGATCGGCTTCATGCACTGGAGCCGGCCCGATGCCGTCGATCCGCTCATCGCGATGCTTGGAGACGCGAGTCCGCTGGTGGCGCGAACCGCGCACGCGGCGCTCGGCTCGATCTCGCGCAACTACGATTCCAAGCCGGATGCCAAGGCGTGGCGCGCTTGGTGGGGCACAGCAAAGGGCAAGCATGACTTCACGGACCGCGAGGCTGCGGCAAGGAAGCAGAAGTCATACGGCTATGCGTCGGCGCCGACGGACGTCTACTCAGGCCTCGATGTAGTCGTGCTGCAGCCGGTTGGCGTGGATCGCGACGGCGGCGACCACATCGAACAGCTGCTGTCGGAGTTGAAGGTCGTGCATCGCACGACCAAGCCCGGCAGCGTGCTCGCCGCCAACGTGCATCCCGAGGCGATCTTCGTCGCCAACTGCTGGGGCAAACTCGATGAGGGCGACGTCGAACCGCTGCAGTGGTTCGTCGTGACCGGCGGTTCGCTGTTTGGCTCCTGCTGGGCTCTGACGGAGACGATCGCGCGCATCGAGCCGGGCGTCGCACAACTCGCGCAGACCACAGACCAGGTGATGGACAACGTGCGTGCGCTGCCGTGCGAGCTGAGCAGCCCGCTGCTGACCGGAGTCTTTCCGCCGCAGGTCGTGCCGATCTACAAGCTCGAAGGCGCGCACCTGATCCAAGTGCTCGACCCTGAGCGCTGCGAAGTGCTGATCGACAGTCCTGACGCCGCGGAGCGTTGGGGCTGCGGCAACCTCGCGGCGTGGTTCCGCTGCGGGCATGGCGTGTTGTTCGACTCGGTCAACCACTTCGATCTGCAGGGTCTTGCGCAAGGCGGCGAGGCGCTCAAGGACGACCGCGACCGGCAGGCCTATGCGGTGGATCACATGGGACTCACGCTCGCCGACTGGCGCGCCTCGCGATCGGCCGGCTACTGGAAGAACCCGCAGAAATCCGCGCAGAACGTGCCGGACCTCTCGGCCTTCCGGTTGCTGACCAACTTCGTGCGCAGCAAGCGCATGGGCGAATACTGACCGTTCCGTCGATTGCGCGGCTTCGCTACGGTCCGCGCCGATGACTGCCGCCGAACTGCCCACCGCGAAGGCCTGCGACCTCACCGTCGTGTGGGCCTACCGGCGCACGGGCAAGTTCGCGTTTCACGTGCTCACCGGCGCCTTGGAGTCGGCGCCCGATGTCGCGCACGTGCCGATCACGTTCGGCAACGGCGTCGAGGCGGTGTGTGCGGCGATCGACGACGCGCAGCGGCGCGGTTGCCGCGTGCTCGTCGGCTGGTCGTTCTACTCGCCGGACTTCGCGGAAATGACGAATGAGCTGCGCGCGGTGCGCGCCCGGACCTCGTCGCACGGCGTGCTGCACGTAGTCGGCGGCGTGCACGCGTCGGCGGAGCCCTTGCAGACCTTGCGCGCGGGCTTCGATCTCGTTGCGATCGGCGAAGGCGAGATGCTCGTGCGCGAGATCGTGCGTGCGATCTTGCGCAGCGAGAGCCCGCGCGGGCTTGAAGGCACGGCGTGGCTCGACGGCGACGACGCGAAGTCCGCGCCGATGAAGCGCAATGGCAAGGCGGCGCGCGTGCAGCTCGATGACTTCCCGCCGTGCGCGCCGGCGCATCGTCGCCACGGTCCGATCGAGATCACGCGCGGTTGCATCTATGCGTGCCGCTTCTGCCAGACCCCCTTCTTCGCCGGCGCCAACTTCCGCCATCGCAGCGTCGAGAACGTGCGCGAATGGGTGCGCTACTTCGTGTCGTGCAACTTCCGCGACTATCGCTTCTTGACGCCGACGTCGATGAGCTACGGCACGCACACCGAGCAACCCGACCTCGCCGTGGTCGAGGCCCTGCTCGCGACGGTGCGCGGCGAGATCGGGCCTGCGCGCAAGCTGTGGTTTGGCACCTTCCCGAGCGAAGTGCGGCCCGAGCACGTCTCGCACGAGGCGCTGCGGCTCCTGTCGCGCTACGTCGACAACCGCTCGCTGATCCTCGGCGGCCAGTCTGGCAGCGACGCGATGCTCGCGCACTCCAAGCGTGGCCACGATGTCGCCGCGATCGAACGCGGTGCCGCCTTGTGCGTAGAGCACGGCTTCGTGCCGCACGTCGACTTCCTGTTCGGCATGCCTGGCGAGACGGCGGACGACGTGCAGCAGACGCTGCAGCTGATGGACCGGCTCGTTGCACAGGGCGCGCGCGTGCATGGCCACACGTTCTTGCCCTTGCCCGGCACGCCATTCCGCCGCGCTGCCCCGGGAGCCCTCACGCCCGAACTGCGACAGCATCTCGTGCGCCTCGCGTCGCAGGGCTCGGTCTACGGCCAGTGGGAGCAGCAGGAGACGACGGCGAAGGAGATGGCGGCGCGGCGTGAGGCCTAGCCCTGGCGAAAGGACGTATGCGCGATGCGTAGCATGGTCCTTTGCGAACAGGATTGATGAGAATTGCGCAGGCAGTGGATCGACCTACCTTGCGGCCAGTTCGAGAGATCGTGATGATCACGACTTCTCGGACAAGGAGATCGCATGCGCCGCCTCATCCGCCGGAGTCAATTCGTTTGCAAGGGAATGATCACTGTCATGCTCGCTGCCTGTGGAGGAGGTGGGGGCGGTGGTGGAGTTATCGACCCCGCGGAGTCGAGCATCCGAACTCAGCAGTCGGCAGGCGAGTTGCTGCGTGGGTCGGACGATTTCGCCAGCATGGCAGGCAATCTGCGACAGGCGGTTGCACTGGATCCATCGAATAGCGCTGCGCGTGTCTTCCTCGGCTTCGCCGAGTTCCTCGCGGCCTTGGACCGATTGGCAGTCGAGCCCTCTGGCCGAGTTCGTAGCCTCGGCGAGCGCTTGGGCTATGTGGACACCAGCGTCGCTTCTGGCCTCTGGAGCTTCCGCGCCGAGCGCATGATGAGTCCTCTCGAGGGCGAGTATCCCGCCAACGGGCCTCGCATGAACGAGTATGTGACGAGCTTGGAGCATGACCTGCTCCCGATGCTGAACGGGTTCATTGCCCTGCTGCAGACGATACCCAGCGATTTCAGTTGGATGATCGCTGCCAGCGACATCGCCCAGCATCCCGCGGGGCAAGGCACGACGCCGAGCAATCCGGTCTACGAGTTCGACTACGGCGAGATACGACTCTTGTCCGCTGCCTTGCGGGTGAGCGTCGCGATGGTCGATCTGGCCTTGGCCTACTCAGGCGCGAATCTCGACTTCAACGACTTTGATCGAGGGGATGATCCGGCGCTCGACGCGCTGCAAATCCTCCGCGACTCCTATCCTGGACTGGGCAATGTGACGCGGCCGGCAATGGTGACCGCGTGTCGCGACCAACTCGAGGCGGCGTTTGGTGACTACGAGGCGGCAGCAAATCATCTGCGGTTGGAGACCCCTGCGCGGCAAGCGATCGGGCTGGTCAGCCTCTCCCCCGATCGACTGTCCACCGGGATGACGCGCGAGGAGATCCTCTATCTGGAGCAGTCTTGGCGACAGTGGCTCGCTGCATTCGTGATCCGCTTCCGGACGAACGTGCCATATGTCATCACCACGGGTCCTGACGGTATGCCTAAACCGCCACAAGAACACGTTGCGATCAACCTCTACCGCCTCTTCCAGGGCATCAACTTCCGCGACATCTACTTCCGGATCGTCGAGCATCCGAGGCTTGGTTCTTACACTCTCGGGGTCATGTCGTTGACGCAGGTCGATGCGAACATGCTCACCATCGGGGGCGTGCTGGTGTCGCTCGGTGGCCAGCAACCTCGGGTGGGAGATGCGCAAGCCCACAAGTTCGTGCTGCTGCGGGTGGACAACCCGCCGCAGTCCGTCAAGACGATCGACGGCGACTTCAGCGATTGGGACACTGACTCATTGAAGGTCGCCGACGAACCGACGGAGGTCACGGAGACCGGGCCCTTGCACTTGGGAAACCTCTATGCCTGCGTCGGCGACGACCAACTCTTCCTGCGTCTCGACCGCAACTACCTCGATCTCGTCAACCGGCCATCGGGGACTGGCTATGCGAAGATTCAAGTCGACTACTATGACCCCTTGCAGTGGTTTGCGGGCGACCATGTCGCGTTCTGGTCGGGCTCGACAGAGCCATCCGGTCCGTGGAACGGCGCCGGGGCCAATAACGCGTTGGGCATGGAGGCGTCGTTCAGCATCCCTGCCGGCTTTGGCACCCTTTGGGCAGTCGTGTCGATCGAAGTAGATCTTCAAGACCCCAGTTGGTCGTTCCCAATGAGGAACACCCGCGACCAGATCTTCATCCGGTTGAGGTGAGCGAGGCTGACAACGCATCCCGCGGATGGACACGTTGGGACGAACTCTGCTGCTCCGTTTCCTCCGCACGGCGAGCGCTGTGTTCGTTGCGTTGAGCCTGGTTGTCCTGGCGGCGACTTCGCTGTGGGTCGCTCGCTCGGTTCCCAGCGTCGACCCGGTCACTGCATTTCGGTTCGGGCTCGATGCGCTCCTGGTCGGCTGCGAGGCCTGGGGCACTGTGTTGGCTTGCGCCGCCATTGGCATCGTGGCGCAACGCGCCGCAGCAGAGCAGCACCTGTTGATCGTCGCGATGACCGGGCGCCCCACCTGGCGGCCGTTCATCCCATGTTGGGTCGCGGTGGCTTGCGCCTGCGTCGGGCAGGCGTGGTGGTCCGCTGAGGTTGTTCCGGAAGCCAACTACCGTTTGCGCTGGCCGGTGAAGGAAGCACTTCCGATGGCAGCGGAAGCGTTGCGCTTGAATGGAATCGCCTCGCTCGGATCGCTCGAAGTTCGAGCTAAGGCTGAGAGTGACGGATCCTGGTCGGACTTCATGTTGGCTTCGCGCGATGGCCGCACGGCGATCGCAGTAAGCGCCGACAAGGCGTCCATCGGACTTCACGCGACCGAGACTGCCGACGAGATCGGAGCCGTGCGCCTTGCCGTGAGCGATGGTCGGCTCGTTGCCAGGGATCCGGAGCGGGCATTCGTCAACGTCGCGTTCGATGCCATGGAAATGGAGCTGGACTCGGACTTCGGCGGCCGACCGTCGCGCAGCGCGTTGCTACCGCTGTCCTACTACCGCTCGTCCGAACTGCCTGCCTATGGGCAGCAGATGCTCATCTCGTTGCGTGCCGGCACGAAGCTGCAGCATGCGCAGGTTCTGCGTGCCGACTCGATCGAAGCGATCCAGGCCCTCCGAACCATGGCCAGTCTGCACCCGCTGTTCGCGGTCGTGCTGATGACGCTTGCGGTTGCCCGTCCGCGTGCGCGCAGCGCATGGATTGCCGCTGGCGCGTTGCTCATAGTTGGGATCGGGCTGTCGATCCAGATTGCGTTGGAGACTGCTGCGTGTCGCTTGGGCGTTGTCCAGTCAGCTTGGGTCGCGGTGATCCCGCCGTTGCTGTGCATTGCCCTGTCCCACCCGCTGTGGAGGGGAGGAATCGGTCGTGCTTAGCGCGTTTGTTGTCTCGCGTCGTTGGGCGGTGACCACGAGCCAACTCATCGGGCTGGTGGTCGTGGTCTTCGTGTTGTTGGAAGCCCGCAGGATCATCGGCAGCGATCGCCCTTTCGGTGGGCCTGAGCTGGCGCACGAGTTGCGTCGCCTCGCGCAGATCATCGGCGTCTCGTGCGCGATCCTGGGGCCCGTCGCGGCGCTCGAGACTGGGCTGGGGCTGCGGCGGAACGGAGCCATCTGGATGCTCGCGCAATCTCCGCGGGGCTTGAACTCCATCGTCGTGTGCGCGGTTGTCTGCGGCGCCGCCACGAGCGCTGCCATCTGGATCGGTTCGCAAGTCGGACCGCAATCCACGGACTCCCTGCACTTCACGAAGGTCGATGGCCAATGGGTCTGGCGTCCTTGGAGCCATGCCGATGCCCTTGCGTTTCCGCGCGCCAGCTTCGAACTCCCTCGAGTCGAGACCCGCGAGTTCGCCGCGGCTGCCGGGGATCGTGGAACGCGGATCGGCAATGCGCATTGGGTTGCCGGCGCAGCCGTGATGGTCGCCTTGCTCCGCGGCGTCGCCTCTTCGCAGCGATCGACGTGGCAGGCTCATGCCGGTTTCGTGAATGCGATTGCAGCCATGGTCGCGTTGTGGGTCTGGATGCCAGCCCTCGCGCTCGCTGTGGTCGTGAGCCTTTCGTTGACGCAAGTGATCTCGATTCGCGTTCTGGGGGTGCGAGCAGCGTGAACCCATCGTCGCCCGTGCTCGCCCTGCGTGACGTCTGCGTCTGCTACGGCAAGCAGCGGGCGCTCGGTCCGTTGTCGATGCAAGTGGTCGCAGGCGAGATCGTCTCGGTGCTGGGGCCAAACGGCGCCGGCAAGTCCACACTGCTCGCCAGCATCGCCGGTCTCTTGCCGTTGCAGTCAGGCGTCGTCGAGATGTTGAGCCACGACGTGTCGCGCCGGCCTTTGCACGTGCGATGCGGCATGGGGCTTGGCTTGTTGCCGCAGGACGCGGCTTCGTTCGCAGAACTCACCGTCGAGACAAATCTCTCCATCGTGGCGGAGGGAATGCGGCTCTTTGGCGACGCGCGAAAACGGGCTGTGGGGCACGCAGCGGAGAGCCTCGAGCTGGCAGAACTTTCGACCAGGATCTACGCGACCTTGTCCGGGGGCGAGCGACGGCGAGTGGAGTTGGCGAAGGCCCTGATGCGGCACCCGTCGATCCTGCTGTTGGACGAGCCCTATGCCGCGCTGGATCCGCATGCGATCGCCGCCATCAATCGTCTCCTGCGCCGCGAGGCGGACCATGGAACTGCGATCCTGGTCACGGACCATCGCTACGAAGCCTTGCTGTCCTTCGCGACGCGGCATGTCGTCTTGCATCGAGGAGAGATCGTGTGCGGTGGCACCGCCACGGAGGTCCTGACCGATCCTGAAGCACGTTGCCTGTACTTTGGCGCAGTCGGCGGATCATGATCCGACACGTCACCGCGATCGCGTTGTTGGTTGCGCTGGGTCTCCGCTCGGCGGAGTTGGCCGCCGTTCCGGCGTTTGCACCTTCTGTCGACTTGCCACTGCCGATGTCGATGCGGATCGAAGGACTACGCGCTGCAATGGATCCCGAACGGTCGATTTTGGTCGAGGCCAGCGCGTGCTACCCAGGGCGCGATCGCCTCGGGCCGCTCTGGCTCGGCTTCGCGACTCATATGGAGTTGCAGTTGGTGCGGCTCTCGTGCTCCGGTTCGGGGCATCCGATCAAGAGTGCCCAGGCGCGGCGAGGTCGATGGGACGGAGAGGCGTTGATCCTGACCGAAGCCGTGATCTGCGAAGGGCCGGAAGGACCCTTCGCGGCAGAGCGCGTCACGATCCGCAGCGGCGTGATCGCCGTTCGGCAGTAACGCTCGGTCGCCCCGCGGCTCGCGGAAGGCGTGACAATCGAGTCGACACAACGCATCGCGGGTCTTCTCGAACGCGATGCAAGTGGGGGGCGTCGGCTTGCCAACGTGACCTGTCGGGCGCTGTGTGCGACGGAGCGGAGATGCCTCATGCGAACTTCGTGCAGTTCGCGCCGCGGACCAGGGCAACGCAGGCTGTGTCAAGGATTCGCCAGCGGTTGGCCATCGGCCGGAATCTCGCCACGCGAGCTGGAGCGTCGAGCGCCTGCTTGACCAGAAAGAGGCTCTTGCCCACCGTGCTCATCACATGGAACCGCCTCCCGCCTCCGCTCCGAGCCCGACGCCGCGTTCGTTCTTCGGCCACATCGTCGGCGCGTTGCGCGGTGAACACTACGACTACACGCAGGGCAGCATCCAGAAGGCGATCCTGCTGCTCGCGGTGCCGATGGTCCTGGAGATGGCGCTCGAGTCGACGTTCGCGCTCGTCGACATCTGGTGGGTCAACAAGATCGACAGCGGTTGGTTTGGCGCGACGCCGACCGGCGGCGCAGCGGCTGCGGCGGTCGGAGCAACCGAGGCAATGCTGACCATTGTCTATGCGCTCGCGTTCGGCATCGGCATGGCGGTGACCGCCACCGTCGCTCGGCGCGTCGGCGAGAAGGACCTGGACGGGGCGGCTCGCGCAGGATCGCAAGGCATCGGCCTCGCGATTCTGATTGGCGTGCTGACCGGCGTTCCGTGCGCCTTCTACGCCTCCGATCTCATGTCGCTGATGACGGACGGCAATGAGAAGACGGTGGCGATCGGAACTGGCTACGCGCAGTGGGTGCTCGGCACCAACGTGATCGTGACATTGCTGTTCTTGCAGAACGCGATCTTCCGCGGGGCCGGAGATCCGATGCTCGCGCTGAAGACGCTCGCCGTCAGCAACGGCATCAACATCGTGCTCGATCCGTGTCTGATCTTTGGACTCGGCCCGTTCCCGGCGATGGGTGTGACGGGCGCCGGCGTTGCGACGTGCATCGGCCGTTCGGTCGCGGTCGTCTATCAGACGTGGGTGCTCACGCGCGGCGACAGCAGGGTGCGTGTGCGGCCGTTGATCCGCTTCGATCGACAGCCGATGGTGGAATTGCTCCGGCTCTCAGCCGGCACCGTGGGGCAGTTCTTGATCGGCACATCGAGCTGGATCGTGCTCATGCGCATGGTGAACGGCTTCGGCGAAGCGGCGGCCGCCGGCTACACGACCGGCATCCGCATCCTGATGTTCGCGCTGCTGCCGGCATGGGGATTGTCGAACGCGGCGGCGACGCTCGTCGGCCA
>SXPK01000059.1 GCA_005776365.1 Planctomycetia bacterium
AGGTCAATACGACCCGCCGAGGCGCGTCGTCAGCATGTTCGACGACAGCAGGCCCGCGGCGTTCGCAGCGAGATCGAGCACGTAGCCCTGGGAGTAGATCGGGATGCCGCGCATGCCAGGTTGGTTGAACGCGAACGACCACGTCGCGATGCCAACTGAATCGGCGCCCGCGAAGAACGTCGCCAACGGCTCAGCCGTCATCCAGCAGGTGTAGGCCCCGATCACGGAGAGGTTGAGCGGCAGCGGAACGCCATTCCATGAAGTGTCGGACACGCCAAGCGACAGCACTACCCCGCCATAGGGCAGAGCATTGGCGACGCGGTAGGTAACCGTGCGACCAATCTCCGGCAGGCCAGCGCCCGAGTGCACCGGTCGAACGGCGCCGCAACCTGAATAGGTCGACGTGAAGGTGCCGAAGTCGTGGTCGCCAAGACGGGTCAGCAGCGAGCCTTCGAAGATGCCGAAGGCGCCGAGCGTCGTGCGGCCCGCAGCGACGCCGCGTTGCCATGACTGCATGTAGGCGACGATCGACGCTGCGTCATGCGCTGGGTTGATGTCGAAACGGATCTCGTAGCTGTTGGCGAGGTCGATGCGCGCCGTCGTGGCGTGCCACACCTGCAGAGCCGCGTCGAACGTGTAGGCCTGGAACCCAGCCCACGTCGCTCGGTCCGCGACCGGCAGCAGCAGGTCGTTGCGTTGGTCGATCAGCAACGGCACATCGCGCGAGTCGTAGCGGAGCCGCCACTCGCCGAGCCATTGCGACGGCGTCCATGCTTGCGAGTTGTTGAACACCGGCGACTCGTAGCCGTCGGTGCCGGTCATCGTCGTCGCGCGCTTGGCGTAGCCGCCGTAGGCCGGCGCCGGCGTCGAGCCCGCATTATTCCAGTGGTAACCAGCGAGGTCGTCCTGCAGGTCGCCGCTGTCCAGCAAGCGGTAGCTGTACATCCCGCCGAGCGTCGGCGTCTCACGCTGCTCGTCCCAGCGCATGTTCGGGTTGGTTGGCTTGAACCAGAACTGGATCATGTCGCCGACGATCTGGCCGTTGACGCGGTAGACGTTGCCAGCAGTGTCATAGAACTGGCCGACGCGACGGTCGGGAGTCGTGACGCCATACCCAGACAACCACAGCTCCTGCGAGGCGCCAGGAAGGTGGTAGATGTCGAGCGTGCCGCGGTGGCCGTCGAAGCTCATGTTGCGGCGGCCGATGAAACGAATGGCGTTGAATGGACCAGGCGTCGCGATGCCGGTCAGGTAGCACGCGTTGATGCCGCGCGCGGCGACGTAGTCGTAGCCGACATGAGTCATCCCGTTGGGATTGGTCGTTGGCCCCCAGCTATTCTTGACGATGAAGTAGTGGTTCGCCGGGTTCGCGTTGGTGCGGTCGTAGCCGACGATCAGCATCGAGTGCCCGGCAGTGACGGTTCCGGCTGGATGCCAGATCGCATTGGTCGACGTAGCGCTGGCATCCGTATCAAAGTCCCAGATCACCTCGTAGCCGGCGCGCAACGCGCTCTCGATCGCCGCCGTGTCGCGCGAACCGAGAGCTCCCATATCGACGAGGCTGGTCGCGCTGTAGTAGGCGGGTGCATTGCGCGCAGTGTGCGGCAGGTTGTTGGGGTCGAGGTTGAAGGTGTTGATGTTGCGCTGCGATTCCACCCACCACGGGTCATCCCACGGATGACTCAGCGGATAGGCCGTTGCGAGGTATGGCATCGCGGACTCCTGCGGCACCTTCATCCAGTTCACGAAGTTGTGCGCGTGGCCGACGCCGCCGCCACCGCCCGTAGCCGCCAGCTGCGACTCCATCTTGTCGACGTGGGTGATGTCGCTCCAGTAAGGATGAAGCCACATCATCTTGCCGACGTAGTTGACGAACTCCTCGGACAGATCGAGGTTGCCCGAGCCCCCGCGCTTGTAGCGAGCTTCGAGCGCCGCGGTCGAGGCGAAGGCGATGCACGTCGTGCGTGATCCCTGGTTCTTGAGCGGCGTCTGCCAGCCGGAATGGTCGACGCGCGTCTGCGCCGTCAGTGAGGCGGCGCAGGCCAGCAGGAGAGAGACGATGCGAAGTGTGGTCATGGTGAGTTCTTGGTTGGCGGACTCCAGGTGGAGGCCCGTCGACCCGCCGGTACCACGCGCTGGCCAAGAAAACTCAGCGACCGATCGGCTCGCCCAGTGCTGCGCTCGCAGACAACGGCCAGAGCAACACTTCTGCCGGATCGGTGAAGAACCCGCTGCCCGTGGCGAGCACGCCACGCGACACGTCGGCGCAAATGGTTGCGGGGCCAAACCGGTCAGTGTCGAGAGCCAGCAACTCCGTGCCACTCGCGAAATCCCAGATGCGCAGGCGCTGGTCGCTGGTGACGAGCCGCGCGCCACCATCGAGGGCGAACAGCCCCTTGACGTGGTAGGACTCGCTGTCGCGCCCAAAGCGCCGCAACTCGAGCCCCGACTTCGCATCGAGAACATGGATCGCGCCACGGTGGTCCCCCGCAACCACGGTTGCCTCGTCGGGGCCGTAGCCGCACGCGGTGATCTGCTGGCCCTTCAGCGCCCACGCGATTTCGCCGCGCTCGAAGTCCCAATGCCGCAGAGTCCCTTCCAGTTCGCACACCAGCGCGGCGAGAGAGCGACGCGCGGCGATGACATAGACCGTCTGGTTCGAGGTCTCGTCGGCTGGCAAGTCGTGCTTGCCGACCACTTCGAGTGACTTTGGATCCACGATCAGGGTCTGCCCTGTCACCGCGGTCACGACCAGCTTGCCGAGGCTCGGCGAAAGCGCCACGTCGCGCAGCAGCAGTCCGCGCACCAGTTGCCTCGAACGCAGCAAGAAACCGTCCGATCCCGAGAGCTCGTAGATCCTGTCGTTGTCACCGCAGGTGAACATCGACGTGCCGTCGCTGCTCCATGCGAGCCCGTGCAACATGCCGGCCTTCAGGTCACGCGCAAAACGCAAGCTGCGGTCGCCCAAGTTCCAAGCCGCGACTTCGCCGCCAAGTGAACATGCGCCGATGACCGGCTCGCTGGGGTGCAACGCAAGGCGGAAGGTGCTGCCCATCATGCCTTCGAGCCGCTCAAAGCGACGGCGCGGCGAAGGGTCCCACACTCGCAGCGTGCCATCCCATGCGATCGTGACAATCTTCCCTTCCACGGTGAAGCCGAGGCCAGATAGATAGTCCGAGTGTCCGCGCAACGCCCCGAGGTTGCGCATCGATCCGCCCGAGTAAAGACGCACGCTGCCGTCGCTCTGGATCGAGACGAGCAACTCCCCATCCGGCGAGAACTCGCAGGCGTGCACGATCGACGCGCCGGTCTGCTGCTCGGCAAGCAAGATCCCATCCGCGACGTTCCACAGCCTCAGCACACCGTCGCGCGCGGCGGTAGCGACCGTCTTGCCCGACGGATGGAAGGCGACCCAACGCACGATCGTTCCGTGCGACAACGTCTGGAGCGATTTGCCCGTCGCCAGGTCCCAGATGCGCACCTCGCCGTCATGGTCCCCGGTAACAAGCAATGCGTCGTCCTTCGAGAACGCCGAGGTCCAGCAGTATGAGCCGTGGCCGCGAAGCGTCCGTTTGATCGCGCCGGTCGCCGCGTCGATCAAGTCGACTGTCTCGGTGTTGGCAGCGGCGACCAGGCCGCCATCGGACGACATCGCGATGCACTGGATGGGTCGCTCGCGCGATCCCAGTTGGAAGTCGAGCGTGCGCTGCTTCGTCGTCGCGTCGATCACGCAGCCTTGCCCACCGACCCCGCCGACGGCGAACTTCGAGCGATCGCGCGACGCGCCGGCATTTGCAAAATGCCAGGGATGCGCTTTCCCCGATTCTGTTTCCTTCCCTGAGAGCGTGAAGGTCTCGACCTGATCCGTGTGCACGTCGAAGAAGATCGCCTCGTCGCGCAAGACCACGAGCGCCTGGGGCGTCGCGCACTGCGTCGGCACAACGATGCTTGCGTCCTCGATCTGCGCAGCCAGCACGCGCCACTCGAGATCGCGTTGGTCTTCCGGCACGCTTGCAAGATGGCGGCGCATCGCGTCGGCGCGGCAACTTTCGCCAGCCCCCTGGGCCGCCGCGATCGCGGCGGCGAGCGCGTTCTGCTGGGCGATGACAGCGCTCTCTTGTGCGGCGTCCGCGTTGCGCACCGCGAGGTCGCGCGCCTCGGTGACGCGCAGGAGGCTCCAAGACGTGCTCACGACCGCAACCATCAA
This sequence comes from Planctomycetia bacterium, assembly GCA_005776365.1. GTDB lineage: Bacteria > Planctomycetota > UBA1135 > UBA1135 > UBA2386 > SXPK01. The sequence continues at coordinate 4,208 of SXPK01000059.1, forward strand.
GGAGCCTGCGACGACGAAAGCACCGACGACAAAGGCGCGATGGCGGCGCGCGAACTTCCACGCCGCCAGCGCGACGCTCGTCGACCCGACCGAGATCGGCTCGTGGGCGAGGTGTCTTCTGACATCCGCAGCAAGCTCTGCGACGCTCGCGTAGCGGCATTCGCGGTCCTTGTGCAGGCACGCCATCACGATCTCGTCAAGGTCGCCGCGCAGCCGTCGACGCAAGTCGTTCACGGTCGTCATGCGCAACTGCGCCCGCGCCGCATCCTCCTCCGTGAGCATCGCGCTCGGCCGCCTGGGGGTCGCCTCGTTGAGCACTTTGACGACCGACGCGAGGCCGCGTTCCCGCAGCGTGTGCGACGAGAACGGCAACGCGCCGGTGAGCAACTCGTAGAGGATGACACCGAGCGAATACACGTCGGTGCGTGTGTCGACCGGCAGGCCCGCGGCTTGCTCCGGACTCATGTATTCGGGCGTGCCGAGCAATCGACCGAACTCGGTCGTGCTGGGATTGTCGACGTCGATCGTGCCCTGAATCGCCTTCGCGAGGCCGAAGTCGATGACATGCGGGAACGGTTCGCCGGACTTTTCGTCCACGAGCACGTTGCCTGGCTTGAGGTCGCGATGCACGACGCCGCGCTGGTGCGCGTGGTGGATCGCGCCACAGACTGTGACGAACAACGACAGTCGCGCGTCGACCGAGAGCCGCCGCTCGTCGCAATAGGCCGACAACGACGTGCCGTCGAAGTAGTCCATCGCAAAGTACGGGCTGCCGTCGTCGGCGCGGCCCGCCTCGAGGATGCGGGCGATGCCGGGATGGTCGAGTTGCGCCAGCACCTGGCGCTCGGCTTCGAAGCGCTGCAGCAGGTCCTTGGCCGCGGCCGACGACGACACGACTTTGAGCGCGACACGGCGACGCACCGGCTCGCGTTGCTCCGCGAGGTAGACGATGCCGAAGCCGCCGCGGCCGAGTTCGCGCACGATCTCGTACGGCCCGATGCGCGAGCCACGCGGCAACGCGGGCGACTGCGGCGGCGGCGCATCCGCGCCAGCGACGGACTTGACTTTGCCCACCGCGGTGTCTGCCGCGCGCACCGAGCGCACGACCGCGGCAATCGCCTTCGCGTGCTCGCGATGTTGCGCAATGATCGCCTCGAGCGCAGCGGTCGGATCGCCGCCGCCCAAGAGCGCCTCATAGACGCGAGCTTCGAGCGATTCCGGCAACGCGGGCGATGACTCGCTTCGCTGGTCCATCACCAAACGGTAGCGGCTCTACCCCACGCGTCACGACGGCAGCGGACCATTCGCCGTTGCCCGAGACACCGGCGCCTGAAGCACAACTCGATGCCGCGATCGCATGCGCGCTTGCTGGTGATCTTGTTGCCTTGCCATGCCCGCAGACGCCAACCGAGGCAGGCGAAAGCATCGTGGCCACCGTCGGCCCCTTGGGGTCCACGGACCTAGCTCAGGCCGCGCCGCGGCCGGGCCCTCCCTGCGGAAAATAAAGCGGCCCCCGTCAGCCCATGCTTTGCTGACGGAGGCCATCGCATCCCAGAGGGGTCTATCACTGCGAGCCGTCTTCTACGCCCCGGTCATCTCCCAACACGGAGCGCTTCAGACGACACCTCTACTAGTAGACCCTCGGGGAGAAGTTGCAACCGTCGACAACAAGGATGAAGCGCAACCAATCTGCGCCCTGGCGCACTACGGCAAACGTTGCGCCGAGATCTGACCACGCCGGGACGCTATGCGAGGGTGGACCAGCGAAACGGATAAGGATTCGACCCAGTGCTCCAACTCGTTCTCAGTGGCCTTCTTGCCGCAGCTCGCAAGCCTCGTAGACCGGGCCTTCCGTGCAAGTCTTGGAGTAGGGCCAACCCTTGAACCGAGGCCCCTGCACCGCCACCGAACAGCCATTGCAGACTCCATAGCCACAGGCCATGTAAGTCTCGAGCGACAAGAAACAGCGCAGGCCACGCGCTGCGCAAACCTTGGCCACGGCATGCATCATCGGATCGGGACCGCAGCAGAAGACCACGGCGCCCGCCTCGATCTCCCCACGGTCGATTTGGGACTCCAACAGCGTCGTGACGCGACCATGAAAGCCGTAACTGCCGTCGTCGGTCGACGCCGACAGGCGGGTGATGTCGACAAAATCCTCCATGCCCGCGAGCGAGGACGCATTGCGGCCCCCGAACAGCACGCGCAGGGGCGACTTGCCCCTTGCCCGATGTTCGCGGGCGAGCAGCAGGAAGGGCGCGAGGCCGACGCCCCCCGCAACGCAGACCGGATCGTCGAACTCGCTCGAGAATGGCTGACCAAGCGGGCCGGTGAGGTGGACACCCTCGCCAGGCTTCTGATCCAAGAGAGCGCGCGTTCCGGGGCCCACAGCCTTGATCAGAAATCTGCCGAAGCTGCCGTCGGCAGCGCGGTCATAGAGGGAGAACGGGCGCGGCAGCATCACTGGCCAGCGGTGCTCCGTGCGCAGCATGAAGAACTGCCCCGGTCGCGCCGGCGGAATCGGGCCGTCGACTTCGAGCGCATGACTGTCGCCACCAAGGTTGCGGATGGCGCGGACAGTGTGGAGCCGGGTCTGCATTCTGGACTGGCTAGCGGTTCTGCGCGTCCAGAGCAAGCCGACTGACTGCGCAAGGTCTCTGCTGACGTGGGACGGTCGGTTCTGTGTCGCATGATTCCAGGCTTGTCCCTCGGTCGCGAACGCGACGACAGCACGCCTGCGCCGAGCAGCCGTCGAAACCCTTCCGTAGTTGACCGACGTCGCGGACCACCACGACCGGCTCCACTTCGGGGGCCAGACTCATGGGTTCATGGAGCAGCTGAAGGAGTTCCTGTTGCGCGAACATCCGGGCCGATGCCGCGCGAATGTGGATTGGGGCAGCTGCCGGCGCGAACTCTATGATCCAACACTCCGCGTCATGAACCGCCGCATCCAACTCCAACCGCGAGGACCCCTGCGTCCGGCTGTCGCCGCAATGCCATGAGCGTCTTTGACGTCATCGTGGTCGGTCTCGGAGCTGTCGGCTCCTTCGCGCTGCGCGCAGCGAGCCGTCGCGGCGCACGATGTCTAGGACTCGAGCTCGACACTCCAGCGCATGCGCGAGGCTCGAGCCACGGGCATTGCCGCATCTTTCGTCATGCTTACTTCGAGCATGCCGATTACGTGCCGCTGCTGCGCCATGCGACGCGTCGGTTCGAAGAACTGGAGCGCGAAACTTCGACCTCGCTGCTGCATCGCTGCGGAGTGTTGTTGCTGGGCCACCGAGAGTCGACGGTCCTCCTTCGTTCGCTCGACGCTGCGCGCGCGCACGGGCTCCAAGTCGAAGACCTCGACTCACGTGAAATCGCGCGGCGATTCCCCTGGTTTGCCTCGCCGCTTGCTGAGCGCGGCGTATTCGAAGCGGACGCCGGCCTCGTGCGGCCTGAACGCGCGATCGCTGCAGCCATCGCGTCGGCCCGTGAAGCCGGCGCACACCTTCGCCTCTCGACGCGAGCCATCTCACTGCACGCCGATGATCGCGGCGTCGAAGTCACGACGGAGCAAGGCACCGAACGCGCGACGACCGTGATCGTCGCGGCGGGTGCATGGACCGCGAAACTGCTGCCAGAGTTGCGGCCACACCTGACCGTCACGCGCCAGGTTCAGGCATGGATCGCGCCGCGCAGTGGCGGTCCCCCCGTTGGAATGCCGTGCTGGTTGCTCGATCCGGGCGACGGCCGGCGCTCGCTGTATGGCATTCCGGCCGATCCACTCGCGGAAGCCCACTCGCCTGCGCGAATGCCCAAAGTCGCTTGGCATGGTTCGTCGGACCTCGTCGATCCAGACCTCGGCGCCCTGCCGCCGTGCGCAGCAGACCTCGACCCACTGTTGGCCGCGTACCAGCAGGCAGCACCGCCGCTTGCTGGGAGCGTCATCGACGCCGCGACCTGCCTCTACACGATGTCGCCCGACGGCGATTTCCTCGTCGGTCGTTCGCGAGACACTGACAGCATCTGCTACGCCGCAGGCCTTTCGGGCCACGGCTTCAAACTCGCGCCTGCGCTTGGTGACGCATTGTGCGATCTTGCTCTGCTCGGCGGCACCAACCTGCCAGTCGACTTCTTGTCGGCAGCACGCCTCTCGCAAGCCAACAAGGACTCGCTCGATGACTGACGCCAACCGAGCAGCCGTTGCTCGACCGCTCGCGCGCGCAACGCTGATCTCCGCACTCGGCGGCGTGTTCGAGTTCTACGACTTCGTGATCTTTGCGGTGTTTGCGCCGCAGATCGGCGCCGCGTTCTTCCCGCCCGAGGCCGGCGAATCGGCGCAGACGTTGAAAGCCTTCTTGGTCTTCGCCGTCGGCTACCTCGCGCGGCCGATCGGCGGGGTCTTGTGGGCCCACGTCGCCGACCGCCGCGGCCGGGCCTATGTGTTCTCGCACACGGTGCTCGGCATGGCGGCTGCCACGCTCGCGATCGCACTGCTGCCCGGCTATGCGACACTCGGTCCCGCAGCGCCGGTGCTGCTCGTCCTGCTGCGATTGCTGCAGGGCATGACGCTCGGCGGCGAACTACCGGCATCGCTGTGCTGGCTCGCAGAACACGCGGGAACGCGCCGAAGCGGCATCGCCACTGCGACCCTCATGGCTGGCGTCAACTCCGGCATGCTGCTCGGACAACTCGTCGCAGCAGCGATCACAGCCGCGCTCGGGGCCGAGGCCGCGTTTGCCTGGGGCTGGCGCATCGCATTCGTGTTCGGCAGCAGCGTCGGCGTCATCGCGTGGCTCGTCAGGCGACACGCTGGCGAGACTGCCGCATTCGCAGAACTGAGCGCGCGTGGAGTCGAGCGCATTCCGCTGCGAACCCTGTTGCGCACAGAAGCCGGCAACTCCGTGCGCGCCGCCGTGATGTGCACGGTGCACGCATGGGTGGTCGCAACGCTCTATCTCGCGCTGCCATCCTTCCTCTGTAAGCATGGCTCGATGCCGCTCGCAGACGCAGAACGCGTCTCGCTGCTGTGCGCGTCGTGCGGATCCTTGTTGTACTTGGTCGCCGGCTGGCTCGCCGATCGACATGGCGCACCCAAAGTCTGCCGCGTCGTGCTCACCCTGCTCGCGATCGCCGCGGTGCCAGGCTACCTGTTGTTCCCTTCGCTCGGCGTGTGGCCGCTCGCTGTGCTCGGCGGCCTCGGTGGGCTCTTCATCGGCGCCTACCTCTGCATCCTGCCGACGCTGTTCTCGCCAAACGTGCGCAGCAGCGGCCTCGCGGTCGGCTACGACGGCGCATTTGCGGTGGTCGGCGGACTCGGGCCGTTCGTGATGCTGTGGCTCGCAATGGAGCATGGCCCCGCTGCAGTTGGCGTGGCGTTGGCAGGGATCGCGCTCGCGGCGATCACTGCGCTGCCGCGCAAGTGAGCCCCGCTGCGGTCGGCATCAGCGCCGTGCGTTGCAGCATGGCACGACGCGCGCCTTGACCCGACGCGTGGCGCGCGAGCCAGAGCGCGGGCAAGATGCGCCGTTCTCGTGCCGATCACGCCATCTTCCTTGCTGCTGCTGCAACGCCTTGCTGCCCACATCGGCAGCGCTGCGCCGGAAGCCGGTGCCACAGCCGAGACCACAAGGTTCGACCTCGCCAACCGCGACGCGCTCGTGTCCTTCGACGAACCATGGCTCCATGCACGAATCGAAGCGGCGATGAACGCAAGCTTCGATCCGTCGTTGGCGACGGCCGCGATCGCGCGTTCGCTCGGGCTGGCGGCGCCGCTGCGCACCTTTGCCAACCAGCGCGAAGCCGCAAACGCGATCGCCGTGGCCGCGAGAGCGAACAAGGCCGGAGCCATCTTGGTGGGCGACGACGCGGCAGAACGCTTCGCCCACGTTGACGGTGCCCGGCGCATCGGGATGAACAGCATCGACGACGCGACGCTCGCGTCGGCATCCTTGCTGGTGCTCGACGCAAGTGCGGGCCCGCAGGCTTGCGCGTCACTTTGTGCGCGTGCGCGCGCGCACGGCACCTCGGTCTGCATGGACGAGACCGCGACCGCGCACCGCGTGACGCAAGGCGCGGCCGCAGCGACCAACGGACTTCGCACCGACTTTGCGTTGTTCGGCGCGAGCCTCGCTGCCGGACTGCCCTTCGGAGCCGCCGCGGGTCTCGAAGGAACGAGTTCTGCTCACCCAGTCGCGCTGGCTATCGCTGCCGCCGTTGCGCAAGCGCTGATCGACGCGCCAATCCACACGTTTGTGCTCCAACGCGCCCGCTGCTTGCGTCTGGCCATCGACCGCGCGGCCGCAGCGCAAGACGTGCTCATCGAGTGGACGGGTGACGAATCGCTGCCGCGCCTTCGCTTCCTCGGACAAGAGGACGCCCCCGCCGACGCCATCGCTGAGCGCTTTGCGTTCGAACTCGCAGAGTCTGGCTGTCGCATGGACGGCCCCCTGCTCATCGATGCCTCGCTTCGGTGCGATGTCGCCACGCAGCAGTCGGTAGAGCAGTCCTTCGCGCGCGCGTTCGTCCGCGTTCGCGCGCTGCTCGTCGAGTTCAACTCGCACCTGTCCGGCGGCCTGCCTTGGCCTTTCACGACAGGCCGTTCCGCTTTTCGCGAGCGCGGCCTCACGTTCTACCGGTATCCGCGACGCGCTGAAGTCGACGTGGAAGCAAACGGCGTTGCGATGCGCATTGCGTTCGGCAAGAGCAAGCTCGGTCCCGTGACCTCTTCTGGCTTCTTCGTCCCGACGCGCATCGTCGGCGACGCGACGCTGACGATCCGCTACGTGCTGCGCAAGTGGAACGCGGGCCCCGACTCCGCATGCCTTGGGCTGTTCTTCCAGAATGAAGCGTCAACCGCGCGCTACTACGCGCAGGTCATCAGCTCCGCGGATCTGCCGACGGCGCGCAACGTGGCGGCGGGGCTCGCAGGACAGGTCGTCGGCCGACGCTCGATCGAGGGCGACGAAGGATGGCTCCGATTGGCGCGCATCGGCTCGCGCCTCATCACGTCGTGGCGCAGCAGCAGCGATGCTCCTTGGTCCGAACTCGGCCAATGCGAAGCCACGAGTGACGCGCTGATCGCGGGCTGCAAGATCTGGTCGAAGGTCGAGACCGAAGGCCTCGTCGCCGACCTGTTCGAGTTGGAGATCGACGGCGAGTTGGCGAAGGAACAGCCGCAACTGCTGGCGCCGCGCCCAGACCCACGGCGCGGCTGACGCCGCTACGGCGCCACGCCGTGCAGCCCAGCCACCACTTCGACCTTCTTCCCGTCCCAGCGGTGAAGGCGACCTCGCGCATCCGCGCCAAAGACCACGGTGTCGTCGTCGCCAAACGCGACGCCAAGGACCTCGTCGCCAAGCGATGGGCTCGTTCCGAGCGGCTTGCCGTCGAGCGCGAAGCGGGCGAGCTTGCCGTCGGCGCCGCAAACCGCGAGCGCGTCCTTCTGCGAGAAGGCAACCGCGAGCGCTTCGCCTTGGCACGCCTTCTTCTGCCACCGCTCCTTGCCATCCTTGCTATCGAACAGACGCACCGTGCCGTCGCCGCACGCAAGCGCCAGTGCCGTGCCGGAGCGATGGAACGCGACCGCATGCGCCGCGCCCTGCGGCAAACGCAACGTATGCGCGATCGCGCCGCCGTCGACTTCCCAGATCACGCACGCGCCGCTGCGATCCGCGGCGGCGAGCAGTGAGCCATCTGGCGAAAACGCGAGGGACAGGATGAAGTCATCGTGCTTGCCTTCCCACAGCGGGTCGGTCGCATCGGCCACGTCGCGCTCCAGCGAATGAATGCGGACGCGTTTGCTGCTGCCACCGATCGCAACGAGACGCGCGCCATGATGCACAGCCGCGGCGAGCGGAACGTCACGTTCCTTGCCAAAGGTGCCGATTGCCGTGCCGGTGACGACGTCGAGCACGAGCGCGCGACCGTTCCTGCCCGCTTCGCCGCCCGCGATCGCCAGCAACTTGCCGTCCGGCGAGAACCCGATGCTGCCGATGCGCGCAAAGCCGGTGTCGGTGACCGAAACAAGTTTGCCGCCGCCGTCGAGCAGCAACGCTTGCCCGATGCCAGCCGCCGCGAGCAACGCTCCGCGCGGGCTGCGCGCCAACGCGGCGATCGGCGACGCACGCTCCGAAGTGCGCATCGAGACTGCGGGCCATCCATCTGGCCATGGCGCCGGTCCTGAAGCAGCGGCTTCGACTGCGGCCGCCGAGGCCTTCGCCCTTGCCTCGCGTTCTCGCCAGAACACGCGTGCCGCGCTCGAGTCCTCGGCCGCGCCATGCTCGATCCACGAACGCACGATGCCTTGCGTCTTGACGTCGAGCGCATCGGCGTCCTTTGGCATGAAGGGCCGCTCGATCAAGGTGATCATGCGAAACAACCGCGACTGGTCGGGCACGCCTTGCACGATCGACTTGCCGGATCCGCCGCCTTGCATCGCCGCTGCATACGACGACAGGTCGAGCCCACCCTTGCTGCTGTCGGGGTCGTGACACGCGACACAGTGCTCCGAGAAGATCGGCTCGACGTCGGCCCAGACGACGAACCGCGGCTCGCTCGCTTCGTTTGCACTCGTTGCTGCGGCCTCCGTGGGCACGGCCGCCTTCGGCGCTGCGGGAGCAGCTTGCTTGTCGTCGGCCTTCGGCGACGGCGGTTGCGGCGGCTTTGCGGGTTCGCTGGGCTTCGCTGCTTCGACGGGACTTGCAGGCGGCATCGGTGAACTTGCAGTCGGCTGTGCCACCGCAGCCGGTGAGGCAGCGGGCGTGGATGCGTCTGCCTGGGCACCAGCTGGCACCGCCGCCTGCTGCGCTGCATCCGGCTTTGCTTGTGCAGCCGAGTTTGTCGGAACGGCCGCCGCTGGCTTGCTCGCCGGCGCCATCGGCAACGCACCAAGCAGTTTGTGCAACTCCGCGAGCTGCTCGCTTTCCTTGCGCAAGGCGCGAGCCTTCTCCCCCATCTCCGCGATCTCGGCGAGCAGTCGCTGCGACTGCTCGCGCTTTTCTTGCGCAGCACGGTCGAGCGCCGCGGCTGCTTCTTCGAGTTCGGCGGCGCGCGCTTTCCACGCAGCAGCATCGAGCGTTTTCAGTCGATCGAGCATCGAACGCAACTGCTCCGTCGGCGACGCAGCTGCCTCGACCACGGCGGGCACTTGCTGTTTTGACGGCTCATTCGCTTCCTTCGGCTCCTGAGCGGGTGCATCAGCAGATGCGAGCATGAGAAGGATCGCCGGCAAGCAACGGAGCACATGCGCTCGCACCAGAGCGAATGACAAGCGCATGCCGCGGCTTCTAGCCAGCCGGATCGGCGACTTGGGTCGAACCATGGACTGATTGCGGTCTTTCATGCGCCTCAGTGTTGGAACAAGAACTCCTTCGAGTTCAGCACGGACCAATAGATGTCTTCCCACGCCGCAAGCGCGGCCTTGGCGTCGCTAGTCCCTATGACTGCGAACATGCGCTGCGCCTCTTCTTGCGACGGCATGCGGCTGTAGGCGGCAAGCCAGAGGTCTTCGAGCATCGCCAGTGGCTCGCGTTTCTCCGCGAGCGAACGACGAAGGCGGCCCTGCGCGTTGCCGAGCTTCTGCAAGATCGTGTCGCCGTTGATGAGATGCAGCGTCTGGCCCAGTGTTGGCTCGTCGCGTCGATCACACGCGCACGAGCTGTCGCGCGCCGGTCGGCCGAATGCGTCGAGAAACGACACGCTGCCGCGACCACCGTCGACGGTGCTCGCGGTGGCTCCGACCGGAGCGCCGGGATACTTCGTCGCAACGTCCGTGACCGCCGAGATCGCATCGAGCAAGGTCTCAGCCGACACCCGACGTGGCGCGATGCCGGCAAAGGTCGACCAGGGCGCGTCCGCCGGCAATTCCGCGGACTGATAGGTGCGCGAAGCGGCGATCTCACGCGCCACGGCGCGCACGTCGTAACGCGCAGCGACGAGCAGGGCCGCGAGATGGTCGAGCACTTCTGGGTGCGACGGTGGATTGCCGATGCGCACGTCATCGACCGGATCGACAAGGCCACGGCCAAACATGCGCGCCCAGATGCGGTTGGCGACGTTGCGCGCAAACCAAGGATTGTCCTTGGCGACGAGCCAGTCAGCGAACGCGACGCGACGATCCGTTCCCTTTGCGATCGTGGCCTTGCCTTCCCCGAGCAGCCGCGGTTCTGCGACCGCGCCGTTGCGAAGGTTGCGCACCTCGCCTTCGCCACGATCCGAGATGACGTTCTCGTAGGGATCGAGTCCGCGCTTCTTGCCGACCTGACCGAAGAACGAGGCGAGGCCGTAGTAGTCGTCCATCGTCCATCGCTCGAACGGATGGTTGTGGCACTGCGCGCACTGCAGACGAACGCCCAAGAACACCTGCGCGGTCTTCTCGGCGACCAGATGCGCTTGCCGTGCGATGAGTTGGTAGTTGGCCGGCGCGTTGGTGAACGTCGCGCCCGACGCGGTCAATAGCTCGCGCACCGTCTCGTCGAATGGCCGCTTCTGCTCGAACTGCGCTCGCAGCCAACGCCCGAGCATCGACGCGCCCTTCTGCTCCATCGTCTGAGCGTCGACCTGCAGCACCTCGGCCCACGTCGCCGCTTGCAGCGCCGCAAACTCATCCCGCTCCAACAACTCGTCGACAAGCAGCGAGCGCTTGTCAGGCCTCGTGTCGGCGAGGACCGCGCGCGCGGCGTCCGGCGTCGGCAGCACGCCGAGAAGGTCGACGTGCACGCGCCGGACAAACTGCTCGTCCGTGCATGGAGCAGCGCGCTGCGTCTTTGCCGCCGTGAGCGCCTTGCGCATGAAGGCGTCAATCGCTCCGCCTTCTGGCTCGTCGGCGAGCGTGAACGGCGTCGCATCGGCATGCACGCGCACGCGCGCGATCGCGGCGAGCCCGGAGAAACGCGCGAGCAGGACCGCTTCGCCGCGACCCGTTGCTTCCAACATGCCGCGCTCGATGCGCGAGCTGCCATCGTTGCTCGACGACCAGGACACGCGGCCCGTGACGTCGGCGTCGGTTCCGTCTGCGTAGCGCGCGCGCACCGAGAACGGCAGCCGCGCGCCCAGGCCAGTCAGTGTCGCGCTCGCCGGAAACACTTCGATCGCGGTCACTGGGGATGCGGTGGTTCGATCGTCCGTGGCGCCCTGCTCGATCCACTCGACGATGCGCCGGTAGTCGTCGCCGTCCAGTTCCATGCGCTTGCCGCCTTGATGCGGGACCGACACGGTCGGTTTCTGCAGCAAGAGGCTCTGCGCCGGCGTGAGCAGATCGATGCGTCGGCCACGCAAGTCTCGCGTGATCGCGCGGTGGTCGCGATCCGGGTCGTAGCCGAACAAAGTCAACGAGAACCCGTTCTTGCCAGCAGCCGCGCCATGACAACCGCCTGAGTTGCAGCCGCCAGACGTCAGCGCCGGGATCACTTCGTTGCGGAAGCTCGCTCGCGGCAACGACGCGCAGTTCACGACCACCACCTTGGCTCGCGCCTCGACGCCACCGATGGTGCCGATCAACTCGGTCTCGCCGTCCTTGCGCGGCGACAGCGTGGCGATGCCGCCATGGGACTCGACGACCGCGATCGTCGAGTCGGCAACGGTCCAGGCGACATCAGGCGCCCATGCGGTCACGCCGAGGACCTCGTCCTGTTCGGCGGCGACCACGCGTTGGCGATCCTGCCCGGAGTCGAGTTGCACCGAAGAAGGAAACGTGCGCAGGCTCGACCTTGACGGCAGGTCTTGCGCGACGAGGCCCACCGATGACCAAACGATTGCCCACAGCCCCAATCGCAGATGCGGCTTCACTGCAAGCCTCCTGGTTGTGGGATTGGAGAAGGCTCCGCCGCCGCGGGCTTCTCCTTCGCACGTTTCTTCGGCTCGTCGATGCGCACTTCACCAATCGGCATCCGGTGCGTCACCTCAGAGCCCGCATGTGCGACGCGCACCTCGAGCACGATGTTCTTGTGGCGGCCCGTCGCTGCGTCGGCGGCGCAGCGCAACGTGAACGTGCCAGCGATGGCCTGGCCTGCAGCGCCTTCGCACTTCAGCGCAACTAGGTCCGCGACGACCCCGCGCGGCAATGCCAACAGCCGCGCCGAGCACTCGCCCACGACATCCGCAGGGCAGATGTCCGCACGCGCCAACGTGAACGGCAACGCGAGATCCGCGCCCTTCTGGCCGCGCACGCCCGCGCAGGTCGCGGTGAGCCACGGTTGCGCAACGGTCACGTCGCAGAACGAAGAACACAGTTCGAAGCCCTCGCCGCCGGCTTCGCACGAGGCGCGCACCGCGAGCGAGAACGTGCCGACCGGCGCGCTCGCGCTGGCGTCGAGCGGCAGCATCGCTTCCGTCGCGTTTGCAGGAATCGTGACTTCGCCCGATCCGACGCCGGTCGGCGTCCACAGCGCCTTCACTCGCACATCGAACGACGGTCCGTCGCGTCGCTTCACTTCGACCGGAACCAGCAACGGCGCGCCGCGCACGATCGGGACCAAAGGCGCACGCACGTGAATCGAGAACGGCGCAGGTGCGGCGACGGACACCGGCATGCGCGTCTCCGTCGTCGTCCAGATCGGCTGGTCGTTGCGCACCGTGACGAGCGGCAACACTTGCGTATAGCCAGCGGTGCGTTCGAGCGGCTGCTGGTCGGCGCGTGCGCGTAGCTCGGCGAGCGACGCTCCGATCGGCGCATCCGGCGCGGCGGCGACGATCAGCGGAACGGTGTTCTGGCCCTTCTTGACCGCGCCGAACTGCGCCGTGACCCCAGGCGGCAGCTCTTGCAGGAACAACGCGAGGCCCGCGTCGTAATCGGCGTTGTCGAGTTGCAGCACCATGCCGCCGTGCCCGCCTTGCGGCGCGACCAAGACAGGCTCTTGCGCGCGTGCGACGACGAGGCGCGTTTGCATCGGCTTGTCCTGCGGCGCCGCCACGAGCACGAACGCATGCGCGTCCGAATGCGCACGCAGATGGTCGCGCACCGTCACGATCAGATCGCCATCCTGCTGCGCAGTGACGCGCACGTAGGCGTCCGCGGCCGGAGCGCCGGCGTCATCATCGCCGCCGAGCAGCGCGCCTGCGGCATTGCGCACGCCGACCACCGGATCGAGTGGCGATCGCAAGCCGAGCGCGAGCGCGCGGAACTCGAAGGCTTCGCCCTTCTTGGCCGCGATGCGATACCGAACGCCAGCAGACGAATGCACAACGCCGCTGATGCGGCATGGATATGGCACGAGCGGCGGAACTGCTGGCGTCGCTGCTTCCATGCTCATCGCGTTGGCGACAGCCGCCGCATCGCCTGCGGGCGCTGCTCCGGTTAGCGGACCTTCAGGCTTGGCGCTTGCCGTTGCGTCCATCGCGCCACTGCCGGCTGTCCGGTTCGACGACGCTTCGACGAAGGCCGGTTCCGTCGCGTGCAAAGGCGCGGTCCCCACGTGCAACCACAACGGCGTCGGCGAGGCGCCGCGCGCATCGCGCGGCCACACCGCATAAAAGCCCGAAGCATCAGCGGGCACGTCGACGATCATCGGCGGCATCTGCGGTTCGCCGACGAAGGCCACGCTCGTGCTCGTGCCAGGCATCGCCGCCGCTGGCGCCAGAGTCGTCGGCCGCGGCAGATCGCCCAGGTACAGCCGATAGGCGCCGACGTTGGCCCGGTCTGCAAACGATGGCTCGACGCACACTTGGTAAGCGCCAGCAACCTCGGCGACGAACGACAGCCACGGATCCTTGTGCCCAAGCGCGGTGTCATCGATGCGCTCCAGCTCCAGACCCTTGGGATCGCGAACCGCGATCGCGACGTCGATCGGTCCGCGACCAAGCCGCATCGCCTCAACTTCACAGACGCAGCGCGCGCCTTGTGCCAACTCGACGACAAAGACATCCGTCTCCTCGCCGCGAATCTCGCCGCTGACGACGCACGGGATCACGACCGGCATCGGCGCGTCACCGCTGCGCGCCTCCGTCACTTCTCGCAGCTCTCCTACGAACAATGAGAAGGAGTTCGACAGCCCACCGGCGGCGCAAAGCCGCACCGGATGCGCGCCCAGTTGCGCATCCGCGGCGACGCGGACACGAACACTGCATTCCTGCGCATTCTTGCCGGGCGTGATCGCGACGACTTCGATGCCGTGGATCGCGCCGCACAATGACGTCGGAGTCGACAGGCGCTCGCCGCGCAGAACGAACTCAACCTCGGTGCCACGTTGCGCGCCGGTTGGCGTCACCGAAGCAACGCGCGGCGGCAACATTGCTGCGGCGACGAGCACGAGCGCCGCGCCGCCGATTGCGACGTTGCCGGCAGCTGCCAGTGCGACGTTCACGCGATCGCTCCAAGAATGGGCGCGCCGTCGCGCACGAGGTCGATCGGCCGGTCGCCGGCGGACATCAGCTTTCGCTCGGGGTCGATGCCGAGCAGCGAGAACACCGTCGCGGCAAGGTCTGCGGGGCGGACTGGATCGCTCTCAGGCTCTGCGCCAGAAGCGTTGGTCGCCCCCAGCACGACGCCGCGCTTGCAACCACCGCCCGCCATCGCGATCGAGAACGCGCGCGCCCAGTGGTCGCGACCGCCGTCGGCGTTGATCCGTGGTGTTCGCCCAAACTCGCTCGTCGCGATGACGAGCGTGCGCTCGAGCAAACCGTCTGCGTCCAGATCGGCCACGAGCGCCGAGAAGGTCTGATCGAACTCCGCCATGCGCGCGGGCAGGTCGTTGCCGATCCGCGCGTGATGATCAAAGCCGTCGTGCGCGATCACGACGTAGCGACTGCCTGCTGCCACCAGTCGTCGCGCTAGCAAGGTGCTCATGCCGAGGCGATGACGGCCGTAGCGATCTTTCCTGGCGTCCGGTTCTTTTTGCAGGTCGAACGCGACGCGGGCCTTCTCGGACTCCAGCATCGTGAAGGCCTGTGCGTAGAAGGCTTCGCTCGCGACCACCGCATCCGCTGTCTGCAACTCGGGACGACCTGCATCGAGGTCGTGCAGCAGGGCCTTCCGCCGATTGCGCCGCGCTTCGTCCATCTCTTGCGCCGGCGCGAGATCCCGCACGCGAAACCGCGCATTGCCCGGATTGCCACCGACGGCGAACGGCGCGTGCGCGCTGCCGAGATAGCCGTTCTGCAAGAAAGGGCTGTTGGGGCCTGGCACGCACACATAGGGCGGCAGGTCGTTGCGCATGCCGAGTTCGTGCGCGACGACGGAGCCGAACGATGGATAGACGATCGCAGGACTCGGCGCATAGCCGGTCAGCACCGAATGCGCGCCGCGGTCATGGTCGGCTTCTGTGTGCGTCATCGACCGCACGATGACGAGTTTGTCGGCAACCGAAGCGGTCTTCGGCAGCAGCGACGACAATCGACAGCCGGCGAGTTTGCTCTCGATGGCGCCAAACGGGCCGCGCACTTCGACCGCGGCCTCGGGCTTCGGATCGAAGGTGTCGATGTGACTGAGGCCACCCGCCATGTGGATCTGAATGACGGCGTCGGCGCGCGGCGGAAGCCGTGAAGACCGTGGATCGTGCCGCGGCGAACCAGCGAGGATCGGGCCGGCCACTGCCAGCGCAGCGCCATGCATGAGGAACTCGCGACGAGAGGGTCGGGTCATGGCGCACAACCGCGGACGGCGCAGCCGCCAGCGTCGGGGAGTAACACGGATCCGCCCACACTGGCCGCACCAGACTGCGGCCTCCGAGGGGCGTTGGGAGCGGGAGAAATCCTAGCGATGAGTGCGCCGCTTCCATGCCACCGGAACTGTCTCTTCTGCAACGAGTGTCGTTCGCGACCTCGAAGGCACACGGTCTGCCGTGCATGCGGGTTGCCCGGGTCGCAGATGACGTATGCCAAAGTTGTCGCCTGGGCGACTTCGCCATTGCCGCAGCAGTTGCTGCCACGCGGTGCATGGATTGACGAATGTCGCTCGCGGTCAATCTGCTCGAGGGGCGACCGCCACCGTCGACATCCGACGTTGCGTGCGCATTGCTGCGCACTGCCCCCGATCGAGGCCCGCCATCGAGGCCCGCCAGAGCCTGGCATTCCTGCTGACGCCTGCTGCCACGGGTTCTGCCGCCGTCATTGACCTTGGGCTGAGCTTCGACAACTCGCTGACAAAGCGCGCGGCGCGCCCGGCTACAGTCGGCCCCTTCGCCCGCTGCCTCGGAGCGCATTTGCGCAAAGCCCCATCATGAACACTGCTCGTACGCTTGCCCTGATCATCGCCCTTGCTGCAACTGGCATCGCGTATTGGTTCTTCGCCGGAGTCAACAACGACATCGCTGCGCCGACGGCAATCGAGACGCCTTCGCCGACCGCGGCAACCGTCGATCCGACCGACGCCGCGCTCGGCGTCATGAAGGAGCCCGAGCAGCAACCTGATGCGCAGCGAACGGCGGCGGCTGCTGCCGCGAGTCTCCCCACGAATGCGCCGGCCCTCGTCGGCACCATCAAGGACGAGCAAGGCCTTCCGATCGCGGGCGCGGTGGTGAGCACGGGAATCACGGCGGCATTTTCGCAGCGTTCGTTCGGCGCGGGTGACTTCGACTGGCAGGACGCGAGCAAGATGGCGCAACGCATGCGCGAACGCATGGCGGCGCGCGTGGAAGTGACGAGCGGCAGCGATGGCACATTCCGACTGGTGCCGGACGGCGAGGGCGCGCAACTGCAAATCGAAGCAAGGGCGCGCGCATTCCAACTCGTCAACAAGTTCGTCGATCGCCCAAGCACGCAGGACATTGACGTCGGCGTGCTCACGCTCCCGCGCGGAGCAATCGTCACGGGCCGCGTCGTCGACAATCAGAGCCAGCCGATCGAAGGCGCGTCCGTGATGCGCATCGCAGCGCAAGGCAACCAGCAGGGAACAGGCGGCCCCGCCAATCCAGGCCTTGGCAGCGCTCGCTTCGGCGGCGGCGGCCCGTTTGGCGCGATGATGGGCGGCAACGGGATGGATCTGATCCCGGGCGAGATGCTCGACGTGATGCGCGGGTTCCTCGGCGACGTGCTGACCGACAAGGACGGTCGCTTCGAGATGCCGCACATGCCGCCCGGTGACTTCGGGCTGCGAGCGCGTCACCACGAGCATCCATCCGCTGCTCGCGAAGGGCTCTCGGCGCCGACAGGCCAGACCGTTGCAGACCTGCTGATCATCATGGCGCCCGGCGCGGACATCACCGGTCGCGTGACCGCCATCCCAGATGGCATGAAGGACGTGCGCGTGCTCTGCGCACAAGCGATCGACACGGGTCTGCCATCGGCGACCAGCGCGACTCCTGGCTCTGCTGGCAATCAGGCGTTCGCGCAGATGGGCGGGCAGTTCGCCGAGATGCTCGGCGACTTCGCGCTTACTGCCGAACGCTCGGCCGAGCCAATGTCGGACGGCAGCTTCGCGCTGCGCGGGCTCCCAGTCGGCAAGCGCTACCGCGTCTGGGTCACGCAGGGCGCGCGCGGTTTCCTCAACAACAACGTCTGCAGCCAACGCATCGAAGTCACGAGCGGTGCGACAGGCATCGAACTCGCGTTCGATCCGGGCATCGTGGTGACGGCGAAGGTCGCCGACAAAGACACGACCAAGCCCGTCGAAGCGATGATCGTCCGCCACCAGTTTGACGGCGGCAACGACATGATGGCGATGGCGCAGGGCTTTCTGAACATGGGCGGGCAGCTGCGCCCTTATCCCGAAGGCAACGTCACGATCCCGAGCCTGCGGCCCAAGAAGGAACAGAAGCTGCGCGTGACGATCGAGGCGATTGGCTACCGCAAGTTCGAGCAGCGCGACATCCAACTGCCAGCGAGTGGCTCGCTCGACCTCGGCACGATCGCTCTCGAAGGGAACCCAACGGTTCGCGTCGAAGTGCGCGACAAGTCGGGGCTGCCGGTCGTCGGCGCGTCCGTGCGCCTGCGATCGCAGCAAGGCGGCGGCGGCAACGACATGAACTCGCGCGTGCAGCAGTTCATGAATCAGGCCGGCGGCCGCGGCGGCAGGAACATGGGTCCGTTTACCAACATGCGCAGCGGCGGCCTCGGCACGCAGAAGACGGACGAGAACGGCATCGCGATCCTCAACCAGAACGTCGACGGCTCGTTTTCGGTCGTGGTCGAGGACGACGGCTACTCGGTGTATCGCAGCCAGGAGTTGCAGCCGAGCGACGAGCCAATCACGCACTCAGCGCTGCTGCTTCGCGGTGGATCGGCGGCAGTCGCCGCGCTCGACGGCGAGGGCAAACCGATCGGCAACGCGCGCATCGAGCACCAGGATCCCGCGGGCGACAACGAGACGCAGAACGGCAACGGCGAAGGTGTGGCGACGTTCGAGAAACTCGCGCCCGGCGAGCACAAGTTCCGCATCGCGTCCGGCAACCAGAACCCAATGCAGGGCTTCTTCGGCGGCGGCAGCCGTCGCGGTAGCGGTGGCGACGGAAGCGCTGCACAACAAGCCGAGTGGACCTTGGTGCAAGTCACCGACGAGGCGCGCGCCGAAGTCACGCTGAGCAAGGCGGCGTCGGCCACGTTGAGCGGCATCGTCAGCGAGAACGGCATGCCCGTCAGCGGCGCGCGCGTGCAGTTCGTGAAGGGCGCGGCCGACGAAGCGCAGGCTGCAACGAACGATCCCGTCGCGGACATCATGCGCGGGCTGGGCGGCACGATGGGCGGTGGCCGCGGCGAGCGCACCGATGGCGACGGCCGCTACACCCTGAAGGAGCTTCCTGCAGGTTCCCATCGCATCCGCGTGTCGCTCGATGGTCGCAGCATGCCAATGGTCGCGCAGGTCGTGTTGCGCCTTGGCCAAAACATGCTCGACGTCACGATCGACTCGGCAGCGATCGCGGGCGTCGTCGTTGATCCGGATGGCAAGCCGGTCGCTGAGGCGAGCGTCCGCGTGACCTTGGCAGACGAAGCCTCGATCAACGTGCAAGAACTGATGCAGGGGTTGCCATTCGGCCGCGGCAGCCGCGGCATGGGCGGCAGCGCGCAAGTGACGACGAATGCCGAAGGCAGCTTTGAGTTGAAGGGCGTGCAACCCGGCACCGCGCTCGTCGTGCGTGCGTCGAAGGCCGGATTTGCCGGCGGCGAGTCCGCCTCGATTCAGGTCGCGGCGGGGGGCAGCCTGACCGATCTGCGCGTGCAACTGACCAAGGGCGGCACGGTCAAAGTGACATCGTCGTCGAGCGGCCAGCCCTTCGCGTTTGTGCTCGCGACCTATGACGGCACGGACGCAAAGGGTGTGCAACCAAAGGTCGCGATGCTGTCCGACGGCAAGGCGACGATCGAGGGTCTCCGCCCTGGCACGTGGCGCATCACCTCGCGTCAAGGCATGGGCGGGATGGGCGCGATGTTCGGCAACGGCGGCCGCGGCAACGCTGGGAACCCGACTGCCGACAGCAACGCCACAGATCCCATGCAGATCGTCAACATCACCGCCGGTCAGACCATCGAAGTGACGCTGTGATGTGCGCTGGTCCGAGCGCGGCTCGGACCATTGGGCACGCGATCCTCAAGGACCCAGCAACGGCTCGGCTTGGTCGACTGAGCAGCACGCGTGCTGCCCCCGGCTGCTAGGCCGTCATCGACAGGCTCGCGATTCTCCGTGCGAACACAATCACGCGCCGAGCCATCGATTTGTGAAAGGACCAAGTCGAAGCAGAACCAACGCGACGGCATCCTGTTCATCCATGCGCGCGTTCCGCTTGCTCTGGTCGATGCACCGCTGGGTCGGGGTCAGCATCGGCGTCGCGATGCTC
Organism: Planctomycetia bacterium; assembly: GCA_005776365.1. Lineage (GTDB taxonomy): Bacteria > Planctomycetota > UBA1135 > UBA1135 > UBA2386 > SXPK01. The sequence goes on from SXPK01000059.1 coordinate 23,896, forward strand.
GTCACCGCGACGACGGGATTCTTGCTGCTGAAGAAGAAGGACTGGGAGTGGATGCAGCCTCCCGTCACGGTTGGGCAACCAGGACCCATAGCCACGCTCAAGCCACTGCAAGACGTCTACGCCGCGGTGTTCGCATTGGGCCTCCCGGAGTTTCGCGTCGAGGCGGATATCGCGCGGCTCGATTTCCGACCTCTTCAAGGCGTGCACAAGCTCGTCAGTCGACATCACCAACTCGAGGTCCAGGTGTGCGCCACCACGCTGCGCGTCAGTGAGCCGCGCAGGCGCATGAGCGACTGGATCGAGCAGATTCACGATGGCTCCTGGTTTGGCGAGATCGCCCACGTTGCGATCGCCCCGATCGCTGCGGCCGGGCTGCTGTTCCTCTCCCTCTCGGGCTACTTCATGTGGCTCTGGCCGAAGCTCCGCGCGAGACAGCGTCTGGTGCAGGGCGACCGCTGATCCAGTCATTCGCATCTCCGCTGCAAGCAAGACCAGGCAAGACACGCAAAGGCCAAGGATCGAAAGCGCATCGGCCATCGTGGCACCTGCCTCGATCCTTTCAGGCTCGTGCTCGCCGTGCCTTGACGAGAGCCATGGCTGCTGCGACCGTGCCGCGATGCACTACGAGCTACCGACGACCATTCTGGCGACCTTCGCTGTCGCCCTGTTCGCGCTGTCGCCTCTGTCCGTCACCAGACCGCAGGATCCAGCAAGCAAACCCGCCCCCACGTCGGTAGTGCCACAGCCGCGCTCCGAAGAGTGGGGCATCGGGCGTGAGAAGGAGTGCATCCGCCGCGCCCGCGAGTCCAAGCCCGCCAAGATCGTCTTCGTCGGCGATTCAATCACGCAGGGTTGGGAAGGCGAGGGCAGTGAGTTCTGGCGCGAACGCTTCGACAAGCTCGGCGCGCTCAACCTCGGCAACAGCGGCGATCGCACGGAGCATGTGCTCCATCGGCTGAAAGAAGCGCCTCTGACGCGCCTGTCGCCAGAGCATGTCGTGCTGATGCTCGGCACCAACAACCTCGGTCACGGCTCGAGCACTGCGGACGAGACGCTGGCGGGCGTCAAGGCAGTCATCGACACGCTCGTCGAGCAGTGTGGCGAAGCGATCATCCATGTGCTCGAGATCTTTCCGCGCGGCGAGCGCATCAACGCAATGCGCGGCGACATCGCGCAGATCAACCAGGCGTTGCGCGCATACGTCCACGAAGCGAATGCCAAGACCAAGTCAGGCCAGGCGCAGCGCAGGATCCACGCGATCGGCGACCGGTTCGTCGATGCACGCGGCGAGATCAGCGCGAAGCTGATGCCAGACGCACTGCACCTGTCGAAGGATGGCTACCGCATCTGGGGCGAGGCGCTGCTGCCGCTGGTGGACCGATGAGGGCAGGCGCAATCCTGCGCGCATGGCCAGTCGTGATTGCTCTCGTCTGCGGCGCCATCGAAGCACAGGAGACGACGACGTCATCGTCGTCGCGACGCGTGCACTGCGTCAGCGACATCAGCCAGGAGTTCTCGTTCTACATGGACGGGCGGTTCTTCCGGCAATACCTCGAAGGCCACGGCGAGGACGCACGCAACTGGGGATCGCTCGCGCAGCTCGACCTATCGAACGCCAATCTGCTCGCGCTCACGGGCGGCGACGCCCACGTGCCCTACGCGAAGGAGAGCGTCGCCAAGGTCAATGCCTTCTTGGCGGAAGGCGGCGCCGTGTTGATGTTGCTGCAGTCCGCTGAGGCTCCAGGCAACGAGGTGACGCGGCAGCACGGTTGCGCGGCGACCGCGACCGCCACACATGGTCCAGCGTGCGCGACGCCGCAACTCGTCCGCTTCGCTGGTGACTCCACCATCGAAGTCGAGTTCCGCGGTGGCCCCACGCTCGCAATCGAGTCGATGTGGCAACCGCTCGTGGTCGACGCCAAGGACCAGACGTTGCTCGCGCTGCGTTCCGTCGGCAGCGGCTTCTTGCTCGTCGGCAGTCGCGGCCTGTTTGGCAGCAACCCCGATGCGTCCGACCCGATCAATGCCGCGTGGATCACGCCGCTGTTGCTGCACGCGACCAAGAAGAAGCAGGTCGATGCGCAAAAACCGCATCGGTCGACGTGGGCCGAGGACACGATGCAGCTTGGACCGCTGTTGCTCGAGTTCCACGACGGCACTGCGCCATATGCCAAAGCAATCGCCGACGAATACGCGGCGATCCGGCCTCACCTCGTCGAGATCACGGGAGTCGAACCGGCCGAGGGCATGATCAAGCGACTGCTCGCACTGCCAACCGGCGGCGGCGGGTTCTCCAGCGGCGAGCGCATCGCCATCGGCGCCTGGTGGGGCGACTACCCCAAGAACCGCTATCCGATGGTCGAACTGATCGGCCACGAAGCCGGACATTCGTGGGTTCTTCCGTGCGCGGAACCCCTGTGGAACGAGCCGATCGCAACCTACCTCGGCATCCAAGTCGGGCGGCGCATGGGCATGAAGGAAGCGGACGACACGTTGAAGCGCCAAATCGCACAGGCTCGGCGCCACGATCCCAAGTTCGACAAGGTCGACCCGCTGTCACCCGACGCGCATCGCGACCTCGTGTGGGGCAAGTCCTATTTCGTGTTCGAAGAACTCGAACGACTGCACGGGCCCGCTGCGCTCGCGAAGTACTTCCGCAAGAAGCGCGCGTTGCTGACGCATGACCGTCCGCGCTACACGTTCGACGACCTCGTCGCGGTGTGGAGTCGCGCCGTCGGCCAGGACCTGTTTCCGTGGTTCCGTTCGCTCGGCTTTGAGGTTCGCGCCGAACGAACCGGCATTTCGATCCACTGACGATTCATCCGGTCGACGTGACGCAAGAACCGGTGGCTGCGCGCAGCAGCGCGCGGTCGTAGACGTCGGCGACCAGCTCTGCGCAACGCGACCAACCAAACCGTTCGGCTTGGCCGGGACCTCGCGCAGCGATCGCTTCTCGCCGAGCCGGATCATCGAGCAGGCAAGCGATCGCCGCGCCGAGCGCGGTGGGGTTGCGCGGCTCGACGAGCATGCCGCTGACGCCATCCGTGACGATCTCAGGGATCGCCCCAGCGCGCGTCGCCACGATCGGGCGACCTGCCGCCATCGCCTCAACGAGCATCATGCCAAACCCTTCCCACCGCGACGGTGCGACGACGAGATCGAGCGCGCCGTAGACATTCGCCATGTCATCACGGTTGCCGAGAAACCGGATTCGATCCGACAGGCCGAAGATCGCGATGCGCTGGCGCAGCCTCTGTTGCAGCGCTGCGTCTTCGACGAATCCGACCATCACGAACAGCGGCTCAGGACGCTCGATCGCGAGCAAGAGCGCGGCTTCGACGAAGTCCTCCTGCCCCTTCTGTTCCGTGATGCGACCGACGACGCCGATGATGGGCCGCTGTTCGTCGAGACCGAGAGCACGTCGTGCAGCGGCGCGATCCCCGCAGGCAAAGGCCGTCGCATCGACGCCATTCTGCACGACGTCGATGCGGTCCTCGACGACGCCGATGTTCGCCGCCACATGCCGTCGCACGGATTCGGAAACCGCGATCATGGCGTGCGTCGACGACGCGAGGCGCCGTTCGAGCGACAGCATCGCCGGATCGCGTTCCCACTTGTCGTCGTACTGATTGTGGTAGTGCGACACGACCGCGAGACCTGAGCCATGGAACAGCGTCGCCGCCATGCGGGCCACCACGTTGGGCCGGTTGGAATGGGTGTGCAGCAACTCGATGCCAGCCGACTCAATCCAGTCGGCAACCGATGCGACGGTGTCGATCTTGCGCGAGGATTCGTTCGCGTAGCAGACATCGAAGCCAGCCTCGGAGAAGCGGTCCCTGCGGTCTCGTGAGACGTTGGCCTCGTCCTCCTCGCGCTTGAGGACGCAAAGCGATGCTGCAAAGCGCTCCCGTGGCAGCCGCCGCATCAGTTGAAACACGACCTCGGGAACGCCACCGAAACCCATCGTGGTCAGAACCATGCCGACGCGCACTGGCGCACGGACGCCAAAGGCGTCGGGCGAAGGTGGTGCAGGGGTCATGGGATGCTGGCAGCCATGGGAGTTGCCTGCGCCATCCCTACGCGAGGTCGGTCTCGACGGGATCCGACAAGTCGCGATTCCGTCTCGATTGTGAACTCTGAGTTTGCGCCACGCCGGACGGCGCATGGCGGCTGCGCGCATTCACCAGCCGAGCACGCTCGCGAAGATCAACGGCGCGACGATCGTCGCATCGCTCTCGATGATGAAGCGCGGCGTCTTCGCGCCGAGCTTGCCCCACGTGATCTTCTCGTTGGGCACGGCGCCCGAGTAACTGCCGTAGCTCGTCGTCGAGTCGCTGATCTGGCAGAAGTAGCTCCACAGCGGCACGTGCTTGCGCTGCAAGTCCTGATGGAGCATCGGCACGACGCAGATCGGGAAGTCACCGGCGATGCCACCGCCGATCTGGAACATGCCGAGCGGGCTCTTCTTCGTCGTGCGAGCGTAGAACTCAGCGAGCCACGTCATGTACTCGATGCCAGTCTTGACGGTGTGCACGTTCTTGACGTCGCCACGGATCACGGCCGCTGCGTACATGTTGCCGAGCGTCGCGTCCTCCCAGCCAGGAACGATGATCGGCAGGTTCTTCTGCGCCGCCGCCAACATCCACGAGTCCTTCGGGTCGATCTGGTAGTGCCGCTCATACTTGCCGCTCAGCAGGACCTTGTAGAAGAACTCGTGCGGGAAGTAGCGGTCGCCCTTCCGGTCGGCGTCGGACCAAACTTCCAGCATCGCCTTCTCCATGCGCCGCATCGCCTCGCCTTCGGGGATGCAGGTGTCGGTGACGCGGTTGAGGTGGCGCTTCAACAAAGCCTCCTCGTCCTTTGCGGTCAGCTCGCGGTAGTGCGGCACGCGCTCGTAGAAGTCGTGCGCAACAAGGTTGAACACGTCTTCCTCGAGGTTGGCGCCGGTGCACGAGATCAGGTGGACCTTGTCCTGGCGGATCATCTCGGCGAGTGAGATGCCGAGCTCCGCGGTGCTCATCGCGCCACCGAGCGTGATCATCATCCGACCACCGCCGTCGATGTGCGCGCGATACGCGGCTGCTGCGTCGACCAGCGTGGCCGCGTTGAAGTGGCGGTAATGGTGCGTGACGAAGCGGCCGATCGGACCGAGCTGCGCCACCGGGTCAGGGCGCTTGGACTTGGGAGCCTTCTGCTTGTCTGACTTCATGGCGTGCGCTCCGCGAGGCGGTTTCTGCCGGATCGGACCCTCCGCAGTAGGGGCTGCGCCGTCGCGGCGCAAGCACGGAGACGCGGTGCGGCGCCCGAGACCGAGATCAGGCCAACTGCGCCAGCATCGAATCGACTTCGGCAAGCAAGCGCCGCATCAACTCCTCCCACTTGGGACGCAATGCGTAGACACCGCACAGGCGAGCACGCACCACAACGCCCCACCGCAGCCGAGCATCGACCCCGATGCCGTGCCGATCGAGCAGCGCACTTCCTCGCGCATCATCCGTGCCCGCCTGCTGCAACGAACGCAGTCGCAGTTGCTCGGCCATGTTGACGAGGTCAAAAGTGGGGTCACCGCTGCCGACAGTCTCGAGGTCGATCAGACAGGAGCTGTCCTGCGTGAAGAAGATCTGCCGGTCGTGGAAATCTCCATGCACGAATCCACTGCGGGTGGCCGAAGGCGCCGCGATGCCTTGGAGCCGCTGCGCGCGCGCCGCGAGTTCCGGCAGCAACACGCTGGCCTTCTGCAGCATGCGCACGCCCGCGTCGCGCGCAGTGCCAAAGTCGATCGTCGGCATGTCGTCGTGCACAGGCGTCGCGGCAAGCGCGCGGATCGAGCGGTCCAGCAGATCCCACGGTGGCGACTCGCCACGTGCAAGCAGTTCGCGCAGACTGACTCCAGGTGCGGCGCTGGCGACATAGGCGCAATCGTCGTCGATCAACGCTGTCGCCCGCGCAAAGCGCATCGGTGCGACTGGCTCCGGCAAATTCGCGAACACCTTGGCTGCGCGCCGGTAGGTCTTCTTGTCGAGGAACTTCACGAACAAGAAGCCCTCACTGCCGCGCACTCGCACGACGGCACGCTTGCCTGGACGCCACGCGATCAACACCGGTTCTTCGACCGCGCCGACATGAGCAACGAGCGCGCGGATCATGCGCGACTTCTTGCCAAAGCGTTTGGCTGCGGGCAGCGCGGGGTCGGCTTCTGGCAGCAGTTCCTTGGCGGCGTCGCCGTCGAGCACGAAGGCGCGCGGCGGCTGCCCTGTCTGCCGCCACATCGCCAGCGGCTCGTCGCCATCGGGGCGCAGGATCAACTCCTCATCCACGCCAGGCTTCGGAAGCGCGGCCAACAGGCGCAACAGGCCTTCGCGGTCCGTGCCGCTCATTTGCCCGAGCCACCCGGCGACGCATCGCCCTTGCGCTTGTAGTCGAGCAAGACCTTGCCCTTGGCCGTGTCGCGGTCGAATCGACGAATCCAACCGATCACTCCGTCGAGAAAGTGCAGCTCTTCCGGAAGGCGCGACGTCGCGAGGAAGGCAGCCTCGTTGCTCCATCCTTCTTCTTCGATCCGCCAGACCGACACCGCGAGCACCGAACGGCCTTGACCATGCTGACAGTGCACGAGCGAGGGCTGCTTGGCCGACTTCATCGCAACTAGGAAGCGATCCATGTCCGCCTGCGTCGGTTCCGTCGCGCTCATCGGCACATGCACGAACGCCAGGCCCGCCTTCTCCACCGCTGCGCGCTCGGCCGCGACCAGATCCGGTTCGCTGTCGCGGAGGTCGAAAACGGTCTGGATGCCGCGCGCATTCATCACGTCGATGATCCGTGCCGGCGGCATCGCGGCGGATTGATAGACCTTTCCAGCGCTGATCGTCACCAGCCGGTGGTCGACGAACTCCCACTTGGCGTAGATCAGGCCCATCGCCAGGATCGGGACGAGCACGATCCAGACGACAAAGCGCGGGATGCGGTGCTTGCGGTTCTGTTCGATCATCGGATCACCTATTGGCTTCGCGCGTGGGCGGACCGACGCGCAGCGCGACGAATCGTGGCATCAGCGGGCCCGGATCGCGAGCGACGAGGGCCCGCTTCCACTCCGGCCAACCGATGCCCTCCTTGAAGAACCGGAGCCACGCGCGGCGCGAATAGAACGAGGGGAACGCCGCAATCTGCTCACACGACTTGCCCGTCGCAGCGCAGCGGGCGGCGACGTCGGCGGCCTCTTCTTCCAGTGTCAACAGCACGCCTTCGAAAGCGCCCAAGTCCGAGTCGCTGCGGTTCACCTGCTTGACGCTGCGACCGAGTTCTATCGACAGCATGCCAGGTTGCGGTCTGCCCCACGTGCCGACCCGCGACGTCTGCATCTCGGCGGGCAGCGCTTCTGGCAGCGCGTTGATGCCGATTGCGGGATACACGAGACCGAGCAAGGCGACGAACGACAGCGAGGCATGGATCGCAAATCGACGCAGCGATGGCGTTGCGTCAACAGCGCCGCGCAACGTCACCCACACCATCACGAACGCGATGGCGGGCGCGACGTAGGAGAACCCAAACCACGCGACGAACGACCCGAACACGACTGTCGGCAGTGCAAGCAACGACGCCGCGACGATCAAGTGCGCGCGCAAGTGCCGCAGCAGCAGCGACGCCATCCATGACTGCGTGAGCAACCCCATGGGCACGAGCAGCGCGAGCACGTAGCGCTCGAAGCTGCTCATCAGCGCAAACGGCACAAGGCCAACCAGGAACCAAGTGAGCAGCCACTTCGCGACTCCCTGCTGCGGATGGCGTCCGCGCACGGTCGCGATCGTCGCGCCGAGAAAGGCGATCGACCAAGGGACAAGCAGGCCCAGCGCCGCACCGGCGATCTTCGGCAACGACAACAAGCCCGCGAGCCCGAACTCACGATGCTCGGCCTGCTCGGCCATCACGTTCCAGAACTTGGGATGCGCCTGCTGCACCCACAGCGGCCAAGGCAGCGCGAGCGCGCCGAACACCACGAGGCCGACGACGACGTGCATCCATGACCCCACGGGCCTCCACCGCCGCGCGAGCAAGGCCGCCACGATCGGAGCCAGCAGGAACCACATCGCGACCGGTCCCTTCGTCATCGCTGCAGCGGCCAGAAACCCAGCGGCAGTCAGCATCGCAGCAAGCGATCCGCCACGAACCCAGCGGATGCCCCACAGGATCGCCCACGACGACAGGCACGCGACCGGCAGGTCAAACATCGCTCGGCGCGACTCGACGGCGACTCCGGCAGTCGCGATCACCATGAGGCCCACCGCCGTGCCGCTGTAGGAGAAGCAACGCGCGATCTTGGCCGCGGCGACAGCGAATGCAGCGCCGGCGACGACGGTCGGGATGCGCGCAACGAAGACGCTGGCCCCGAACAACTCGAAGAGCGCACGTATCGCCCAATAGAGCAGCGGTGGTTTTTGCAGGCGCACTTCGCCGTTCACGTAGGGCGTCAACCACTCGCCGCGTTCCTGCATCTCGAGCACGGTGCGGAAGGACAGCCAGTACTCGTCTTGCCCCGAGATGCTCGATTGCGAGCCGATCGCCGGCAGCAGGCAAGCGAGGGCAAACGTGAACAGGAGCCAGTCCCGCTCTGGGCGCATTCTCGAGTCGGGCGCGAGCGCGCCATGGGTCTGCATCGGGGCAGGATCCCCGGCGCGGTCGGGCGGATGCAAGCGGCAAGGGAAGACGAAGCGAAATGCTCCCGTCCTCACTTCCATGCACTCGAACGCTGGAGGCCCTCTGCTGCTTGCAACAGGCGCGACGCATTGGGCCGCGGCACGCACGGCAACTGGCGTCCGATGTTCACGAGGAACGCACCGACGATCGACAACACGCGGCCTTCGAGCGAGGGCTTCCGTGAGCTGCTGCTACCGCGTGTTTCGTGGTCCTGGATGCTTGCGCCTTTGATACGCCGCTCCTGTGTGGGTCGTGCCGACAGGCTGCACGCGTTGCTTGGCTCCTTTCTCGACCTCGCTAGCAGGTCCGGCGCGTGTTGCCCGGTCAGCCCAAGGGAACTGCGGTTCGGCCTGCGGATCTAGAACCGCCAGCGCCTCGGTCGTCAGCGCTTCGGTGGCCTGCTATCAGGGTTCGAGCCCACGACCGCCGTCTTGCTCGGCGTCCGCAGATCCAACAATGGCTTGCGCAGCTTGCTGCTCGCACGCATCCATCTGCTGCTACGATGGGCGCCCCCGTGGCCCCATGAGCATGCAGACGATCCCGGCCTTCTACTTCGACCGCGACAAGCTCGCGGCGCTCGCGCACGAGAAGCACGCGGCATTCCTGAACGCCAAACCCTTCCAACACTGCGTGTTCGAGGACTTCCTGCCCAAGGACGTCTTTGACCTGCTCGTGCGCGAGTTCCCTGGCCCGCACGACATCGCCTGGGAACTGCACGGCCCGGGCCGCACGCAGTGGGCGCGCGACAAGAACATCGCCAAGCTCGGCACTAGCGACGAAACGAAGTTCTGCGCGTTCACGCGTCACCTCATGGGTCAGCTCAACTCGGGCACGTTCCTGGCGTTTCTGGAGGAGCTGACCGGAACCAAGGGGATCATCCCCGATCCTTCCTACAACCACTGCGGGCTGCACAGCACCGGGCCAGGCGGGCGCCTGATGATCCACACGGACGTCAACCGACACCCGCAGGGCAACAAGTTCCATCAGTACCTCAACCTGATCGTCTATCTCAACCCGGACTGGAAGGAAGAATACGGCGGCCATCTGGAGCTATGGGACGACAAGCGTCAGCCGATCCATCGCTACCTGCCGCAAGGCAACCGCGCCGTGCTCTTCAACGCTGGCACGCGCTCGCTGCACGGACATCCGCATCCGCTGACATGCCCACCCGACCGGCGGCGCAACAGCCTCGCGATCTACTACTACCTCCGTGAGCGACCCGCGAGCGAGGACTACCAGGGCATGCAGAAGTTCGTGCACTGGGTTCCAGTAACTGCCGAGGACCACGCTTTCGGCAAGGAGCGAACGCAGAAGGCGCTCGCAATCACCCAGCAGATCGCCGGACAGATCATCAACGTGCCGATGCCGCTGATCCCGTTCGACGTTCCAGAAGCGTTCGTCGACCAGCGAACCAACACGACGCCGCTCTACTTCTTGAAGGACTCGGACTGGGCTGACCGCGATGCCTTTGGCCAGCGCAACCTGGGCACGATGATCCGCAACTCGGGCAAGTCCGCCGCGGAGTTCTTCGCCGCGCATCGCCCAGTGGCGCTCCTCGGCGTGACGAACGCCAAAGACATCGAGAGCCAGAGCTACCTGTCGTGCCTGCTCGACCCGCAAGGCGAAATGCACGTCGTGCGAGGACCCGGAGCTTGCGACCTGTTCTGGGTCGGATTTCTCGACGAGATCCTGTCGAGCATCATCAAGCCCGACTGACGCCGCGGCTGCATTGCCGCGGCGCTCTCCGGCGCTGGCTTTCAGTAGCGGAAGGCGCCGACGAGGCCGGACAGCACATCCGCCATCTTTGAGAGTGACTTGGCGGATTGGAGCGATTGCTGGGCGCCGGATGCCGTCTCGCTCGCGCACTGCGTGACACGCGCGATCGTCGACACGATGCAACTCGATCCCTGCGCCGTCTCGGCCAGCGTTCTCGCGATCTCCTTGGTCGTCGCGGTCTGTTCTTCGACGGCGGCGGCGATCGTCGACTGGATGTCACTGATCCGGTGAACGATCTCCCCGATCTTGCCGATCGCCACGCGCGCCTGCCTTGCGTCCCCCTGGATTGCATCGATCCGCTGGCTGATCTCGCCAGTTGCATTCGATGTCGCATTGGCAAGCTCCTTGACTTCGTTGGCGACTACCGCAAACCCGCGACCGGCCTCTCCAGCGCGCGCAGCCTCGATCGTCGCAT
>SXPK01000060.1 GCA_005776365.1 Planctomycetia bacterium
CAGCGTGCCCAAGTCGAGGAACGAGTCCATCGCGACACCCCCCAAGCCCACCTCGCCAGCAACCCGCGGATGGTCGCAGTCGTATCCGCGGTGCGTGGCGAGGTCGAAGGCGACGCTCAGTCCCTGCTGCCCTTGCGCGAGCGCCTTGTGGTAGAAGGCGTTCGTCTCCTTCGCGGTCGAGAAGCCCGCATACTGCCGAATCGTCCACGGCTTCTGCGCATACATCGTCGCGTAGGGGCCGCCGAGGAATGGCGCGAGCCCGGGCAGCGAACCGATGTGAGGGAGGCCATTCTGCTCTGCTGCGGTGTAGAGCGCGCGATGCTCGATGCCTTCAGGTGCGGTCCACGGAGTGACCGGCCCGGCGGCTTGTTTCCATGTTTGCTGCGTGGCTTGCTGAAACTCGGAGAAGCCGTAGGGGATCTTGGTGAAGTCTGGGCTCATCGCGCGGTGCGCCAAGATAGCCGCGGCCTTCTTCAGGTTCTCGCTTGGCCTGCTGCGGTCTGTGGAGCGAATCCTTCAAACCCGCCGCAACCACACGCTGGCGCCGACCCCTGGACACTCCGGCAGCAGACGCATGCACGATGCCGGGTCGCGGCTCGCGAGGAAGGCTGCGTGGATCTCGATCCGGAATGCTTGGTTGAACATCAGGAATGCGCGCAGCAGGTAGGCTTCGTTCCACGCCCAGCGCGCCTCGACCCACTCGCGCGAATACTCAAACGACGACGGGATGTCGTGCACATGGAGCAGCACGCCAGGGCGCAGCCGCGGCACGATTTCGAAGAACAACCAGTTCACGTCGCTGCCAATCTTGGCGACATGGCTGGAATCGATGAAGAGCACGTCGCCGGCTTGCAGAGAGTCGAACAGCGAGAGCGGAATGTCCTGCACGCGCTGCTGGTGATACTCACTGCGCTCGCGGTCTGTCTCGCTCAGCAGCGCATGGACGCGAGTCGGATCGGGATCGATGAACACGGGCCGCGTGGGAATCTCGGGATGCCGGTCCAATGCGTCGAGCAGCACCGCCGACGAAAAGCCTGAGCCGATCTCGATCCACCGGCGCGGCTGATGGTGACGCAGCATCGCGTAGAGCACGAATGCGTCGGCGTAGTGGAAGACGCGATTGTCCCAGTAGTACCTGCGGCCTGGCGTTGCGTGTCGCGCGAACTGCTCTTGCCCGGCGTAGCGCGCCAGTTCGGTCAGCACCGCCCATTGCCGAGCCTCGTCGCGGTCGATGCCTGGCAGGTCGCAGTCATCAAGGACGAAGATCTTGGCGGCGTCCCCACGCACTTCTTCGAGGTCGGGGATCGGCGAATGGAAGTGGCCGGGAGCAAAGGGGCCGATCTTGCGATGAAGGTCTTCCAGTTCGGCCTTCAGGCGTGCGTTCTCGGCGCGTAGTTGCTCGATTGCAGCGGCATCCACATCGAGCAACATAGCGCGCCCCCTGCGCCGGTGCGCGCGGCCGCGACAGGGTCCGGTGGCACATTCGTTCGATGGCTGCGTTGAGGCGATCGACGCGGCGAATCCGACACAGAACGAGGACTACGCGGGCAAGTAGCCGCTGCTCGCCCCCTGGAAACGCAACTGCCTCGCCGAGGCGAGGCAGTCTGGAGTCATCCCCCGTGCTGCCACGGGAGAGCCGGGCTCACTTGCTCTGGCCTTTGAACTCTTGCGGCTTGCTGATCGGGTTTTTCCCCGTCCAGAATTCGAGCGAGTTGAAGACGACGAAGTCGCCGGTCAGGGCCAGCCCATGCACGAAGCAGGCAGGGAGGAAGATCAGCTCATTGAGGTACTTGTCTTCCGTGGCGCGGCTGTTCCAGGACATCGTCGACTGAAACGCGTTGCACGGACCGAGGCAGGAGGTGCTCAGCAGCGCAGCGGCGCAGAGAGTCACAAGGGTCTTCTTCATGGTTGAGTTGTCACTGAGTCCGAAATCGGACGCGAAGTATCGACAATTTCTGCGACTCACTAGCAAGCGCGAAGACGTCGCACGTTCAACGCATGACGCGGCTGCGTCGCATCGACGCAAGGTTGTCGATGGTGTAGATCGCAAGGCCGGACCAGATGCAGAAGAACCCGATCGCTCGGTCGGAGGTGACGGCTTCATCGTAGAGCGCGATTCCTAGGCCCAACTGCACGCTCGGCGCGATGTACTGCAGCAGTCCGAGCGTCGCGAGCCGAATGCGGATTGCGCCGTAGGCAAACAACCAGAGTGGGATCGCCGTCACGACTCCTGTGCTCGCGAGCCAGCACTGCGTCGATGCGTCGCCGCCCCAGAAGGCCCCGCGGCCCGAGGCTTCGAGGAACACGAGGTAACCAAGGGCGATCGGTGCAGTCACAATCGTCTCGACTGTCAGTCCGGCCGCGGCGCTGATGGGCGCGCGCTTGCGCAGCACCCCGTAGCTGCCCCAGGTGACAGCAAGTCCGAACGCGAGCCAGGGAGTTTCTTGCTGTTGACCAACCATCCAGCCGACCCCCGCCGCAGCGATCGCGATCGCGGTCCATTGCAGCCGCGTGATCGTTTCGTGCAGCAGCAGGCGACCCGTCGCGACGTTGACCAAGGGCACCAAGAAGTAGCCAAGGCTGCATTCGCTGACGCGGTCGGTGTTGACGCCGTGGACGTAGAGCAGCCAGTTGGCGGCAAGCAGCGACGACGTGAGCAGACTCCGCGCCGCCATGCGCGGGTCGCGCAACGCGGCGGCCACCGGGCCAAATCCCGTCGTTGTGAACAGCAGCGCGAGCAGCGTGGCGAGCGACCACAAGCTTCGGTGCGCAATCACTTCGACGGAGTCGATGCCGCCGAATTGCTTCCAGTAAATCGGAACCATGCCCCACAGGAGGTAGCAGCCGGCTGCTGCGGCGAAACCTCGGGCGCGTTCGGGATGAGGGGCGACGGGGATCAAGCGAGTTGAAGCGCCTGCGCGGTGATGCTCCCGCGCGGCAAGGAGGGGATGCGGTGGCGCAGCGTCGCGCATCGCGATCGCAGGGTCGACCCCGGTTTCGCACAACCTGCCACGAACTGGGATCTCACACGCGGGCCGCTAGCGCAGTAGCATCCGCGGCTCCTTCTTGCCCTCGCGGGCCTCGACGATGCACATGACCAACCGAATCTGCACTGCGTCTCTCTCCTTTCTGACCTGGTCCGCGGCGATGGTCGCGCAGGCGCCCAGTTTTGCCGCGCCCGTCCGACTCGAAGCAGGCGGCAAGGGGCTTGGTGAGAATCGGCTCTACCCGTCGCCGGTGTTCCACGACGTCGACCGCGATGGTCTGCTCGACCTCGTCGTCGGTGATCTGCGTGGCAAGCTCACCGTCGCCTTGCGGCAAAAGGGCGAAGGCAAGGCGCAGTTCTCGGCGGAGACCAAGCTCCTGGGCACAGACGGCAAGGAACTCGACTTCCACAACTGGTGATGCATCGGCATGAGTCCACAGTTCGTGGACTTCGACGCAAATGGGATGCTCGACATCGTGGCGGCAACCTTCGACGGTTCGCCACACCTCGCGCGCGGATCTGCCGAAGGCTATGCGCAGCCTGAGCAAATCCTCGATCGCGATGGCGCGCGCATCGTGATGAACGAGTTCTGGAACCGCGATGTGAAGCCCGAGAAGTGGGATACCGCCAACCGCTGCAACCCCGCGGGCGAGTGGAGCGGGCTCCACCTCACCGCGGCGTGGGCAGTCGATTGGGACTGCGACGGCGATTTCGATTTGCTGCTGGGCGATCACAACAAGGGCAACGTGATGCTGCGGCGCAACGACGGCGACGCCAAGACACCGAAGTTCGCGGCAAAGAACGAAGTCGTGCTCGCCGACGGCAAACCGCTCGTGGTTGAGGGCAGGGTCACGACGCTCCGCACGATCGACTGGGATCGCGATGGCAAGAGGGACCTGCTCATCGGCAGCATGGGTGACGCCTACCAAGCCGGCCCGGGTGGCGGCGTGTTCTTGTGGCGCAACGTCGGCGAGGACGCGGCGCCGAAGTTCGACGCGCCGATGACCTTGATCCCTGCGAGCCAGCGCGGCCACTCAGAGCCCACGCGGCCGGACGCCGGGCTCTACATGGATGCTGCCGACGCGGACGGCGATGGCGATCTCGACCTCGTCGTCGGCGGCTACTCGAGTTGGCAGCTGCCCACCGTGCCGCTCGACGAAGCGCAGCAAAAGCGCGTCGGCGAGATTCAGCAGGAAATCGACACCGCGAAGAAGGCGATCAAGGCCTTCCAGGATCGGATGACGAAGGCGTTGGAAGGCGCGGAAGAAGCGAGTCACAGCAAGCTGCTGGATGAGTTCGTGAAGGCTGAGTCGATCAAGTTCTCGACGCTTCAGGATCGGCTGAAGAAGGCGCAAGACGAACTCGAGCCGCTGGTGCCCTCCCTTCAGCGCCGCTCGTTCACGTGGCTTTACGAGAACATCAGCGCTGCGTCGACCGGACAATGAGCGAGCGGGAATGTCGGATCTGCTGATCCGCGTGATCCCGCTCGCCGCGCAGCCCGCGATGCCGTGGGCCAACGGCGGCGGGTCGACGCGGCAGGTCGCGATCGACCCTGCCGACGGTTCGCTGGACCGTGGCTTCCGCTGGCGGGTCAGTTGCGCGCAAGTCGAACGCGACGGGCCGTTCTCGAAACTAGCAGGCGTCGATCGCTCGCTTTGGCTGGTGCGCGGCGCCGGCATGCGACTGTGGATCGCCGGCCGGATGCTGACGCTCGATCGGGCCTTCCAGCGCGTCGATTTCCGTGGTGAGGACGATGTGCGCGCCGAGTTGCTGAATGGGACCTGCCAGGATTGCAACGTCATGTGCAGGCGCGGCGAGGTGGTCGCTGAGTCGATGTGCGTCTCGTTGGCGGTAGACGAGGCGCAAGCTTTCGAGTGCGAGCGACAGGCGCTGGTCCTCGTGCTTGCCGGATCGCTGCGGATCATGGATCCCAGCATCCGGCTCGAAACAGGGGACGCGGCAGCGTGGGAAGGGTCTGGTCGGATCGAATGCGTAGGCGCCGCGCCGACCACCGCTTTGATCGCGCGATTTCGCTGATTCTTCGAACCGATGCATGCATGGCACCGGGGATTCCTGCTGGATGCGGTTGCGCGTTCGTCCCCGCGCGGCATGCGCGCGACAATAGGACCCTGGACTCGGCTCGCTCCCAAAGAGCCGCCTTATCGACTCGTTCAGGATTCGGACTATGCACGCAGCCACTTGCCGGCTCGCGAGCAGCTTCATTGCACCACTCCTCTGGTGCGGAACTGTTCTCGCGCAAGCCCTTCCCCAAGCCGTCTCCCAGTTCGACATGCTGGGACTCATCCAGGGCGCCACGTTGATCGATGCCAGCGACCCGAGGTCTGGCGGCACGATCACTGTGAACGGCCAGGTCGTGATCGTTCCGGCGAACACGATCTTCCAGATGCCAGCCTGCGCCTTGACTTGGCAGCAGCTGTTCGCGCTGGCGCCGGCGCCCTGGGGCCCGACGCAGACTGGCCTGGCGATGTCCGACGATCCGAAGCCGCTCGCCAGCTACGAAGTCGCGATCCAAGGCAACCGCGTCGGCAATCAATACATCGCGGGACTGATGTGGATCACCCAGAACTCGCTGCAGGGCAGCACGGGCTACATCAACCACATCGACTACGACACGGGCTTCTTTCGCGTCGGCGGCGTGATGAACGATCCGAACAGCGGGCAACGCGTGAAGATCAACGATCCCGACGGCGTCTTCGGCCGCGCGTGGTCGCCGGACGTGCGCTTCACCATCGACGCCGAGAACCCAACGTGCTGCTCGGACACGGGCTTCCCGATGGGTATTCCGCGCAGCGCCAACGACCCGTTGATTCCGCACAGCAATCGACCGATCGATCCGTTGCAGCCAGCGGGATTCCGCGCCTCCTGGACGTTCCCGGCTGTCTCCGCGGTCTTTCCCGGCGGCCCGGATCCCCGCTTGATGGCGCCATTCGAAGTCGGCGATTTCGTCGCCTACTCCGGCATCGTCTGCAGCGATGGCCAGCTCTACATCGCCGCGTTTTCCGTTGCTGCGAACCTGGGCGTGTTCACCTGGCCGGGTAGCGATCCTGCCTATGTGAAGGTCGACGCGTCGCTGCTTGGCGTCGGCGGCACCACGACCGCCGGCATCTCGGAAGCCAGCACCCGCACGATGTTCGAAGGATCCACGACGGACCCAACGCGCTCGGTGCAGCTCCATGCGGTCGACTACGACAATTGCAGCGGCGCGGTCACGCTGCGTGACTGGGGCGTGTGCAGCATCGACACCGGCCCGCCAAATGGGGCGGTGCTCGGTCGCTGGCGCTTTCGCGGCGACAGGATTCCTGGCGTAGGCGGCGGCGGTGGTGGCGGCGGCGGCGGTGGCAACACCACGGTGCGCCCTGGCTATCCGATTCGCGGTCCGCTCGCGGGCGCCTTCTTGCCCGCAGTGCGCGAGGTCTTCGTCGAGATCGTCGGAGCACAGAAGCTCGTGACGGTGAACGGGTTGATCTCTGGCCAGTATCAGAGCCCGATTGCGGAGTTCATCTTCCCCGAACCGGCAACGCCAGGTTCGCCGCTGCCCGTCAATAACTTCGAGACCTTCCCCTTCCTCGCACAAGGAACGGGTCCGCTCGGTGGCGATGGGCCGATCATCGGTCAGTTGTCGCCATGGCCGGGCATTCTGGCCCCCAACTACGTGCGCTGCGGTTCGGCTCTCGGCGTCGCGGCAAACGCCGGCCTCGATCGGATCGTGAACTCGGGTCAACCCGTCGCCTTGATCGGTTCGGGATCCGGCGGCCCGGCGGGCACGGTCTACGACTACCAGTGGTCGCAGATCAGCGGGCCCACCGCGGTATTGAGCGGCGCCGACACTGCGAATGCTGCGTTCATCGCGCCGATCGTGCAGACGTTGACCAGCCAAGTGCTGGCCTTCCAACTGACGGTGCAGGGAGCCGGCCTCACGAGCACGGACATCGTCGAGATCACGGTTCGGCCGATCGTCGCGGACGTCGTTGCGGTCACGCTCGTCGAATACCGCACCGATCGTCAGCGCCTGACGGTGTCGGCGACCACGTCGGACACCGGCGGCACGCCTGCTCCTGTGCTGCGCGTCGAGGTGCTTTCGGCAACGGGCGCGGTGCTCGGCAGTCCGGTGACGATGCTGCGGCTCGTTGGCGGCATCTACACGGTGACTGTCGCAGGCGTGGCCCAGCCCGCGCAGGTGCGTGTGGTCTCGGACCACGGTGGGTTCGCGTTCTCGCCGCTGACCCGCGTTCGCTGAACCGACGTATGCCAAAGGGCCGGCGCGTTCGCGCGCCAGCCCGTTGACCTTCTGTCCGCTTTCTTGCCTGTCGAGCCCTCCATAGGGGCCGACATCTATCGTCATGCGATCGGTCCTTGTCGCCTCATCGCTCCTTGCACTCCCGCTCGCGTCGCAAAGTGCCGCGACCGCCGCCGTCGATACGGTGGTGCGGCCTGCGACGCAGCGGGGGACTTTCATCCACGGCGAGCCATTCGAGGCGTTGCGGCAGCGCATCGGCGGCTTCTGGACCGCGCGATGGAACGTCGCGACCGCCACTCCGGCGTGCGTGATCGGCACCGGGCTGCGGCTCGATGGTTGGCGTGGCGATGGCGCTGACGAGGCGCGGCGTCATGCCGCAGAGTTCTTCACGCGGCATGGCGACTTGTTCTCGCTGCGCGGCATCGAGCTTCGCGAAGCCTCGTGCGCCCGCATGGGGCAGACCTGGGCGCTCGTCTACGAGCAATTCCATCGCGGACTGCCGGTGCTCGGCGGCCGCGCCGACATTCGCATTCATGGCCAGGGCGTGTTGTCGATGGCGGGCGCGGTGGCGTTGCAGATCGCAGAGGGCTTCGACGTCGTGCCCGGGATCGACGAGGGCGTCGCATTCGCCGCTGCGTTCGCGCAGCAGAAGTCCGGAGTGTCGCGCGCTCGCCAGCCGATCGTGCCCGCGCCGCCGCGTCTCGTCGTCTGGTTCGATCCGGATGCAGGGGCTCCGGCGTCGCCGCGACTGTGTTGGGAAGTCGCGATCAGCAATCTGGACAAGGACGGCTCAGGCGCCGTCGGTCGATGCTACGTCGACGCGAAGACCGGCCTCGTCGTTCGCTATGAGAACGACAAACATGCGTGCTGGACGCCGACGTGTGCTCGTTCCGTCCGCGCCGTGGGCGCGAGTCCTTGCGATGCGGCGGTTCCAATACCGACCACGGTCACCGTCATGGCGTGGACTCGGACCGCGGCATCGGCAGTCGCGGCGCCCGTGAACGTGCCGATGCCGCGCTTGTCGGTGACGGTGCCGGGCATTGGCATCGTGACCACCGACGGCAACGGGCAGTTCACCGTCGACATCGCGGCCCCGGTCACGATCACGGTGGCAAACCTCGACGGCGCGCACCATGCGGCGATTGCGCCCGCGCTGGCCGCGCCAGCGTCGGTCTTCGTCACGCCCGGAACATCGGCGGTCCTGCAACTGTTCGCGCCCAGCGCCAGCGACACGTTGCTCGCGCACTCGAACGCGGCGCACTGGATCGATCGCACCAACGAGTGGGCGCGGACGATCTTTGGCAACACGCCGCAACTCTCCGCACTCGACTCGATTGCCCCGACGGTCAATGCGTCGAGCACGTGCAACGCGTTCTACGTCGCCAACACCATCAGCTTCTATTCCGCGGATCCGCTCGGCGCGTGCCGCAACTCTGCGTTCTCGAGCGTCATCGCGCACGAGTGGGGGCACGGCCTCGATGATCGGCATGGCGGCATCACGAACGCGCTCGGCGACGGCTTGTCGGAGGGCTGGGGCGACATTGCGGCGATGTACTTGATCGACTCGCCTGACATCGCCTTGGACTTCTTTCCGACGCCTGGCAGTGTCTTGCGCACTGGCAACAACGCCACGCGCTATGGCACGCAGGTCGAGCCGCACCTCGCTGGCGAGTCGTGGATGGGATTCGCATGGCAGGCGCGGCAGAACCTCCGCGCTTCGCGAGGCACCGCCGAAGCGCTGCGTGTCTCCAACTCAGTCGTGCTCGGCTCGATCGTGGCGAACGCGCGCACCCAGCTCGATGCGGTCCTTGAGGTGTTCCTCGCCGATGACGACGACGGCAACCTGTTCAATGGCACGCCGCACTACGTCGAACTGGCGGCGGCGGCGCAGGGCAAGGGCCTGCCGCACCCGCAGCCGCAAGACCTCGTGATCTCACATTCGCCGCTCGGCGACACGACCAATCCACACGGGGCCCGTGGCATCCGCGCGGTGGCGTTCCCAGTCGCGACGGGCGCTGTGCAGCAGGTGTCGATGGTCTACTCGCGCAACGGTGAGCCCTCTGTGACTCAAACGCTCGTGCGCGGCGGTGTCGCGAACGAGTGGCTCGGGCTCGTGCCTGGCGTCGCGCGCGGGGTCGTCCGCTACCGCATCCTGGCCATGCACACCAACGGCGCGATCGTCCATACGCCGGCGCATGGGGACCATGTCTATTCCGTCGTCGAACCAGGCCTCGCGCCGTTCAGCGCGTTCGTGAGCGAGGACTTCGAGGGCGGCGGCGTGGGCTGGTCGTTTGGTGTGGCGGCGGTCGGCAGCGGCAACGATTGGCAAGTGGATCGACCGCAAGGCTACGGCGGCATCGCGCAGGGCACGGCGTGGACGGACCCGCCGGGCGCATTCAGTGGGCGATTGGCGCTCGGAACCAATCTGCGCGGCGGTGGCCTGAATGCAGGTCGCTACCCATCGGGCAGCGATTACTTCGCTCGCTCTCCGGTCTTTGACTGCACCGGCAAGCACAGCGTGTTTCTGCGCTTCCGCCGCTGGCTCTCGGTGCAGCAAGGCACCGCAGACGTCGCATCCGTGCGCATCAATGGCGCCTTGGTGTGGAGCAACCCGGCTGACACAGCGGTCGTCGATGTCAGTTGGCAACTCGTCGAGATCCCCGTGCCGATGGCGGACAACAACCCGTCGGTCCAGATCGAGTTCGGCATCACGACCGACCAGAGCATCGAGTTCGGCGGCTGGGGGATCGATGACCTCGAACTCGGCGAACGCGTTCAAGCCTTCCCGACGCCGACCCTGCGCGTGTTGCCAGAGCTCATGCCACCGAGCACGCCGGTCACATTGACTGTGCAAACGGCTCCGCACATGCCGTTTGTGTTCGTGATCGCAGATGGGGCTGGGCCTTCGCCGCTGGCCGGCCTGCCTCCCGTCCTGCTCTCCGGCAATCAACTCGTTCAGCTCTTCGCCTTCTGCGATGCGAGCGGCGCGTTCAACTGGTCGTTCCCGACGGCGCGCGCGCCATACGGGCTACACTTCTTCAGCCAGGCTCTGACTCTCGACTCAAACCTGCAGCCCTCCCTCACGAACGGCTGCGCCAACCTCATCTTGCCATGAGAACTTCGCTCTTTTCCATGCTTGCTTGCGGCGCCTCTTTGGTCGCCCAGTCGTCGCTCGAGACCACCATGGTCGGCGATGCGGCTGGGTGGAGCGGTGCATGCGTTTTCTTCGATCTCCAGGTTGCCAGCACGGTCTCGATCAACAGGATCGACCTGAATGTCGATGACTTGCCTGGCGCGGCGGGTGCGGTCGAGGTCTACCTCGGCCCTCGCGCCTGGGCAGGAGCAGCGTCGGATGCTTCGCTCTGGGGATTGGCCGCCACTGGCGCCGTCTTCGCTGCCGGACCAGACGAGCCGTCCCCGTGCACGCTGGACACACCCGTCGTGTTGGGGCCAGGGCGTCATGCAGTGGCGCTCCGTCATCTCGAACTTGCCCCGCGCTACTCGTTTTCGACGTCTGGCTCCGCGACCTTCTCGTCGCCGGAGATGACTCTCATCGCCGGCGGAATCACAAACGTCGCTTTCACCGGCATCCCGTTGTCGCCGCGCGTCGTCAATGCGCGCTTGCACTACGCGGCCGGCGGTTCGCCGATGCACGCTGCGAGCCTGTCGACCTACGGCACGGGTTGCTACGCCACGCCCGGTGCGATTGCCGAGCGGTTCGACGGCGCGAACCCATTCGACCTCGACTACTCGACCTTCCGCTACGTTCCGAACGCGCGCGGTGGCTACGACGTGACTCGGGTTCCTGGTCCGGTGCTCATTCTCCCGGCTGGAGCGGTATTGCCGCCCGCAGATGACAGCCTGTCCGAGGTCTTGTTGCCTTGGGCGTTCCCGTTCCCAGGCGGCGCGACAAACACGATCCGCATTTGCACCAACGGCTACTTCTGGCTGCAGCCTTCCGCGGTCGCTGACTTCACCCCGACGCTCGGCGAACTTGCATCGCAGGCGGCGAGGTTCGCTCTGGCGTGGACGGACTTCAATCCAGGCGCCCCGGGCAGCGGCGGAGTCAGCTACGAGCGCGACCCGCTCGATCGCTTCGTGACGATCACCTACGACGACATCTGGCTGCACGGCACGAGCGGCACGGACCTCAGCACTTTCCAATGCGTGCTGTTCCCGAATGGCGAGATCGAGGTCCGCTACGGATCGGTCGCGCACGGCAATCTGCCTTGCATCGTCGGGTTCACGCCGGGCGAGCAGAACTTCGGTGTGGCGCCAGCAACGACGAACTTCGCGGCGATCCACGCGATGCAGACGGCGTTCGCGCGGCCCATGCAACTGGCTGCCACCCAGCGCCCGGTTGTCGGCGAGACGGTCTCGCTGACGACCTACGAGGTCCCGGCCGATGCGCTGCTGACGTTGAACCTGATCGCGTTCCTGCAGATCGAACAAGGCGCCGACTTGGCGGCGCTTGGCGCCCCTGGTTGCCGTCAGTACGTCATCACGAACGACGCGGATGCGTTGTTCGGCACGCTCACGCGGACGCTCGGCCCCATCCCCAGCGACGCGATCTTTCTCGGCCTGCGCGTCTTCAGCCAGTCCGTGTCGCTTGTGCGGGGCGTCAATCCCGTCGGCGCACTGACTTCGAACGGCGTCGAAATGACCATCGGCAGCTTCTGAGCGATTGGACTCCGCTCAGGACTGCTTGTCCCCACTCAGACTCGCTCGCAACTCACCCCCCGGACTCACTCGCGCAGCTGCGCGAGCTATTGCCATGCATATTGCTCACTACGCTTCTCTATCCCTGGTCCTGCTCGGGGTCACAGCCGACGGACTCCGCGCGCAGACTCCCGCCGATCGACTTGTTGTCGAGCGGCTCCACGTGCCGGCGATGCCGACACACATGGACCAGGCGGATCTGTTGGCCGAGGTTCAGGCGGGCCGCGGCGCCGACGCGTTCCTGCGCGCCTTCCTGCACGGCGACGCACTGTTCGACACGGCGTTCAATGAACTCGACGGCGTCGGCGCCAACGTCGGAACCGGGATGCGCTTCACGCGGATGCCGCGCGCCGACCTCATCGCGCCGGGCCAGTGGGCGCGCCACTTTCCGCCGCGCGCTACCGGACCCAACGCGCAGAGCTGCATTGCTTGCCACGCGGCGCCAGTGCCGGACGGCGGCGGCCCCGTGACCGCGAATGCGGTCCGCGATCCGCGGCGCGCCGGTGTCGCCGGACAGATGATCCAGCGCAACACGCCGCACTTGTTCGGCATGGGAGCGGTGCAGCTTCTGGCCGAAGAGATGACGATGGCGCTGCACGCGCAGCGCGAGCAGCTGCGGGCGAACGTGATGCAGTCGCGGCGCAGCGCGTCTGTCGCGCTGGTCGCAAAGGGTGTGTCATTCGGCACGCTGCGTGGCGACTACACGCCGACATCAAACTCGGTGGTGTTCCGGACGTCCTTCGTCACCGGCGTCGATGGGGACTTGGTCGTGCGTCCGTTCCAGTGGAAAGGCAGCGTTGCGACCGTGCGCGACTTCAATCGCGGCGCCTGCCACAACGAAATCGGGATGCAGGCCGTGGAACTTGTCGGCCACGGCGTGGACGGCGATGGCGACCGCGTGGTCAACGAACTGAGCGTCGGCGACTTGACCGCAATGACGATGTATGTCGCGGCCCAACCGCGGCCGGTCACGACCCTCGAGATGAGCCAACTCGGGTTGGGCGCAGGCGTGTCGTTCCAGCAGGTGATTCGAGTCCAGAACGGCGAGGCGCTGTTTCGCCAGGTTGGCTGCACGGACTGCCACAAGCCGTCGATGGAACTCGATGCGGCGATCTTTCGGGAGCCGAGCGCGCATCCTTCCTATCGCGACACGATTTTCCCAGCCGGACAGAGCCCCGCCGCCGAGTCCGTACGAGCTGATGCGCCGGTTGCGTTCGATCTGACCGCGGACCAGCCGCAAAATCGCTTCGTCGTGAATGGCCGCGTCGTCAACCTCGGCGCGTTGAAGCGGTCGTCAACTGGCAAGGCGGTGGTGTCGCTGTACGGCGATCTCAAGCGGCATCGCATGGGTGCGGGGCTCGCAGAGTCGGTCGACGAAACCGGCTCCGGCGCGGACACGTTTTTGACGGAGAACCTCTGGGGTGTCGGCTCGACCGCGCCGTATCTCCACGATGGTCGCGCGACGACGATTGCCGAAGCGATCCTCTGGCACGGTGGCGAGGCGCTGGCCAGCCGCGATGCATTCCGCGCGCTGACCGAACTGCAGCAACGCGACATGATCGACTTCCTGAACAGCCTCGTGCTGGTGAAAGGAGGCGTGCCCTTTGGCGGCTGATGCGTCGGATCAATGCCGCAGCGCGGCGCTCGGGATCGGCGCGAATGCCGCGCCAGGCCGCGCCCAACGCAGGTCGAGTTCGGCCCCGCCCGTCGCGTTGAACCAAGAGACCTCGATCGGGTGCAGGCCCGTCTGCAACGCGACCGCGCCGCGCTTCTCGATCGGGCCGTGCAGGCCGTCGTTGTCGATCACGGTACGGCCCGCGATGCGCAGGATGCTGCCATCGTCGCTGGTGAGCGCAAAGCGGTAGAGGTCGTCATCGGGCACGTTCAGGAAGCCGGAGAAGCGCATCTGCACTTGCTCGCCGGGTTGTTGTCCAACGCCGATGCGCGTGGCGGTGCCAGTGACGCCAAGCGGCCGCGCGGTTTCTGCCTGTGATAGCGCGGTGCCTTCGAAGCGGGCCTGCGACACGGTGAGCCCTTCTCCCGGCGCGACGGCTTCGACGCAGGGGATCGGATCGACCTTGGTGAAGGTCCGTCGCACGCGGTTGCTCGCCAGTTCGCCGTCGAGGAACGACGAGGCACGCACCGTGCAGGTGCTGTCGATGCGAACGCGGCCATCGCCGGTGACCCGCTGGCTCGTCGGCAATGGATCGCTGCCGTCGATCGTGAAGGTCGTGGTCGCGGTCCTGCTGTCGCTGCCGATCGTGACTTCGAGCGCGTGCACGAAGTGCTCGCTCTCCGCCTCGATGCGCGGCGCATGCACGATGTCGGGCCGTCCTTCGATCTCGACGGCGACGACCGTCGCGAAAGGATGCGGGTCGGTCAGCTCGACGACGCATCCAAACTCGACCGGCGGGAACACCGAGAACACGAATGGAGCCACCTCACCACGCGCTCCGAGCACGCGCACGGAGCGGATCTTGTTCGTGAGTCCGGGCAACCGCAGTTCGACGCGCGTCTTCTGTGGCTCGAATACGTGCAAGTAGAGCGTCGAAGTGGCGTCGCCGGCGCGCACCGTGCAGCGGCCCCAGGGCGTCGACTCGAACACGCTCGCAGTGGTGCCGTGAATCGCTTCGCCGTGCTCGTTCATCCAGGCGCCGATCGCCGC
Organism: Planctomycetia bacterium; assembly: GCA_005776365.1. GTDB lineage: Bacteria > Planctomycetota > UBA1135 > UBA1135 > UBA2386 > SXPK01. The sequence goes on from SXPK01000060.1 coordinate 14,629, forward strand.
GAGTCGTTCGATGGACTCCGGCGGGAACGAACCGTCGGCCCGCGGGCCGACGTTGAGCAGGTAGTTGCCGCCTTTGCTCGCGATGTCGATGAGGTTGCGCATGAGTTCTTGTGACGACTTCCACTGCGCGTCGGCGGCGTTGAAGCCCCAGTGCCGGTTCATCGTCATGCACGATTCCCAATCGACGCCGGGCATCCCGGTCGGCGGGATCTCTTGCTCAGGCGTCGCGAAGTCGCCCTTTGCCTCGGTGTGCTGCGAAAAACCCGCCATGCCGCCGCGATGCACGTCGACGCGGTTGTTGACCAGCATCGCTGGTGCGAGGGAACGGCAGAGGTCGAATAGTCTCGTGCCCCGTTCGTGGTTCCACGTCGACTCCCATTCGCCGTCAAACCAGAGCACAGCAGGGCGGTAGCTGGTCACGATCTCGGTCACCTGCGCGTGCAGGTAGCGTTCGAAGCAAGCGAAGTCGGCACCGTCTTTGCTGCGCGTTGCGACTTCCCATGGCCGTCGCGGCAGGTAGTCCGGGTGATGCCAGTCCATGATCGAGTGGTAGAGGCAGAAGACGACACCGTGGCGCGCGCAGGCGGCAGCGAGTTCCTTGCAGATGTCGCGGCCGTGCGGCGTGTTCATCACATCCCAGTCGGTCTCTTTGCTGTCGAACAAGCAGAAGCCGTCGTGGTGCTTGCTCGTCAGCACGAGGTAACGCATGCCGGCGGCCTTGGCAGTGCGAGCCCACGCATCGGCATCGAATGCGGTGGGGTTCCACTGCGGGCGGAATGATCCGTATTGGCCGATCGGGATGCGCGCGCTGTCGCGGATCCACTCGCCGTAGTCCGTGTTGCCATTCCAGGTGCCGGCGGGAATTGCATAGAGGCCCCAGTGCACGAACATGCCGAAGCGCGCTTCCCGCCACCAAGCCATGCGGTCGTCCTGCGACATCGGCGTGCGCGTCGGGTCGGGCATCGAGGGCGCATCGGCAGCGGCGCCGCTTGGAACTGGAGAGGAGCACGCCGCGAGCGCGGCGCCCAGACACAGCAGCACGAGTCGCATCGCGATGACGATAGCGGGCCACCTGCGAATAGGACGACTGCGACCTGTTGCTCGCGTGGCGGGCCCGTAGAGGTTCCTTGATGGCTTGTCGCACAAGCGCGTGGCAGGTCTTGGTGTCGACGGACGCGGTATCTAGCGTAGGTGGACTCGCGATGGCGGACCTGCCGCCCTCTTGCACCAGACCCCGTTCATGAATCAGCACCAGTCCCTGTTCGCCACGCCGCAGCGCGACGTCGTCGCCGGC
>SXPK01000061.1 GCA_005776365.1 Planctomycetia bacterium
CGGAGGTATCGGAACAGCTTGGGCACAAAGTGCAGCAGCAGGCCGATCAAGATCACGTAGCTGGCGACTTCCGGCCAGTAATCAGACGGGTTGGAGGCGACCTCGAACACCGAGTACCAAGGCGGCCCGCGCAGACTGCCGCCGGGTTGTGGCCCCCAGTTCGTCTGGAAGAACACGTGCCCTTCACGCCGCAGCGGGTGGTTCATGTAGATGTGGAACTGCTGTTCGCTGCCTTCGTCGAAGACCGTCACCCAGCTGCTGAAGTCGCGAGGATTCATCGTCCCCGGGTGGTCGGTCTTCTGAAACTTGTCGAGTCGGAGCGAGAACGGCAGGTTCCAAGTCACGCGACGCAGATCCAAGCCCCAGACTGTCCCGCCCATCTCGAAGGTGAATGGCGCCCGCCGTTCATCGTGCGGACGGAAGTCGGCGCCCCACAGGATGCCGGTTGTCTCGACGCCGGTCGCAAGGTCACGCACCGTTGCGTAGCAGCCGGCGATGTTGCGCTCGCGCTCGGGCTGCACGTCCAGACTGGCGAGATAGACTCCCGCGCCCGAGGGATCCGTGACGACCGGGACGTCGACCTCGAACATCGGCCCCTTCAAGCGCGGTTCGCAGTTGGGCATCCAATTGCTAAGGCGAACGACGAAGGGCAAGCCTTGGGCGTGAAGTTCCGCTTCTCGGGCGAGAGCCGCCTCGGGAACCGTGCGTTCGACGACCAACTCACCATCCTTCTTGAGCAGCGCGAGTTCGAAGTCGTGGAAGCTGACCATCGTGCTGGTCTTCGCGCCTTCGTAGAGCGCGACATGGCCGGCATATGAGTAGTGCAACTTCACGAAGCCTGAGACCAGCAACAAGGCCATGCCCAGATGCGTGACGAGGATGCCGAGGTTGCGCGCGCTCCAGCGCAGTCGCGTGATGCCGCCGACCATCAGGTTGACGAACAACAACAGCATCAGGAGGTAGCCGCCGGGCAACGGGACCTTCAGCATCAAGCCATTGGCGAGCTCGACGCCGGTGTTCCAACGCACGAAGAACGACTCGAAGAAGTCGCGCTGAACAACGAACAACCCCAGCGTCTTCTGCGCCAGCGTGCCTGCCCACGTGAGCACGCCGAAGAACAACAGGATCCAGACCGCAAGCTTCAGCGACCCTAACGTGCCGATGAGGATGCGCAGCAGCGTGCGTTTCTCCTGTGCCGACTGTCCTGCTTCCTGCTTGATCGAATCCTGCGGATTCATCCGTCGTTCCTCTTGAGGCTCTGGCAGAAGGCGACGAAGTTGGCGCGCTCCTGCTCCACTTCGTTCTCGGCGCCGATCATCTTGCAGAACACGACGCCCTGACCTTCGGTCTTCACGGCGACGAGGAGACGCATGCCTTCTTTGGGTTGCCCGCCGGTGCCGCGATGCTGCCCGCGCAAGTCGAGCAACACTGCATCGCCGCCGAGCATCGATTGCTTTTGCAGCGCAGCGATCGCAGCCGCATCGGGCGCGGGTTGTGACATCTCGCCAAACCACACCGACACCATCTGCGCGAGTTCGCCGCCGAGCTGCCCAACGTAGCACTCGCCCGTCTGGCCGATCCGATGCCGCAGCAGTCGCGATCCGGTGTCTCCCATGGGCTGCCACGTCGCCGGCACGGTTCCGGAGAAGGGAGACACGGGACCGTCGCCAGCAGAGGGTGTCGTCACGGCGGCGGGCTTCGCGACCGCGGCAGGCGCCGGCTCACCGACGCGCCGGATCGAGGCCGCGACCGCGAGGAACGCGACGCGCTCCTGCTCGACGACCGCCGCCGGTCCGACAAGCTTTAGCGTCACCATGTCCTCGTCGCTGCCGCCGACGAGACCGAGCAAGGCGAAGTCGGACTTCGACGTCCCGTCCATGCCCTTGAATTCGCCTTGCAGCGCGACGAGCGACGCTGGTGCACCGAGCAAGGTGTGTCGGTCGAGGGATTCGAACTGCGTCGCGTCGAGCGGCGCCTGGCCGAACTGCGAGCTGACCCAGCGATTGACGTTCGCGAGTTTGCCGCCGCGAAGATTGCCTGCGGTCAGATAGCACTCGGCGCCGCCCGTCCCGATCGTCCAGTTGAGTTGCCGGAACGAACTCGTTCTTTGCGCAGACCAGTTCGATGGCGCGTCGGCGACAAAGCCGTCGCCGATCGTCGCGGCGGGCGCGCCTGCGGGCTTCGCTTGGGCGGATCCTGCCGCAGCCTGCTGCGTCGCGCCGCGCCGGATCGAAGCTCCTAGCTGCAAGAAACGCTCGCGTTCGGCCTCCGCGGTCGCCTTCTTAGCGACGAGCTTCAACGTGATCATGTCGTCGTCCGTGCCGCCGACCAGACCAAGCAGCATGTAACCGGGCTTGCCGCTGCCGGCCATGCCACGAAACTCACCTTCGATCGTCACGAGCACAGCAGGCTTGCCGAGCAGGTCGTGCCGCGGGAGCGCATCGAAGTCAGCTTGGACAATCGAGGCTTGGTCGAACTGGCCGAACCATCGATTGACGTTTGCGAGCATGCCGCCGCGGAGGTTGCCGGCGGTCAGGTAGCACTCGGCTTCAGGATCCGAATCGAACCTCCAGTTGAGTTGGCGGAACTCGCTGCCTGCGGCCGCACGCCATCCAGCAGGAGCGCTGGCTGAAAAGGCCCCCGCGACTTCTGGTTGCTGTCCTTGAGCTGCGGGTGTTCGCACATCACGAAGACCAAAGCGCTGCTTCTGATCTTGCCCGAAGTCCGTCGGCCGTTGTTCGCCAGACAATCGTGCTTCAGGGCTCCATTGCGCATGCTCGGCACGACAGGAAGCCAGCACGAGGCACGCCAACGGGGCGACGAGGACAAGCGGAAGTTTCGCCTTCATGGTTCTTCAGGTGCGAACAAGCCAATCGGGAGGACTGTCCGCACAAGGGACGGTCCTGCATGCATCGAAGGAAACGACGATCTGCGCGCTCCACTGGCGCGTGCCAAGGTTGCGGCGGTCGCCGCCAACCTTCACAGGCGCCGACTCAGGACATAACCCGCGATCTGCGACAGTGCAGACCTGGCATTGCCCGAGGGCAGCGCGCTGAGCGACGCTTGCGCCTTCGCCACGCGACGCTTGGCCTCGTCCATCGCGTAGGCGATTGCGTGTTCGAGCGGAAACTCGGCGCGGAGCCGGCGCAGGGCCTCCTGCTCAGGCAACCCGAGCAGCCCCGCCAAGCGCTCCGCTGAGGTCGCGTCTCGGCGCAAGAGGTAGAGCATGGGGAGCGTGATCTTGCCCTTCGTCAGGTCGGTCCCGAGCGACTTGCCGACCACGCGCTCGTCGCCTTCGAGGTCGAGACAGTCGTCAACGATTTGAAAGGCGATGCCAAGCTCGAGACCAAACTCCTCGAGCGCTCGCAACCGCGCCTCGGTAGCACCGACATAGTGGCCGCCTAGCCGGCAGCCGGCCGCGTAGAGCGAAGCGGTCTTCTCGGCGATGACCTTGAAGTATTGGTCTTCGCGCCACGCAACATCGAAGCGATGGAGCACCTGAGTGATCTCGCCTTGGCAGATCACGCGAACCGTCTCCGCGAGCCACCGCGCGCACGCCGGATCCGGCAGCTGCACAGCCATGTGAAAAGCCTTGGCGTAGATGTAGTCGCCGAGGAGCACGGCGATCTCGACGCCGTGCATTTGGTTGACGGTCGCAATGCGACGACGCATTCCAGCGCCGTCGAGCACGTCGTCATGCACCAGCGTCGCGGTGTGCAGCAGTTCGACGACCTTGGCGACCTGCACAACGTCGTCGTTGAGCGAGCCACTGTGAGAGCTGCCTTGCGCCGCCATCGCCGACAGGAAGACCATCATGGGCCGCAGCTGCTTGCCGCGGTAGCCGCCGACATGCTCCACGAGCGGGAGCAGGTCCCGCTGCTGGGGCGCGAGGTCGAGCACGAGTTCGCGATTGAGCCGGTCCAACTGCGGGCGGACCAGCGCAATCAAATCGTTCAGCGGCAGGGTCTCAGTCACGGTGCAAGTCGTTCGAGGGCTGCCGACGCACGGATGCCGCGTCAAAGAACCGGGTCCGGCGGGTCAGCAGATGCTAGGAGGCGGGTTGGGCGATGTCAGAAATCGGCCAGGACAAGGTGCGAGCCGAGGTCAGTCCTTGCCTGTTGGTGGAGCCTTGCCATCTCCCGAAGCCCCCTTGTGGCTGTCGC
>SXPK01000062.1 GCA_005776365.1 Planctomycetia bacterium
CCTCCTTCGTCGTGAAGAACGGCTCAAAGATGTTGTGCAGCATGGCCTCGTCGAGGCCGGTGCCATTGTCCTCGACTTCCAGCCGCACGTAGCAGCCTTGCGCCGGCGCTGCGGGCGGATCAATGACATGTTCGGTTCGGACTTTGATGCGGCGGCTGCGGTCGTCGCCACACGCATGAATCGCGTCCCGGGCGTTGATCAGCAGGTTGCCGACGACTTGGCCGATCTGCTGCGGATCCGCCAAGATCGGCGAAGACTCCGAGCATGGCTCGAAGTCGAGTTGGATGTCCTCGCCGAGCAGCCGTCGATACATCTTGATCGACGCCTGTACCTGCTCGTTCAGATTGGTGACGACTGGCCGAATGATCTGCTTGCGGCTGAAGGTGAGCAGTTGCTGCGTGAGACCCTGAGCCCTGCGGCTGGCGGACAGGATCTCCGACAGCAATTGCAGTTGCGGCTCGTCGAGTCCGCTGCATTGCAACAACTCGGCGCAGCCACAGATCACGGTCAGCAAGTTGTTGAAGTCGTGAGCGACTCCACCCGCGAGCCGTCCAATCGACTCCATCTTGCGCGCCTGCATCAGTTGGTCTTGCAGACGGGTTTGCTCCTGTTCGGCGCGGCGACGGCGCGAGATGTCGCGCAGCACGAAGAGATTGCTGTCGCGGCCGCCGACGCGAATCGTCGACGCGCACCGAACCTCGACCGGCAACAACAGGCCGGCTGTCGTGCGCAAGTCGCCCTCAACCGGGCCCGCGGCGGGTTCTTTGGATGTGACCCAGGGCGCCGGCTTGCCGACCAAGTCAGCGCGGTCGCATCCGATCAGTGCGGTGAGCGCACGGTTGCAGTCGAGCAGCGAACCGTCTTCGACCGCGCACAATGCCAAGCCGTCGGCGCTGCCTTCGAACAGCTGTCGATGTTGCGACTCGCTCTCGGCCAGCGCGCGGTGCGAACGATCGAGCGCGGCCAGTTGCCCGGCCGTCTGGCTGCGCGATAGCAGCATTTCAAGCAACGCTTGCACGCTGCTCGAGAACAGCCGGAGACCGGGAGCCGACATCGCGTCGAGCGGAGGAAAGAACGCGCTCTTGCTCTGAGTCAATCCCGCGACGACATGGCGCGTCACCGGGCCATGGGGATTGCCGAGCGGCGCCACCAGCAGGGCAGACATCGCAAGTCCGGCGCAGCGTGTGCTCGCGAGATCCTCCTTGGCGACCACAATGGATCCGCGCCCCATCGCCGCCATTGCGGCGGTTTGGACTGCCGCGAGTTCGGTGGGATCCGTGGGGGCCGGGCCTCTCTGAGCGAGCACTCGGCAGTTGCCGCCTTCGCATTCCATGATGAGCGCCGTCTCGCACTCGAAGGCAGAGGCGCAGGCTTCGGCGACGCAGTCCCAGAATTCGTCGGTTGACTGAAGTGCGGCGGCGGTCTCGCTGAAACGCACGATGCCGTCGAGGACCCGCATTTCGCGGTCACGCTGCTGGCGCGAATGGATCAGTTCCTGCTGCGTTGCGAGCAACAGGGCCAACGTCCGCCGCAGCTCAGACTGCGCCGCAGTGGTGACGTCGCTGCGCAGGTCATCCGCGCTCTGGCTCATCCGCGGCTGATCACGTAGAGGGCGGTGGTGTAGTTGTGGAACGTGTTCTTGCCGAGGAGTCGGGCGAGTTCGCCGAAGCCGTACATTCCCAGCCAAGGCGGGCACTGGTTGCCTTGCATCAGCGGTTCCTGCATCGCGCGCACGATGTCGGTTTTCGACACGCGATCGAGCGTCAGGCGGCCGCGTGCGCCGCAGTCGGCGTGGAACACTGCCTGGACCCTGCGGCCTGCGAGGTCTCGTTGGAACTGTTTCATCATCACGTCGAGGTTGCGGAAAATGCGCTCCTCATCGCGCCGCATCAGCGTCAGCTTCGTTCCGGTCGCGCAGCGCACGGGCATCAGCATCGAACCGTCGCCGAGTTTCTTCGTGATGACGCGCAGGAGGTGGGAGTCGCCGTATTCTTCGATCTCTGCCGGCGACAACGCGACACCCACGGCACCGGGCGGGATGGTGTCGCCAGGAGTGGCGCTCGGCGGCAGACCGAGGCCGCGCGCGTATGCGGTCCACGCGGGTTCGCCGCTGATCGTGAAGATGCGGTTCCCCTCGGCGCGCGTGACCTCGAGTTGGACGGGCGCTGGCACGAACCCGTGCGAAGCGCGGGTGTCGACTCGCAGCGAGGCGTCGTGAAAGCCGACCAGAACCGCGGCGTGCTCGTGGATCGAGTCGTCGAGAAACTGGTAGCTCGCGATTCCCTGCATGGTGTCGGCCGAAGTCCCGCCGAAAACCGTTACGTCCTTCCCAAAGGCGGACTCAATGCCCTCGATGCAGCCATCGGCGTCGACGTCGATGCCTGACGCGAGCAGCATGCAGAAGCGTGGCTTGCCGTGCTTCTTGACGATGTCGCCCGCGAGGGTGGCTGCGGCGGTTCTCGCGTTGTTGCCGTCCAGTCGTTCGGTGTAGGCAAGCGACAGGTCGGCTGCTTCGCCCCACACCAGCATCAGGCCGAGCGCGCGCGGGCTCTCATCGGCCCCTTCGCGGCCGATGATGCCGGCGCAGGTGCAGCCCACGATGCGCGCGGAAGGACACGCTTTGCGCAACGTGGCGAGCAGCGCGCGATGGTCGTGTCCCATCGTGACGTGGAAGACCACCAGCTTGCACGCCGCAGCGTCGCCTGCTGGTGCAGCGGCCTTCACCGCTGCTGCGGCAGCCTGGGACGTTTCGACGAGTCCATTGGAAGCGGATGCGAATCGGAGCATGGTTCAAAGGCTCTTGGATTCTGGCCCGCAACGGCGGGAAAGTCGCACGGCGGGGAGGTGCGCATGTTAGCAGCCCGTCGAAGACCGCATGCTGCCCGCGAGGCTTTCATCTAGGCCGAGTTCGGCGGCGTGCGAACTGGGTCGAATCGGGGGTTCGACTTCGTCCGTAGTCCTAGATCTCGCCCCTGCCGCCAGCCGCCCTGCTGCGAGCGTGTCAAGGCGGGCGTGGAGTCGAGAACCTGGCGGCGTGTGCACCGTGGTCGTCCGAGACCTCGGACGGCTTCGCGCGAGGGGCCCCCGCCCTCTACTAGGTGAGGCCCTCGAACTTGATGGCTGCAAGTGGAAGGGGCACCACCGAAACCGGTACTACTGATGGCCCACGAGACGAGGTCTGGTCTGCGATGATCGCGTTCGCGGCGCGCCGCCGCGTGCCATGCTCGTCAGACGCGATCCGGGTCCTGGCCGCGCAACACCGAGTTGCCCTCGAAGGTCTCGCGCAGGTTGCTGTTCGCGGGGCGCAGCAGATCATTCATGTCGAGGCGATTCGACTGGGCGAAGAACGCGGTCGGGTTCTGCCACACGAGTTGCTCGATGCGAGAACGCGCAACTCCAGCCTGCTCCAATTTGGTCGCGGTGCGCGGCACCATCAGCGGATCGCTGACGCCCCAGTCGGCGGCGCTGTTGACGATCACGCGTTCGACGCCGTATTCGAGCACGATCTGGACCATGCGATGCGGGTCCATCTTGGTGTTCGGGTAGATCGAGAAGCCCTGCCAACAGCCGGTCTCGCGCGTGATCTTGATCGTCTCCTCGTTGCCGTGGTCGAGCAGCACGTGGTGCATCGGCACGCCCGATTCCTTGACGAGGTCGATGCAGCGCAAGAAGCCCTTCTTCTTGTCGCGGTGCGGCGTATGGATCAGCACCGGCAGGCTGTGCTTCTTCGCGAGCGCGAGTTGCGCGAGCAGATACTTCTCTTCCTTTGGGGTCTGGTCGTCGAGGCCGATCTCGCCGACGCCGAGCACCGAGTCCTTCTGCAGGTAGCGCGGCAGGATCTCCATCACTGCATCGTTGACGCGGTCGTCGTTGGCCTCGCGCGGAGTGAGGCCCATGGTGCAGAAGTGGTGGATGCCGAATTGCTGGCTGCGGAACCGCTCCCAGCCGATCAGCGTGTCGAAGTAGTCGACGAACGAGCCGACGTTCGTGCGATTCTGGCCGAGCCAGAACGCTGGCTCCAACACCGCACGAATCCCTGCGAGCGCCATGCGATCGTAGTCGTCCGTGATGCGGCTGTACATGTGAATGTGCGGTTCGAAGATCAGCATGGCGTTGGCTCAGCTCAGTGCGTTCGTCGTCGCGGCGGCGCGTTGCAGCACAGCGCGGACTTCGGGGCGTGGCTCGCGGGGCAAGCGCTCTCGTGCGAAGGCGGCTAGGTCCTTGCGTTGCAGCAGTGCAATGCCTTCGGCCGCGGCCAAACGACGTTGATCGTCGCCGTGCTCGATGCCGCCGAGGATGCGCGCGATCGTGCCGGGCACTGGCGCACGCGCGAGCAGGCGGTCCGTGTCGCGCCAGACGGGGCGTCCGGCGGCTTCGCGCTCGGTCGCGAGGTCCTGCAGCATGCGCGAAAGTTCTTCGTTGGCGAGCGACGCGCCGTCGAACACCCGCGCGAGCGGCAGGTCGAGGAATGCCACCTTGAGCAGCAGACGGTTCTGCTCCGCCTTGCCGAAGTTCGGCAGGCCCACCTTGCGCACGCGGACGAGCAGGTCGCAGTCGCAACAGGCGGCTTCGAGATGCAGCACCATGTTGGTGCGTTGCACCTCGAGCAACAACGCACCGGTTGCCTCGGTGATCGGCAACGCCGCGAGCGAACGGAGCAGCATCGCGCGTTCCTCGAGGTCGCCGTGCGCATAGAGGTCGAGTAACTCGCGATCCGTCGCCTTCGCGTCGTGCAGCAGCAATGCGGCCGCCGCGTCGCAGACGCGCCAGCCGTCGAGGTCGCAGCGCGAGCCGGAGACGTTCGCAATGCCGCCGCCGAGCTGGGCCTTTGAAGTGACCCGCGGCAGCTGCGGGAACGCGACGGTCAGTTCGCGGCGGTCGCTGGCGACGGCGGAGCTTAGTCGCAAAACGCGCGCGGAATGGTCGCCAAGGCGCGTGCGCAGCAGGTCCACGGAAGCGTTCATGGGGGCGAAGAGCCTAGCCCCTAGATCGCGCCAATGCTCCTCCTGCGCCGCGGTGCGCGCACATCGGCGCCGCCGTGCGGCGTGGCGGCCGCGAGACGGCCCCGCGGACCTGCGGCGATGGACTTCCCTTGCTGGGACCCGGTGTGCGGTGGGTTGTCAGTTCTAGCTGGGGCTTGTAGCCTGCCTATCGCGCCGGGGCAGAGGGGCTGTTCCCGCCGCCGTGCAGCGACTCGGAAGCGACTCGTCAGG
>SXPK01000063.1 GCA_005776365.1 Planctomycetia bacterium
ATGATCGCAAACGTGCGCCGACGCGCGATTTCCTGGGTCAGTTCGGCCATCGGGGGGAAGCAGGTTACGACGGCGTTCGCCAGGGGCAAGGTCGGCCGGATGATCGGTCGATGGCGGATCGAGCCGCGGGCCCAAGCGAAAGCGGTGGGCAGACCGACGGCGCGCGCCCAAGTGCCGTGACTTCCGCCACGGGCGCCAGCATTCTCCTCGCCATGGCTGGACGTGACTTTCGTGACCCGCCCCCGCGTGATCGCAGCGACGACATGTCGCCTGACGCCATCTCGGCGCGCCAGCAGTGGCTTGGCATCCCCCTGCCGCACCTTGCAGGTGAGCCCGTGTCGCCGGGATCTGCTCGCGGCAACATCGAGGCATGTGTCGGTCATGCGCAGATTCCAGTAGGCGTGGTGGGGCCAGTCGTCCTGCGCGGCGACTTCGCCGGTCGCTACGCGGTGCCGATGGCGACTTGCGAAGGCACCATGGTGGCCTCCTATCAACGCGGTCTAAAGGCGTGCGCGTCGGGCTTCGACGTGCGCGTGTTGCGAGACGGCTTGGCGGTCTGGCCGATCCTGTCGTTCGCCTCCGTCGCGTCTGCGTTCGATGCTGGGCGATATGTCGACGCGCATGTGGCTGAGTTGCGCGCAGCGGCGGAAGCGACCACTTCGCACGGCAAGGTCACCGCGATCAGCTGGGAACTGCTCGGCCGTCGCCTGTTGCTTCGCCTCGAAATGACCACCGGGGACGCGCATGGCATCAACATGGTGACGCGGGCAGCAGGCGCGCTTGTCGCCAGGATCCCCGGCGCGACGATGACATTGTTGCACGGCCACGACGTCGAGAAGCGCGCGTCGTTGCGCTGCTGGCGTGGCAAGTGGGTCGTCGCCGAGGCGGTCGTGGCCCGCGAAGTGGTGGCGTCGCAACTCAAGACCACCGCCGCCGCGTTGGCGGAGTTGTGGGCCACCTACCAGCTCGCCTACGCGCGCATGGGCACGGCAAACCACGCGATTCAGATCGCCAATGGACTGGCTGGGATCTATCTCGCGACCGGGCAAGACGTCGCCTACACCGCAGAATGCGCCGTCGGCACGCTTTCACTCGAGGATCGCGGCGGCGATCTCTACGCATCGCTCGACCTCCCCAACCTGCACGCTGCGATTGTCGGCGGCGGCACGCAGAAGGGCACAGCGGCAGAAGGACAGGCGATTGTCGGCGCACGTTCGGCGCGCGAACTCGCCTGCGTCATGGCCGCCACTTTGCTCGCCGGTGAAATCAACCTCGCGGCGTCGTTCCTCGGCGACGATTTCGTCGAGGCGCACGAGCGACTGGGGCGCAATCGACCGTCGTAGCGTGACGTCGGCTCGGTTGGCGCAGTCGTGTTCGTTGACACAGTTGCGACGCGGGGCGCTCGTCGCCGTTGCTAGCATCCTTGCCCCGATGCCGCTCCTAGCCCTCTTCGCATTGGCGATGCTGCTCGCCCCGATCCTCGCGCAAGAGCCGATCCTGTTGCGTCGCGACCATGTGCTCGGCACGTCGCTCGACCTTGCTGTGCGTAGCGATCGAAAGTCAGCGGACCTGTTTCTTTCCGTGGTGCTCGAGGAGATCGAGCGGCTCGACGCGATCTTCTCCAACTGGCGCAAGGACACTCCGGTCGCGGCATTGTCGCGCGGCGAGGTCGTCAAGGATGCGCAGAAGGAGTTGCTCGAAGTCCTCCAATGCGCCGAGCAGATGCGATTGCAGAGCACCGGTGCATTCGATGTGCGCATCGGCGGTGTCATCGAGATCTGGCGACAGGCGTATACGTCAGGCAAAGCCCCGGATCGCGCGTTGCTCGACACAGCCGTCGCTGCCATGCATGGCTCGGGGCTGGCGATCGACGCGGCGCATCGAACGATCGCTCCAAAAGGCAAGCTCACGCTGGTGCTCGATGGGATTGCGAAGGGTTACATCATCGAAGCCGCGGTGAAAAAGGCGCGCGCCGCGTGCCCCGACGTGGCCGGCGCGCTGCTCGACGTCGGTGGTGACCAAGTCGCGTTTACCCTCCCCGGCGGAGTGCCTTGGCAACTCGGCGTGCTCGACCCACGCCGGCCTGAAGACAACGGCCGCGTGATGTTGCGCGTGCCATTCCTGAGCGGCGCGGCGGCGACGAGTGGCGGTTACGCGCGTGGCGGCAAGGTCGATGGGGGATGGCGCTCGCACATCGTCGATCCAGGATTCGGACAGCCTGCGACCGGTGCGTTGCAGGCGACCGTGATGGCCGACGATGCGATGACTGCGGACGCGCTCGCGACCGCATTCTGCGTGCTGCCGCCCGCGGAGTCCCTTCAAGTCGCGCAACGGTTGCCGGGAGTCGAGTGCCTGATCATCGACGACAAAGGCAAGCGCCATGCGACGCGTGGTTTTCAGGAACTGCTCCGCCATGCGACGGAGGCCGTCGGCGGAAGTGGTGACAGCGCCTTCCCGAAGAATCACGAACTCGCGATCGAACTCGCGTTGCCCAAGCTCGACGCGCGCCGCTACGAACGGCCTTACGTCGCAGTCTGGGTCGAAGACCAACAGCGCAAGCACGTCGCGACACTCGCGCTCTGGGGCAAGAACCGGCGTTGGGTCAGTGAACTGACCAATTGGTGGAAGGCTGATCCGGAGTCGGGTGACCAGGTGGATGCGATCGGCCGCGCTTCGCGCGGGCCGGGCGAGTATCGGCTCGCCTGGAACGGAGCGGACGACGCTGGCTCAGCCGTTGCGCCCGGCGAATACACGGTGGTCATCGAAGTGTCGCGCGAGCATGGTGGCCACACGACTTCGCGGCAGAAGATCGTCTGCGGTGACAAGCCGGCAAGCGCGTCGTTCACGGCAAACAGGGAGTTGGCCTCTGCATCGCTCCGCTACGGCCCGCGCGAGGCGGCGCGGTGAGCTCGAACTTCTGGCAGGTCCTGCGCACCGTCCACATCCATCTCTCGCTGGCGAGCTTCGTCATGCTGCTGTTCTTCGGGATCAGCGGCGTGCTGCTCGTTCACGCCGCGGAGTGGGGGCTCGACCTCGCGCGTTCGGAGCATCGCACCGCCACGTTTTCTGCGCCGGAGTTCACAGGGGATCGGCTTGCGCTCGTCGAGGCACTGCGCCGGCACGGGGCGGTGGGGGCGGTCACCGACTTCGACGACGGCGAGGAGGAGATCCGCGTCACATTCGAGCGCCCGAGCCAGCGGTGCGACGCTCGAATCGGCAAGCAGGATGGCGCGATGGAGTTGACGATCGAGTCGCGCGGCGCGTGGGCGCTGTTCCTCGATCTGCACACCGGCAAGGGTGGCGGTGCGTGGTGGATCGCAATCGACCTCGCTGGCGTGCTTTGGGCCTTGGTTGCCGCTACGGGGCTCGCGCTGTGGTTGCAGTTGAAGCGCCGCCGAGTCGTCGGCATCTTCTGGCTCGCGTTCGGCACGATCGCCTCAGTTGCGCTGTTCTTCGTGCTTGCGCCCTAGCGACAGCCGGCAGTTGCGCCGCGCCTGCCGTGCGATGAACTTCTCCGCCTGACGCATGTCGGTTCATCCCCGCCTCGCCCTCGTGCTCGCCGCGACCTTGTTCTCGACCGGCGCTGTTGCGTTGAAGTCGCTGTCGCTCGACGCGCTGGCTCGTGCATGCGTGCGTTCCGGGATCGCCGCGTGCTTTCTGTTTCTGTTGCTGCCCAACGCGCGTCGCTTGCCGCGGCTGCGAACTTGGTGGATCGCATGCGGCTTCGCGATTTCGACGACGTCGACAGTGATGGCCGTGAGTCATGCGACGGCGGCGGCTGCCTTGTTCATGCAAGCGATGTCGCCTGGGCTCGTCTTGCTCGGCGGCGTGCTGTTTCTCGGCGAAGGAATCCGGCGCTCCGATGCCGTGCCGCTATTGCTGATCGCGGCAGGCTTCACGTGTCTGTGGTCGGCGCCGTCGACCGTGTCGCCGACCGCGCCCGACCCGGAGCTCGGGCTCGCATTCGGCGCCGTCAGTTGCGTTGCCTGGGCGTGCACGGTGCTGTCGCTCCGCCGTGCTGCATCGCTCGCGACAGGGGGTGGGGATCCGTCGCAGCAAGCAATCGCCTACGGCAACGCGATCGCGTGTCTTGCGACGATGGCGTTCGCCTGGCCGTTGCCTGCGATCGAGCCGTCCGACTTCGTGGTCCTCAGCTACTTGGGAGTCGTTCAGATCGGGACGGCTTACGCGCTCTTGGTCCGCGGCCTGCGCAAGGTGCCTGCATTCCAGGCGTCATTGTTGCTGCTGCTGGAACCGATCCTGACGCCGGTCTGGACCTACATCGTTCACGGCGAAGAACCGCACGGGCTCGTTCTCGTCGGTGGCATGCTCGTGCTCGCAGGCAGTGCGTTCCACTCTCTGCACAGTTGGTCGCGGGGGACTGGGTCTGTCACCGATCGGTGACACTGCGTTGCGAGGCAAGGAACGGTCGGCGGGTGGTCCGTCGCCGCGATCGACGAAATCTGCGCATGCTCAGGTTGGACGCGGCCTCATGGCTCGGTTCTTGTCTTTGCTTCGCGCCATGGACCTCCTCAGCCCCCGCTCGTTCTTCGAACCGACTCTTTGCGTCGCCTTGGCTCTTCAACTGCCTGGTCAATCTGCGCCGCCCGCCGATGCGCGGCAGGAGCCGAGGTCGGTTGACAGCAAGCAAGACGTTGGCAGCAAGCCATGGCGGCTCCATGCGGCGTTCGGCGGCCCGTCCTGGCTCACCGTCAGCGGCGAGCAGCGATCGCGCTTGGAGTCACTCGATAATCAGTTCCGTGGCGCCGCCAATGGCAACCGAGTCTATGCCGACCACGATGACGTGTTCGCGATGCGCACCGCGCTGAAGTTCGACATGAGCGGGGAGACGCTGGGCGGAGTCCTCGAGATCCTCGACGCTCGCCAGTTCGGACTGCAGGCCGACAGCTACGTCGACACGACGATGGTCAACGCGGCGGATGTGCTTCAGGCCTTTGGCTCGATGCAACTGGGTGAACTCGGCAACGGCAGGCACGAACTGCGTGCAGGTCGGCAGGCTGTCGACCTCGGCAGTCGCCGCTTGGTGGCACGCAACGCCTTTCGCAACTCGATCAACTCGTTCACCGGCGCGGACTGGATATGGAACGGCGAGTCGTCGTCGGTGCGCGCCTTCTGGTTCGTGCCGGTCGACCGGTTGCCGTCCGACTCGAGTTCGCTGCGCAACAACGAATGGGAGCTCGATTCGCAGGACGCCGACACCCAGTTCGCCGGCGCCTACCATGCGCACAAGTTGAGTGAAGCGACCAGCCTCGACACCTACGTGTTCTGGCTCGGGGAGAATGCCGCAGATTCTCGAATGCGGGATCTGCTGACTTTCGGCTTCCGCCTCTGCGACAACTACGGCAACTACCAGCCGACCAAGCGCGAGGGCGCGTGGTTCTACGAGATGGAGGCTGCAGGTCAGCAAGGCGAGTCGAAGACGAACATCGGGGCTGCAACTCCGATCTCCGACCACCAGGCTTGGTTTGCGCACGTGTCGCTCGGCTACGCCTTTGATGCGCCATGGAAGCCCGCGGTGCAGGTCGCATACGACCATGCAACTGGCGACTCGCGCAGCAATGACGGCAAGAACGGTCGCTTCGACACGCTCTTTGGTGCGCGTCGGTTCGAGTACGGACCAACCGGCATCTACGGCGCGATCGCACGCGCCAACCTCGTTTCGCCGGAGTTGCGCCTGTTGCTTCAACCTGTCGCGGAGGTGCAATGCATGATGGCGTGGCGCGGCGCGTGGCTCGCGGAGGAACGGGATGCATGGACTGCGTCCGGGCCAACTCCGCTCCGAGATCCGACCGGTGCATCGGGCACGCACGTCGGGGACCAGATCGAGGGACGCGTTCGCTGGGACGTGATTCCGAAGTCGTTCGACGTCGAGGTTGGCTTTGCCGTGCTCTTCGATGGATCGTTCCAGGAGCAGGCGTCTGGAGGCCAGTCCGACGATGTTTACTACGGCTACCTGCAGACCACTTGGAAGTTCTGATCTGCAGCGGCCTCAGGCGGATTCCAGAGCCTGGCGCAATGCTGCCTCGAAGCCTCCGATCGAAAACGGCTTCTCGAGACGGGCTGCGAAACCAAACTCCTTGTGTCGAGCGAGCACGGGGTCGTCGTGGTAACCGCTGGTCACAATCGCGCGGACAGAATCATCTTCGTGTTGCAGCAACTGCAGCGTCGCGTGGCCGTCGCGGTCGCCGGGCATCGTTAGGTCGAGGATGGCTGCGTCGTAGGGCTTGCCATCGGACTTCGCCTTGCGCCAGGCGGCGAGAGCCTCGTCGCTCGTTGCAACGGTGTCGACTGCGCACGCAAGCCTCGGCGCCATGAGCGTAAACAGCTTTCGTACGCCGGACTCATCGTCGACTACGAGCAGGCGGCGTCCGCGCAGCGACACCTCGACGGGTGCATGCATGTCGGCGCAGGCCGCGCGTTCGACTGCTGGCAGGGTCAAGACGAAGCAGGCGCCGGTCGTGACCGTCGGGTCCAAGTGCAAGTTGCCGCCATGGCGCTTCAGCACCCAGAATGAAGTCGCGAGGCCAAGGCCCGTGCCGCCAGCGCGCGTGGTGAAGAACGGATCAAAGATGCGCGAGCGATGCTGCTCGGGGATGCCAGGACCGTCATCCTGCACGCGCAACTCGACGCTGCCGGGCATGAGGTCTGGGCGGTTCTTGATCTCGACGCGCAGAGAGCCTCCTGCGGGCGACGCCTGCACCGCGTTGATCGCAAGGCTGTGGAACACGTGCGCCATTTGCCCATCGTCAAACGAGACGGGAGCGACGTCGGGCGCGATCTGGAATCGAGCTTGCGTCTTGGTGCCGTGCAACGCGAGTTGGATCGAGTCGCGCGCGACCTTGGTGATGTCGCCAATCTGGCGCACAGGCTCGCCGCCGTGTGCAAAGGTCAGCAGTTGCTTGGTGAGGCCTCGAGCGCGCAGGCAAGCTTCTTCTGCATCGGCGAGGATTGCAGTCGTTTCGCCGGCGGGGAGGTCCATTCGCACCATGCCGATGTTGCCAAGGATGGCTGTCAGCAGGTTGTTGAATTCGTGTGCGATGCCGCCCGCGAGTTTGCCGAGCGCTTCGAGGCGTTCCTCGCGCAGTTGCTGTTCGCGCTCTGTCTGATCCCGTTCTTTCTGCTCGAGTGCTTTGACCGCGTCAGCATGGTCACGCTCCGCGCGCGCCGACGCGATTCGTGGGGCCATCAAGGTTGCGATGGCGACGAACATTGCCTCGTCTTCTGCTGTGTAGGCGTTGGGCTCTCGCGATTCGCTGTCGAGCACGCCGAGCACTGCGTCGCCGTAGAGGATCGGGACCGCCAGCTCGCTGCGCCCAGAATAGGCATCGTGCACGTAGCGCGGGTCCGCTTGCGTATCCGCCACGCGCTCAGGCCTACGTCCCAGAGCCACCGTGCCGACGATGCCTTTGCCGAGCGGCAGGACGATGCGGTTGAAGATCTCGCGTTCCTGCGGGTTCTTGATGCCAAATGCGGCGACTTGCACGAGGCCGTCCGGCTCGTTCAGGTAGATGACGCAATCGTCGAACCCTAGAAGATCGCCTACGTCCTGGGCGATTTCCCAGACCAAGTCGTTGAGGTTGCTGCTGCGCAGCAGGGACTCCGCGAATCGGGTGAGGGTCTTCAGCGCGACCTTGGGATCAGCGAGGATCGGACGCATGGCGAGAGGGACAAATCGAAAGCCAGGATAACGACCTGTCCGCATCCGAGCCCGGGGACCTGTGCGTATTCGTATTGCTGGGAACTGGTACGAAACCGCCTGACGTGCTATGTTCGGCGACGGTTTTCCAGCATTGCGGCGACAAACATTCGACGGCAACGGAGCTTGACAGGAGAATCCACCAAATGCGTAGCACGGTGAACAAATCGGGCCCACCGAAGGCATTTTTGCCCGCAGCCGATCTGCGCAGGCCCGGAAAATCCTCGAAGCCAGACTTCTTGGTCGAGTCCTTGGCGGCGGCACTTGCTTTGCTGGCTCCAGCCAAGCGAGCACCTTCGCTGAGGTCCAAGGCAGACGAAGTCGCCCTTGCAGTCTGCGGAGCACAGGCCGGAATGCCTAGCCCGCGAATAAGAAGGAAGTAGCAGAACCGGCAAGTTTGCCATTGCGAAGGAATCGATACTCCAAGCCAAGCGAGATGCACCTCTTCTCCCAATCCAGCGCGCTGCCGCCTTCGCTGAGGTTTGCGCCGGGCATTTCACTCCGGCAGACCCGAAGCCTGCTGGGGGGAGGAGGCTGCCTTGCCTGAGGTTCCTCGAGATCCGGTCGGCGAATTTCGCGCGGCTGAGTCCTGCCCGACGCAGGCTGGCTCGCAAGACGAAGCCTGCTGGCTTCAAAGCGGCGGGCAGTTCCGCAACGTCAGGTCCGATGCGCCTTCGGTCCTCGTCATCGACGACGATCCGTCGGTCTTGCGATATGTGTCCCGTTGCCTAGTTCGCTACGGCTTCTCGGTCTGTGCCCAGAATAGCGGGGCTGCGGGCGTCGATGCCGCCATACGTTGCCGCCCAGACGTCATCGTCTGCGACGTCACGATGCCCGGCATGGATGGTCATGAGGTGTTGCATCGAGTGCGCAGCGTGCCGAGTTCGCGCGACATCCCATTCATATTCTTGACGGCGAAGCAGGAGCGGAAGGACATCCGCAAGGGCATGCAGCTCGGCGCCGACGACTATCTGCCCAAGCCTTTCTCGATCGAAGAACTTGTTGACGCAGTTCGTTCGCGGCTCGACCGCAAGTGGCAGGTGATCGATGCCGCATCCGTCCGCATTCGCGAGATTGCCCAGCGGATCGAGACCAACGAGCGGATCAACGGCGAAGGGGGCGGCAAGCAAAGACTGCTCGATCTCGGCGCATTCGAGGCTGCGATGCGAGAAAGATCAGAGACGCTGCCGCTGGTGGATCTGCCTGTCGCCGTGTTTCGCTGGAAGGATGCGGACGCGATCTATCAGCAACTCGGAATCGCCGCGGTGGAGGACATGCAGGGCCAGATCGCTGAGCGCCTGCGCGAAGTCGCGGCAAATCGTTCCGAGGTGGTTGCCATCGGCCGCGCTGGCATGCAGCGCTTGGGCGTGCTCTTCGACGCCCCTGCATCGTCAGTTGCCGGAGGCGTCGCGCAGCGGATTCTGGAAGACTTGTCCAAGCCATACCAGGTTGGTGGCAGCGAGGTGTTCATCCAGTTCTGTGCTGGATACACGCGCGGCAAGTCGACTGACGTCCACGCATCAGGCAGCCGCACCGCAGCAGTCATGCACGAAGCTGAGGCTGCGTTGCACATTGCGCGTTCGGCCGCCGGCAGCAAGTTGGTCGTTTACAAGCCGGAGGCCATGGCCGTGCCTGCCGAGCGCCGACGGCTCGAGTCAGACCTGCATCATTCCGTCGAACGCAATCAGCTGCGATTGCACTTCCAGCCGCAAGTGGCCCTGACCACCGATGAGATCGCTAGCTTCGAGGCGCTCGTCCGCTGGCAGCACCACGAGCTAGGAATGGTGTCGCCCGCAGAGTTCATTCCGATCGCTGAGCGCAACGCCTCGATCCGGCCTATCGGTGAATGGGTGCTGCGCGAGTCGTGTCGCCAGATGGCGAGTTGGCGTCGCCAGGGCGCCAGCCTCCGTCATGTCGCGGTGAATCTGTCCGCCGTGCAGATGGACGACGCCCTTCCTGACCTTGTTCGGTCGGCCTTGCAAGACGCGCAGCTCGAGCCCCAGTCCCTCCAGCTCGAGATCACGGAGACAGCGGTGCTCGATGACCTTCAACGGTCGCAAAGGATCTTGCAGGAACTGCGTCAGACCGGCGTGACGATCGCCATCGATGATTTTGGCGTCGGCTACTCGTCGCTTGGCTACCTGCGGCAATTGCAGTTCGACGTGTTGAAGATCGACCGTTCGTTCGTGAACGGCATCGAACGTGAGCCGGAACGCTTCGCAATCTGCGAGATGATCCTCGATCTCGCGCATCGGCTCCGCTTCGAGGTCGTCGCCGAGGGCGTCGAAACACAAGAAGCCGCCGAGCTGCTCGCGTCGCGGGGTTGCCGCTTCGGTCAGGGCTACCATTTCTCGCGGCCGCTGCCGCAAGACGTCGTGACCTCGGCGTTGTGGTCGACGAGTCGCGTAGTGACGTCAGGCGACGCGAATTGCCCTGGTGCAGTCGTGCCACTCACGAGCGCTGCGCTTGCCGCTGCGATCCAGCTTCCTGTGAAGGCGGCTTCAGGTCCTGGCCGCGTCCTCAACGCACTCGATGCCCGACCGCGAACAGCGTGAGGGGCAGCTGCCAGTGACTCCGGCATCGAGGCGACTCGGCCTCGCGCGGATCGCGTTGCAGCCGTGGATTCGATCCCGTTCGCACACCCTGATCGTGACTTGTCTGCTTGGCTCTTGGCGACGCAACTAACGTCCACGGCATGAACGGCGCAGACGGGTTGCCGCGCTTGAGTCGGCGAAAGGAGCGGTTGGCCACGACCTGCAGACCGTCCCAACCCGGTCCATGAATCTCACTGGCGAGGATCAGCGCGCATCGAGCATCTTGCGGATCTTCTGCGCGAGTTCTTGGATGCCGAATGGTTTCTCCAGCAGCTCCACGCCTTCGCGGAGCACGCCGTGCTGCGCGATGATGTCGTCGGTGTAGCCAGAGATGAACAGCACCGGAATGCCTGGCATGCGGGTCCGCACCTGCTCGGCCAGCATCCGACCGTTGACCTTCGGCATCACAACGTCTGTCACCAGCAATGCGGGCACGATGCCGCCATTGAGCGCCTCCATTGCTTCTTCGGCGCCGGGCGCTGTGTGCACGTCGTAGCCGTAGGACCGCAGCGCCTGCGCAGCAAACTCGCGCACTCCACGGTCGTCTTCGACGAGCAGGAGCGTCTCACGCCCAGACTTCGGGCGCGGCGATGCTGCAGGGTTTGCCTGCGCGTCGGCGTCTTGGTGCAGTGGCCAATGGACGATGAACGTCGCGCCTTTTCCACGCACGCTCTGTACTTCGATGCTGCCGTGATTCTGTTGGATGATGCCGAAGACCG
>SXPK01000064.1 GCA_005776365.1 Planctomycetia bacterium
CACGCGCCCGCGGCAGATCTACATGGGCGCCACGCCGCGCGCCTATGTCCCAGCCGAGAAGCGCTGAAGGCTCTCGGTCCAAAGCCTCAGCGAAGAGACCTTCGCGACACCACCCGCAGCCTGGGTCGCTCTAGCTTTTGACTAGGCCCGGCTGCACTCGACCATGCGTGGGTGCGGGTGGTGCGCATCACGGAAACCAGGGCGAGATCGTCGCCCTTTTGTCGTGCAGACGCCGGCTCTCGCCACGAGGCCTTCGATGGCGCAATCCCCAGGCGACGCCAGAGTCAATGCCGCACGGCGTCGTGCGAGCAGTTCGAGCTTCGTCTCCTGTTCTTGGATGGATGCGTCGCGGTCGTCGCGGCTGCCATCGCTCGGCCGGTTCTTGGCGCAGGGCCATTTCGGCAGGTCGCCCGCGGGCGCCCCAAGGGGTTGGTGGGTAGCGTGTCGCCCCCATGCATGCCCGTCGTTTGTTGCACGTTGTTGCCTGCTTCACTGTCTGCGCCGCCGCGCTCGCTCAGGACGTTTCGACCTGGCGCACGCCGCCAGAGCCGATTGCGTCGCTGATTACGGCGCTGCCTCCGCCGCAGCTGTCGTTGAGTCCATGTCGGCGCTTTGTCGCCATCGTGCAGACCGAGGCGATGCCCGACCTCGAGACCCTGGCGCGGCCACACGAAAAGCTCGCTGGCCTCCGGATCGACCCGCAATCGCGCGGCCCGCAGCTCTCTGTCAAGACGACCAAGGTGACACTGCGCACTCTCGGCACGCTGGTCGACCGCGACTTGGCGCTGCCGGTGGGTCACTGGCGCGGGCCCAACTGGAGTGCCGACGGCGAGCGCATTGCGATGGAGCGAGCGACGGACGCCGGCATCGAGTTGTGGCTGGTGGACTCGGCTTCTGGCGCCTGCAGGCAGGTTCCTGGCGTCACGCTGTCTGCCGTGCTCAACGGCGGCGCGAGGTGGTCGCGCGACCAGAAGAGGCTGTTGTGCACGTTGGTGGCCGATCTGCCGCTACCCGCCGCACCACCTGCACCGAGCGGCCCATCGGCGCAAGAGTCCTTGCCGGGAGAAAGGGCGCAGGTGCGAACCAACCCGGACATGTTGACGGGCGAGCACGACGCGCAAAAGTTCGAGGCGCTCGCGACGACGCAACTCGCCTGGGTCCATGCGGAGACCTTTGCGATCGAGAAGATCGGCGCGCCTCTGATGCACGCGGGGATCTCTGAGTCGCCCGACGGCGAAATGCTGCTCGTCACCACGGTGCGGCGGCCGTTCTCCTATCTGGTCGGTTGGCGGGACTTCCCGAGTCGCACCGAGGTCTGGACCCGCGCCGGACAGACGATCGGAACGGTGGTCGACACGCCGCTCGCCGAAAACGTGCCGATCGGTGGCGTCGAAACCGGTCGCCGCGCGATCGCCTGGATGCCGAGCCACCCGCACACGCTGCGTTGGAACGAGGCGCAGGACGGCGGCGACCCGCGCCGCAAGGTGGCGATCCGCGACCACGTTTACGTCTGCCGCGACCCGCGCGCGGAGCCGGTGCTGTGGTTTGCCACGCAGCATCGGGCAATGGGGATCTCGGTCGCCGCCGATGGCAGGCTCGCGCTCGCCTCCGAGTTCGATCGCGACGAGAGGCGGATTCGAATGTGGCGCGTCGATGCGTTGGACTTCACGCAGAAGCCGGTGCTGCTGTTCGAGCGCAGCGCGCAGGACCAATACGGGGACCCGGGCACGCCAGTCGAAGAGATCTTCCCCGACGGCAGGCTCGCATTGCGCCAGCGCAACGGGCTCTTGTTCCGTAGCGGTCGCGGCGCGAGTCCTGACGGTGAGCGGCCATTCCTCGACTCGTGGGACCCGCTGTCTGGGGCGATTGCGCGGCTGTGGCAGTGCGCCCTTGGCCGCTATGAACAGTTCGTCGGTTACCTCGACGAAGACAACATCCTCGTGCGCAGCGAGTCCCCGGTGGAGCCGCCGCAGTATGTGCGGATCACCGTGTCGACCGGGCAGCGGACGGGCTTCTTCCACTACCAGGATCCGGCGCTCGAACTGTCGAAGCAGATCACGCGCGAACTGATCCGCTACGAGCGCAAGGACGGCGTCGCATTGTCCGCGACTCTCTACCTGCCGCCCGGGCACCAGCCTGGACAGAAGCACCCGACGCTCGTGTGGGCCTATCCGCAGGAGTTCACGCGCAAGGATGACGCCGGGCAGGTGCGCTCGTCGCCGACGCGCTACACGCGCTTTGCCGGGATCAGCCATCTGTGGTTGCTGCTCGCTGGCTACGCGGTGCTCGATGACGCAGCGATGCCGATCGTCGGTCCGACGCGCGGGGCCAATGACACCTACGTGCAACAGTTGGTGGATGACGCGCAGGCCGCGGTCGACCTGCTGGTGGCGCGCGGCGTTGCGGACGCGCGCGAGATTGCGATCGGAGGGCACAGCTACGGCGCGTTCATGGCGGCCAACCTGCTTTGCCACAGCGATCTCTTCGCCACTGCCATCGCGCGCAGTGGCGCCTACAACCGCACCTTGACGCCCTTTGGTTTTCAGAACGAAGAGCGCACCTTCTGGGAAGCGCCGCAGGTCTACTTGCAGATGTCGCCCTTCGCGCACGCCGACAAAGTCAACGAGCCGATCCTGCTGATTCATGGGGCCGACGACGACAACCAAGGCACCTGGCCGATGCAGAGCCAACGGTTCTACGCCGCGATCAAGGGCCATGGCGGCACCGCGCGCTTGTGCATGCTGCCGCACGAGGCGCACGGCTATCGCGGACGTCAGTCCGTGTTGCACTGCGTGTGGGAAATGGTCGATTGGCTCGACCGCCACGTGAAGGGGCGCGCACAGAAGGTCGCCGCGCCCGCGACCAAGCCCGTTGCGCCAGAAGCCGCGGGCGGCAACAAGCAGGGCTGAGTCGATCGCAGCCCTGCCCTTGCGATCGCGTCGGCTTGCAGTTGCGGGATTGCGGGTCGACAGCCCGAGCGCTCGCCGCAGCTCAGCCGCGGATCAGCTCGAAGCCGCGGCTGTAGTTCTTCTTCAAGAACTGCTCCGCGTTGGCATCGTTGGTGACGCGCAGGTTCTTGGCGTCCCACTCGATGCGATGCCCAAGCCGCAGTGCGATGTTGCCGAGCAGCATCGTCTCGGTGAAGGGGGCCGAGTATTCGAAACTCGCAAGCGGCTGCTTGTTGGCGAGGATGCCGGCGAGCCACTCCTCGTGGATGCCTGGGCTTCGCGGCAAGGTCTGCGGTGGGGGCTTGAGGTCGGCGAACTTCACCTTGGGATAGAGCGCGTAGCTCTCGCCGTAGTCGGTAGGCGAGAACAGCTTGCCCTTTTGGCCGATCAGCAAGAAGCCACCCTCGGTCAACGCGCGCAGGCCCTTGCGGTCGTCTTCGCTAGGCAACGTCTCGAGCGGCGGTGTGCGGCCGCCGTCGTACCAGTGCACGATGCAGGGGCCACGGCCATTGCGTGGCCCGAAACCAAAGCGGATCGTCGAGGCTTTGGGCGCAGTTTCGTCGGTCATGCCCTCACTGTCGGCTTCGACCCAGTCTGGTGCGCCGAGTTCGAGCGCAAAGAAGGGCAGGTTCGCGAGGTGGCACGCCATGTCGCCGAGCGCGCCGGTGCCGAAGTCCCAGAAGCCGCGCCAGTGGAAGGGCGCGTAGCCCGAGAAGCCCGAGTCCTTGCGGCTTGCGGCGAAGGGACGATAGGGCGCCGCGCCGAGCCACAGGTCCCAACGCAGCGACGACGGAATCGCGTCGATGTGCTCGGGCCGTGCGATGCCTTGCGGCCATACCGGTCGATTGGTCCAGACGTGGACCTCGCCGACATCGCCGATCGCGCCGCTGCGCACGAACTCAGCCGCGCTGCGGAAGCCATCCAGGCACGTGCCCTGGTTGCCCATCGACGTGATCACGCCCGACTTGCGCGCTGCGTGCAGCATCACTCGCGCCTCTTCGACCGTGTGCGAGAGCGGCTTCTGCACGAACACGTGCAAACCCAGCTGCATCGCGATCAGCGCTGGCACCGCGTGGCTGTGGTCCGGCGTGCTGATGACGACGGCATCGAGCTTCTCCTGGTCCAAGAGGTCGCGGTAGTCGTGATAGAACGCGGCCTTTGGGTGCTCTTGGCGCGCATTGCCGGCCTTGCCGTCATCGACATCACACAACGCGACGATGTCGTGCTGCTTGGCGCAGGCCTGCATGTCCGACAGGCCCTTGCCGCCGCAGCCGATCTGCGCGATGCGCAACCGGCCGTTGGCGCTGCCGCGCGCGCTCGACGTTGCGCCGCACGAGACGGCGGACAAGGCAGCTGCCGCGGCGGCCGCCGTCAGCAAGAAGTCGCGACGAGAACTCGTGTGCATGATTCTGCGGATGGGCCGGTTGGAGAAGGGGGGATGCGTCAGCGCGCCTTGACCTTCACGGTCTCACCGATGCGATCGAGGATGCGGCGCAACTCCTCGTAGTCATTGTGCCGCACGCGGACCCAGGCGTTGGCCATGTAGCCCGCCTCGACGCCTTGCGTCTTGGTCCCCGGCGCCGGGAAGTGCGAGTCGATGAGCCAACGCCCGTAGTCGCGTTGCATGGCCTCGACGCCTTCGTAGCCGTAGATCACGCCGTCCTGGTCTGGACGCAGTGCGATCAGGCCGCCGCAAAAGTGGCGATTGGGGCGAAGGGTCACGCGGCCATGCACGATCG
The DNA here is from genome assembly GCA_005776365.1 of Planctomycetia bacterium. Taxonomy (GTDB): domain Bacteria; phylum Planctomycetota; class UBA1135; order UBA1135; family UBA2386; genus SXPK01. Next base: position 4,688 of record SXPK01000064.1, read on the forward strand.
CCTCGGCCCACGCACGGAAGATGTCGAACTCATTGGCGGCGGCGTAGATGTCCCACATGCCGACACCCGGCGGCCTGCAGCCGATCTCGGAGAACTTCAGGCCCTTGTCGCCGAAGAACCCCTCCATGTGCGTCGCCGACGTCCAGATGCCGAGCGTGGTGATCGCCTTCTGGCCCATCTCGCGCAACTCGCGGTAGCTCTCCTGATCGATGCGGTTGGTGGTCACGATCTGCGGCGAGATCCATCGCGTGCGCATCGCCTCGAGCACGTTGGGGTAGTAGTGCGTCGCGAAGTCGATGGCGATCTGCCCGTGGATGGTGATCGTGTCGTAGAAGCCCTCGTGGCCGGTCAGGAACTCTTCGATCGCGACATTGCGGCCCGCATCGACGCGGAGTTGGCCCAGCGCGCGCTCGAGCCCCGCATCGTCGTCGCAGCGGGTCGCGCCCGACGCGCCGGCGCCGTCGACCGGCTTGAGGATCACCGGGTAGCCGTGTTGCTTGACGAAGGCGCGCGCGTCATCGCGCTTGCCAACGCGCGCGCTCGCCGCGCAGCCGATGCCGCTGTTGCGGATCTCGTCCTTCATCGACGGCTTGTCGCGGCACAGCCATGCGGTGCGCGAGGTCGTGCCGTGGATCTGCAGCGCCTCGCGCACGTGCGCAGCAGCCATCACATGCGCCTCGACCGTCGCCTCGAGCCGGTCCACCGGCCGCCGCGCCGCGAGCCGCCGTACCGCGTCCGCGAGCCCATTTTCGTCGACGACGGAACGAACCTGTTCGAAGCCGAACAACGGATGCCGCAACTCATCCGGCAGCGTGTCCGCCGGCCGTTCGCTGATCGCCGAGATCGTGGCCCCGGTTGCGATCAAGCCGCGCAGAAACTCGCGCTGGTTCTTCGGGAAGCAGGGCTCGACGAGGACGACGTGCATGGCGGGTGCGGCATGATGCCATGGCGACGGCGGGGAAGCATCGGTGTGGTGCACGACAAGTGCGGGTCCTCGTGAGCCACCGATCGTGCGCCGTCCCTTGCCCCCTTCCCGCGTCTCCCTGGTGAGGCCAAGATGCTTTGGTGACCACGAAGGACACCGAGATCCAGGCCCGCATCGAACAGCTCGGGAGGTTCTTCATGGGCACATCGGACGTCCATCTCGCGATGGCGCGCGTCGTCAAGACGCTGGAGGAGTTGGGGATCTCGTATGCGATCTGCGGCGCGATGGCCGTCAACGTGCACGGCTTGAAGCGCGCGACCGAGGATGTCGACGTGCTGCTGACGCCCGAAGGCCTCTCCAAGTTCAAGGCGCACGCGCTCGGCCGCGGTTTCGTCGAGAAGTTCCCTGGCAGCCGCGGTGTGAAGGACGCCGAGACCAAAGTCCCGATCGACTTCTTGCTGACTGGCGGAGTGCCCGGCGATGGCGTGATGCGTGGGATGACCTTCCCGGATCCGAAGGACGTTGCGATCGAGAGCGCGGGCAAGCGCTACGTGGACCTCGCGACGCTGGTGGGGATGAAGGTCGCAAGCGCGATGACCGCGCCGGATCGGCCGCGCGACTTCGATGACGTGATCCGGCTGATCCGCAGCAACGAGTTGGGCGAGCACTTCGCCGACGGGCTGCATCCGTATGTGCGGGAGAAGTATCGCGAGCTGTGGCGCATCGCGCAGATGCCGCCGGCGATGGAGTCCTAGGGGCGTCGCGATCTCAACCCACGCCGCTCAACCCCCGCACATCCCCCGATACAGCGCCTCATACTCCGGCGCCTGCCTCTGCCAGCTGAAGTCCATTGCCATGCCGTTCTGCATGAGCTTCTGCCAGCCCTTCTGGTCGGCCCAGTTCTGGAAGACCCACTGCAAGGTCCCCGCCAGCGCGTGGCTCGAGAACTCATCGAAGGGGAAGCCCGTGCCGGTGCCGGCCTTGGCATCCCACGCCTGCACGGTGTCCGCCAAGCCGCCCGTGCGCCGCACGACCGGTGGCGTGCCGTAGCGCAGCGAATACATCTGGTTCAGGCCGCACGGCTCGTAGCGGCTCGGCATCAAGAACACGTCGCTGCCGGCCTCGACCCAGTGCGCCAGTTCGTCGTGGTAGCCGCGGTAGATGCCGACCTTCGTTGGCCACGTGTCGCGCAGCCATTGGAAGTAGCTCTCGTGGTGTTGATCGCCCGAACCGAGCACGCACAGGCGCATGTTCTCGCGTTGCAGGTAGATCGGGATCGAGTCGGCAAAGAGGTCAAAGCCCTTCTGCGACGTGAGGCGCGAGACGACACCAAACACCGGGGCTTTGGGATCGTAGGAGAGGCCCATGCGCGCGAGCAGCGCGGCCTTCATCTTGGCCTTGCCGGACATGTCGCTCGCCGAGTAGCGGTGCGGGATCAGTGGATCGGTCTGCGGGTCCCAGTCGCCATAGTCGACGCCGTTGACGATGCCGATCAGGTCGTGGCTGCGCGTGCGCAACAACTCGTCCATGCCCATGCCGTACTCGGCGGTCTGGATCTCCTTGGCATAGGTCCGCGACACCGTCGAGATCTTGTTGGCGTGCAGCACGCCGGTTTTCAAGAAGCTGATCTTGCCGTCCTTGAGGTCGCCGTGATGGACATGCGCGCGCTGGTCATTGAGCCCGATCTGATCGAGCACCGAGTCCGGGAACATGCCCTGATAACCAATGTTGTGGATCGTGAGGACGGTCTTGGTCTTGGTGAACAGTCGATCCCAGTGGTAGACGGTCTTGAGGTAGAGCGGCAGCAACGCGGTGTGCCAGTCGTTGCAGTGCAGCACGTCGGGAGCAAAGCCAAGACGCTGGCAGGTCTCGAGCACCGCGCGCGACAAGAACGCAAAGCGCAGCGCCTCGTCGCCATCCTGCGTGTAGAGCGCATCGCGCCAATACAGCTCCCTGCAGTCGACGAGATAGAGCTTGGCCTTGCTCCCGGGCAACTCGCCGGCGCGCAGCGAGAAGCTGATGGAGCGACCGCCGCAGCGGACCTGGATGTCTCTGCCATTCTCGACGAACGGCGGTTCGATCGCGGCCTCAGCGACGCGCTTGTAGTAGGGCAAGAACACGCGCACGTCGTGCCCCCTGGCGGCGAGGCAGCGCGACAGACCGGTAATGACGTCGGCGAGGCCTCCTGTCTTGGCGAAGGGAGCAGCTTCAGAACCGACCATGGCGATCGAGAGCGGGCGCATTTCGCGATGACAACAGGCGCAAGGACAGTTCGCAAGCGTCGCCATCGCGACCCTGCGGGCGCGACATCGGCGCGGGCGCTGCATAGGATGCGCCGATGCAGAACGTCGTCTTCGCCGTGCCCTTCGTCATGGAGAGCTCCGTGCGCTTCGTGCGTGCGGCGGCGATGTTGGACGGGGTGCGGCTGGCGGTCGTTTCGCAGGATCCGGTCGAGAAGCTGCCGGTGGAAGTGCGCAATGCGCTCGCCGGCTTCGTCCGTGTCGAGGACGGGCTGTCGCCGACTCAGCTGACCGCCGCGGTCCGAACGCTCGCGCGGCAGATGGGTCCGATCCAGGCCTTGCTCGGGATCTTGGAGCCGCTGCAAGAACCGCTCGCCGAAGTGCGTGAGGCCTTGCGCATCCGCGGCATGGACCAGCAAGAGGCGAGCAACTTCCGCGACAAGGCGCAGATGAAGGCCGTGCTGCACGAGCAAGGCCTGCCATGCGCTCGCTTCTTTCTGTGCAGCGACGTCGAGGCAGGGCTCGCCTGGGCTCGCGGCATCGGTTACCCGGTGGTGGGCAAGCCGCCTGCGGGCGCGGGCGCCAAGACCACGGTGCGCGCCAACGACGAGAGCGAACTGCGCGCATTCCTGCGTTCGGTGCAGGCCGGGTCCGGACGCGCCGTGCTGCTCGAAGAGTTCGTGCAGGGGCAGGAGTTCTCCTTCGACGCGATCACCATTGGTGGCGAGCACCGGTTTTTCAGCATCTCCGAATACCACCCGACGCCCCTGCGCGTGCTCGAGGATGCCGAGGTGCAGTGGTGCGTGGTGTTGCCGCGCGACGTGATGGACGAGCGCTACCACAAGATCCGCGAGGCGGGACCGCGCGCCTTGCGCGCGCTCGGCATGTGGACCGGCATGGCGCACATGGAGTGGTTCCGACGCCAGGATGGTTCGATCGCCATCGGCGAAGCCGCGGCGCGACCGCCGGGCGCGCAGTTCATGACGTTGATGAGCTACGCGCACGACACCGACATGTATCGCGCGTGGGCCCAACTGATGATCTCGGGCCACTTCGAGGCGCCCGATCGCGTCTACTCGGCAGGCTGCGCCTACTTGCGCGGCAAGGGCCAGGGTGTCGTCAAGGCGGTGCATGGTCTTGACGAGATGCAGAAAGCGCTCGGCAACCTCGTCGTCGAAGCCAAGATCCCCAAGCTCGGCCAACCCAAGTCGGACAGCTATGAAGGCGAGGGATACGTGATCGTGCGCCACGCAGAGACGCAGACCGTGGAGCGCGCGGTGCAACAACTCGCCGATCGAGTCCAGGTCGAACTCGGCTGACGACGTGAACAACAACCAGATGACGCGAGCCCTGGACAACACTCGTTGCACGCACCTTCATGGCTGCGACACGACGAAGAAGGGATGCCGCGGTCTCGCGCCAGCATGGAACCGTTTGCCGCAAGCAGAGAACCAAAGATGAACGTCTTGTTCCTGAGTCCAGGTTTTCCCGCGGAGATGCCCTTGTTCGTGCGCGGCCTTGCGCAAGTGGGGGCCAAGGTGTTCGGCGTCGGTGACCAGCCGCCGCAGGCCTTGCCCGGCGAGGCGCGTCAGGGGCTCTCGGATTACCTGCAGGTGCAGAGTCTCGGGGACGAGGACTCCACGATCCGCGCGGTCCGCAACTGGCTGCGTGGGCGGTCGATCGACCGCATCGAGTCGCTGTGGGAGACGCAGATGCTGCTCGCTGCGAGGATGCGCGCCGAGTTCTCGCTGCCGGGCATGACGGTCGAGCAGACGGTGCCCTTCCGCGACAAGGAGTCGATGAAGCAGACGGTTGAGAGAGCCGGCATCCGGGTGCCGCGGCATGGCCGCGCGAAAACGGCGCAGGAGGCATGGGCCGCCGTCGATCGCACCGGTTATCCCGCGATTCTGAAGCCGATCGCCGGCGCCGGCAGCAAGGACACGCACCGCTGCAACGACAAGGGCGAGTTCGAGCGCGCATTGCAGGCGACGCGCCACGTGCAGGAGCTGTCGGTCGAAGAGTTCATCGAAGGCGAAGAACTGACCTACGACACGATTTGTCGCGACTCCAACGTGCTGTTCGAGAACGTCGCTTGGTATCGGCCCAAGCCGCTCGACCTGCAGCACAACCCGTGGATCTCGATGCAGAACATCGTGCTGCGCGACCTCGGGGCGCCGTTGCCGCAGCCCGGTGTAGAACTCGGTCGCCGGGTGCTGAAGGCGCTGTCGTTCGAGACGGGCTTCACGCACATGGAGTGGTTTCACACCAAGCAGGGCGAGGCGGTGTTCGGCGAGATCGGCGCTCGCGCCGCCGGCGCGCGGCTCGTGCACGCGATGAACTACGCCAACGATATGGACCTGTTCCGTGCGTGGGCGCACGTAGTGGTGCACGGCTCGCTCGGTCAGGACGTGACGCGGAAGTACAACGCGGCGATGGTGTTCAAGCGCGCCGATGGCGAAGGCATCGTGCGGCGCTACGAGGGCCTCGAAGGGTTGATGCAACGCTACGGCCAGCACGTCGCCAACCTGGAGTTGACGCCGATCGGCCAGCCGCGCCGCGACTGGCGCAAGGTCATCGTCGGCGATGGCTGGATCGTCGCTCGGCACCCAGATCTGGCGTTCACCGTCGAGATGGCGGATCGCTTTTGCAGCGACCTGCGCGTGGTGGCGTCGTGACAAGGAGCTTCGAGTTGCGGCTTGCGCAACTGGCGTGGTGCGCGCTCGCGTTCCCTGCGGCGTGCGGCGACGGCAGCAGTCAGCAGGCGCCGAGCAAGATCGCGACCGAGCAAAAGCAGGTGCGGTTGATCCTGCCCTCGTCCTTGCAGGTGCAGACCAAGGTCGAAGTGACGGGAACTCTCGCGCCCCACGAAGCCGCAGAACTCGGCTTCCAGGTCCCGGGTCGCATCCTGTCCTTTGACGTCGATGTCGGCGACGGTGTCGCGGCGGCGCAAGCGATCGCGTCGTTGGACCTCGTGGACTTCGACCTCGAGTGCGCGCGAGCAGAAGCAGCGCTGCAGGTGGCGCGCGTGCGGCTGTCGTTGCAGCAAGAAGCGAGCAGCGACCGCGTCGATGCGGCGCAGACCGCGCCAGTGCGCGAGGCGAAGGCAGTGCTCGTGGAGGCGGGTCTTGCGCGCGACCGCGTCCGCGAACTCGCAGGCCAAGGTCTTGGCAGCCAAGCCGCGCTCGACACGGCGATGGCTGCCGTGGCCGTCGCCCAGAGCCGGTTGCAGGCTGCCGAAGAACAGGTCGCCACTTGGCTCGCAGAACTCTCGCAGCGCAAGGTGGAACTCGCGCTGGCGCAGAAGCGCCGCCAGGACGCGCAACTCACCGCGCCATTTGCAGGCCGCATCGAGGCGCGGCACGCAGCGCGCGGCAGTTACCTGCCAGCAGGCGCGCTCGTCGTCACGCTGCTGCGCGCGGATCCCTTGCGGCTGCGCTTGCGCGTGCCCGAGCGGCAAGCGCAGCGGGTCGCCGTCGGTCAGCACGTGTCCTTCTCGGTCGACGGCGAAGTCGACGGGTCGGTTGGCGGCATTGGTGCGCACCGCGCAGTGGTGCGGCGCCTTGGCCCGTCGATCGACTTGGTCGACCGCACGTTGCTCGTCGAAGCCGAGGTGCAAAACGCGGACGGCGTGCTGCGCAGCGGATCGTTTTGTCGCGCGACGATCGAGAGCGGTGTGATGCGGGCCGCGGTGGCCGTGCCGAAGTCGGCGATTGCGTCGTTCGCCGGCGTGGATCGCGTCTACTGCGTGCAGGACGGGCGCATCAAGGACGCGCTCGTCGAGCTTGGCAGCACGATCCGTGATCCATCTTCGGGGCATGATCTCGTCGAGGTCGTGCGCGGGCTCATGCAGGAGCAGAGGATCGTCGCGGATCCGCGCGGCCTGGTTCCGGGCATGCCCGTGAAGACGGTGGACTGAAGGTGCAGAAGCTCGCGCAGGTCTGCATCGATCGCCCAGTCTTCGCGACGATGCTCGTGATGCTGATGGTCGTCGCGGGCGTCGTCGGCTTCTGCAAGCTGCCGGTCGATCGATACCCGGCCGTCGACCTGCCTACGGTCACGATCCGCACCGTCCTGCCCGGCGCGTCGCCCGAGGAAGTGGAAGTCACGGTCAGCCAACCGATCGAAGAGGCGGTCAACACCGTCGAAGGCATCACCGAACTGCGTTCGATCTCCGGCCCCGGCTCGTCGCTGGTGCTCGCGACCTTCACGCTCGAGCGCGACATCGACCTTGCGGCGCAGGACGTGCGCGACCGGCTGAGCCAGGCGCTGCGCGAGCTGCCGCGCGATGCGGAGTTGCCGGTGGTCGGCAAGTTCGACAACGACAGTTCCCCGGCGCTGACCATCGCGGTCGCTGGCGATCGCCCGCTGCGCGAACTGACCGAACTCGCGGACAAGCGCGTGCGGCCGGCCTTGGAACGCTGTCGCGGCGTCGGTGGCATCAACCTCGAAGGTGGCTTCCGTCGCGCGATCAACGTCGAGCTCGATGCAGGGAGGCTCGCTGCCTACGGGCTGACGGCGGCGCAAGTGCAGGATGCCGTGCGCCGTCAAAACAGCGACGTGCCCGGCGGCAACGTGACTGACGACGTGCGCGAGCGGACGCTGCGCACGATGGGGCGCTACGCCGACCCGCGGGCGTTCTCGGACCTCGTCGTCGCGGTGCGTGATGGCGTTCCGATCCGCATCGCCGACATCGGCCGCGCAGAAGACGGCGTCGAAGAAGTGCGGTCGATTGCACGGCTCGATGGCGTGCCGACCGTCGTGCTCGACGTGCGGCGCACTTCGGGCGCGAACACAGTTGCCGTGATCGCGGAGGTCAAGCAGGCGATGGCGGCAGTGCAGCAGGCGCTGCCTTCCGACGTGCGCCTCGAGATCGTGCGTGACCAGTCGCGCTACATTGAAGCAGCGCTGCACGAAATCGAGTTCCACCTGATCGCCGGCGCCTTGCTGGCGTCACTCGTCGTGTTGCTGTTCTTGCGCAGCTGGCGCGCCACGGTCGTTGCAGCGGTGGCCATCCCGGCTTCCGTGATCACGACCTTTGCGCTGATGTGGGCCTTTGGCTTCACCTTGAACAGCATCACGATGCTGGCGCTCGTGCTGATGGTCGGCGTCGTCATCGACGACGCGATCGTCGTGTTGGAGAACGTGCACCGGTGGGCGCACGAGAGAGGCGTCTCGCCTTTCGAGGCCGCGCGTGGGGCGACGAAGGAGATCGGGCTCGCGGTGCTGGCGACGACGCTGTCGCTGGTCGTCATCTTCGTGCCGATCTCGTTCCTCTCGAGCATCTCGGGTCGGTTCCTCTACCAGTTTGGCATCACGTCGGCGGCCGCGATCTTGGTGTCGCTCGTCGTGTCCTTCTCGCTGACGCCAGCGATGTCGGCTCGCATGCTGCACGGTGGCACGCTGTTTGGCGAAGGCCAGAGTTCTTGGTACGAGCGCGTCTACCTGCGCATTCTCGACGCCTGCAGGAAGCGCCCGATCGCGACCTTCCTCGCCAGTGGTCTCGTGGTTGCCGCGACCGTGCCGCTCTATGGCATGGTGCGTCAGGACTACATCCCGAGCGACGTCGATGAAGGCGAGTTCGAAGTGCGGGCCAACGGTCCCGAAGGCACCAGCGTCGCGGCGATGGACCGCGCCTTCCTCGCCATCGAAGAAGAGTTGCGGCAAGTGCCAGCGGTGCGGTCGTTGCTCAGCAACGTGGGCGGCGGCTTCCTCGGTGGCGTGAATCAGGGCTCTGTCTACGTGCGAATCGCGCCCTTCGACGAGCGGCGCTTCTCCTTTGGCAGGCTGTTGGACTCGGTGCTCGCGGGCGATCCCGCGGCGGCGTGGCGCGGCAACTACACGCAGACCGAAGTGATGAGCGACATCCGCAAACGGCTGCGGAAGTTCCCGGGCCTGCGCTGCTCGGTGCGCAATCAGCGCAGCTTCAACATCGGCGGCGGCAACTTCGATATCGACTTCTCGATCCGCGGCCCGCAACTCGAGCGCCTCGCCGAGTATGCCGAACGCCTCCGCGACCGCGCCCAAGAACTCGGCGGCATCGTCGACCTGGATACGACCTTGCGCATCGAGAGACCGGAGTTGCGCGTCGAGATCGACCGCGAGCGCGCGGCGGCGCTCGGAGTGGATACGCAGGACATCGCGCTTTCACTGCGCCTGCTCGTGGGCGGCGACCCAGAAGTCGGGCGTTTCCGCGATCCCCAACTCGACGAGGAATACGACGTTCGCTTGCGCCTGCGGCAACAAGACCGCGTCGACCCCGAGTCCTTCCAAGGCTTGCTCGTCTCGCGCTCATCGGGGCCCCCGGTCCGTCTCGACAGCGTCGCCAGGAGCCTCGCCGATGTGCCGAGCGCTTCGCGCATCGATCGCTTCGACCGGCAACGCGAATCGCGTCTGCGTGGCGGCGTCGGTCCCGGCTACGCGCTCGCGGACCGCATCGCAGCGCTGCGGCAGGCGGCGGACGAGCTCGGCATGCCGCAGGAATACTCGACCGCGGTCTCGGGCCGCGCGCGCGAGTTGGAGGCGACGTTCGATGAGTTCGTCGTCGCGTTCCTGCTGTCGATTCTCTTCATGTACATGATCCTCGCGGCGCAGTTCGAGAGTCTGTGGCAGCCGCTGGTGATCCTGCTGGCGCTGCCGGTCGCCGCTCCCTTCGCGCTGTTGTCGCTCGTCACGACCGGTGAGACGCTCAATCTCTACTCGGCGCTCGGCGTGCTCGTGCTCTTCGGCATGGTGAAGAAGAACGCGATCCTGCAAGTCGACCACAGCAACCAGTTGCTGCAAAAGGGACTGTCGCTGCAAGCAGCGGTGCGGGTTGGCAGTCGCGACCGGCTGCGTCCGATCCTGATGACGACCTTTGCATTCGTGTTCGGAATGCTGCCGCTTGCGGTCGGGTCTGGCCCCGGCGCGGAAGAACGCAAGGCGATCTCGGTCGTCGTGATCGGCGGTCAGCTGCTGAGCCTGGTTCTGAGCCTCGTGCTGACGCCAGTTGCCTACGAGTTCGTGCAAGGTCGCCGTCGTGCTACAAGGGATATTGCATGACCGGGCTCATGGGCATCGTGAACATCACGCGCGACTCGTTTTCGGACGGCGGGCGGTGGTTCGATCCGGAGAACGCGATCGCGCATGCCGAGGCGCTCACAGAATCGGGGGCCGACGTGATCGACCTCGGAGCAGAATCAACGCACCCTGACGCCGAGGACGTGCCTGCTTGTGTCGAGATCGAGCGGCTGACTCCGGTCGTTGACGCGCTGGTTGCCCGCGGGTTGATCGTGTCCATCGACACGCGCAAACCAGAGGTGATGCGGGCGATGGGCTCGCGCGGCGCGCACTGGCTCAACGACGTCTCTGGGTTTCGCACGGATGCCGCCGTCCGCGCCGCAGCCGAGTGCGAAGCCAAACTCTGCGTGATGTTCTCGCGGCACGACGACGGCCGCGCGCGGCGTGACCAAGCGTCAGGCGATGCGGTGCGGGAGGCGATGGTGTTCTTCGAAGCGCGCATCGACGCGCTGCGGCGCGCTGGCGTCAGCAAGGAGAGGATCGTGCTCGACCCGGGCATGGGCTTCTTCCTCGGTCCTGATGCGGAGACCAGCTTTGACATGCTGCGTCGGATCGGGGACTTGCGTGCCTTTGGCTTGCCGTTGCTCGTCAGCGTCTCCCGCAAGTCCTTCCTCGGCGCTGCGAGCGGGCGCTCGGTCGCAGAGCGCGGTCCAGCGTCGCTGGCGGCCGAGTTGTTCGCCGCGCGCCAGGGCGTCACGTGGATTCGCACGCACGACGTGCGATCGTTGCGCGACGCGCTGCGCGTGCAGGAAGAACTGGAGCCGAGGCGGTGACGCGTCGAGTTCGAGGCCGCAGGTCATGATCCCGCTGCGCGACGACAACCCGACGACGAGGACGCCGGTCGTGACGATTTGTCTCGTCGCGGCGTGCACGGCGGCCTTTCTGTGCCAAAACTCGGGTCAGGGCGCAATCGACGAAGTCACGGCGCGGCTCGCGATGGTGCCGGCTCGAGTCTCGGGCGACGACAACGTGTCTTTGATGCTGTCGCTCGGTCACGGGCGCGCTGCGCAGGTCGCCTTGCCAGAGGCTCTTGGCCCCGAATGGCTGACGATGCTGTCGTGCACCTTCTTGCACGGCGGTTGGATGCACCTGATCGGCAACCTCTGGGTGCTGTGGATCTTCGGCGACAACGTCGAAGAGCGGTTTGGCCGCATCCGCTACTTGCTGTTCTACCTGGGCTGTGGCGCGCTCGCGTCGGTTGCGCACTTTCTGAGCGATCCGCATTCGCCTTTGCCCACCGTCGGCGCGTCGGGCGCGATCGCTGGTGTGATGGGCGCCTACCTCTTCCTCTATCCGCACGCGCGGGTGCTGACCTTGCTGCCGCTGGGGATCCTGATCCGCGTGTTCGAGGCGCCGGCGTGGGCATTCCTCGGGCTCTGGTTTCTGCTGCAAGTTGTGCAGGGCCTGATGACCGTCGGCCTCGAACTGGTCGGCGGCGTGGCCTGGTGGGCGCACATCGGCGGCTTCGTTGTCGGGCTCACGATCGCGGCGCTGTTGCGCGGGCTGCATCGACTGCGGCCCGCGCCACGGGTCATCGCCTTGCGCGGCGGGCCTTCCTGGTAGCGGCAGTCCTCAGCTCGATGCCTTCTTCTGCGCCTTCTGGAAGCTGTCCTTCAGTGTCGTCGTGCGCAAGAACACCGGTGCGCCTCAGGTCCTGCGTGCGGGCATTGATCGAGCAGGGCCGAGTGCAGGATCTGGCCGACAGTGACTGGCAGGAGTCGTATCGGCGCCGGGACTGCTCATTGTGCTATGCAGACTATGTCTGGCAC
>SXPK01000065.1 GCA_005776365.1 Planctomycetia bacterium
AGGCGATCGTGCACGAGCCAGACGTGCTGATCCTCGACGAGCCGACGTCGGGCCTCGACCCGAACCAGATCGTCGAGGTGCGCAAGCTGATCGAGAAGCTCGGCAGCGAGCACACGGTGATCCTGAGCACGCACTACCTTCAAGAAGTCGAGAAGTCCTGCTCGCGGGTCATCGTGATCCACCAGGGCAATCTCGTCGCGGATGACACGCGCGACAAGCTCGTGGCCAGCATGCCGAAAGGCACGTTGCGCGTGCGACTCAAGGCGCCATTGGACGCAGCGCTTCGGCAGTTTGCTGAGCTCTTTCCCGGGCGCGATATCGCGTCGACGGTGGAATCAGACGGGGCGCTGTTGTTCCGCGTCGAGAGCGGCACGGGCAGCGCGCCGATCGAAGAGTCCGTGGCGCGTCTCGTCGTGAAGAACAACTGGTCGTTGCTCGAACTCGTGCGCGAGCACTCGAGTCTCGAGGACGTGTTCCGTGCGCTGACCAACTCCCCGGTCGCCCAAAAAGTCGAGGAGGCCGCCCATGCGTGAAACAGCCGTCGTCTTCCGCCGCGAGCTGAAGAGTTACTTCCTGTCGCCGATCGCCTACGTGTTCGGCGTCCTGTTCCTCGGTGTGCTGATGTACCTCGCGGCGCAGCAGCAAATCGTCGAGGGTCAGCAGGCTTCGATGCAGGCGTTTTTTGGCCTGCTGCCGATCGTGTTCCTCTTCTTCCTGCCGGGGCTCACGATGCGCCTGTGGGCCGAAGAGCGGCGCAGCGGCACGATCGAACTGTTGATGACCTTCCCAGTGCGCATCGGCAGCCTGATCTCGGGGAAGTTCTTCGCCGCACTCGCATTCCTCGCCGTGTTGCTGCTGTGCACGATGGGTCTGCCGCTGACGCTGTCGAACTACGGTTCGCTCGACTGGGCCCCGGTGATCGGCGCCTACGTCGCGTCGCTGCTGCTGGCGCTGGTGTCATTGCTCGTGCTCTACGCATTCGGTTTCCCACGCATCGCCGAATGGATTGCCGGCTTCCTCCCGACCTGGGCGGTCGACTTGCTGGGAGGCATCAGTCCCTACAAGTACTTCGAGTCCATCTCGCGGGGCGTGTTCGACACTCGCGATTGTGTTTACTACATCTGCTTCTGCGGGTTCTTCCTGCATGCCAACGCGGTGGCACTGCACTACCGCCGTCTGAAGGGGTGATCGCGATGGAGCCCAAGCAAATGAGCCATGCCGCCTCCTCGCGTTGCCGTGAGTCCGGCATCGCGCTTCCACTGACTCTTCACTTTCTTCTTCTGCTGCTCGTCCTCGGGCAGGCCGTCTACCTGGCATCGCGTCACCGCGCCCGCCTCGACGCCACGAGCGACGAACTCTACTCGTTGACCGAATCGACGCGCCGCATCGTCGGCGGGCTCGACAAGCGCCTCGTGGTGGAGGCCTACTTCAGTCCGAAGGAGGACCTTCCAGCAGAACTGCGCAACACGCGCGTGGTGCTCGACAACTTCCTCGACGAGATCGCGCAACTTGGCAAGGGCAAGCTGGTCGTCAAGCGGTTCAACCCGATCGAGGACAAGAGCCTGCAGGACACTTGCACTCGCGTCGGCATCAAGCCGATCGACACGCAGAGCGCCACGACGACCGCAGTCGGCGTGTCCCGCCACTGGCAGGGTCTCCGCCTCGTTTACGACGGCGGCAAACAGAAGGTGCTCGAGCAGATCGCGCCGACGGTCTCGTTCCTCGCCGAGGCGATGGTGACGCCGGCGATCAAAGAAGTAGTAACCAAGGAACGTCGCAAGATCGGCTTCATGGAATGGCCTTCTTCCAGCCCTGGCCAGCAGGGCCAGGCGATCGGCTGGGAGACCGTTCGCACGATGCCGGATGTGGCGAAGCGCTACGACTTCCAGAACTACAAGGACGCCGAGGGCGCACTCGTGCCCGAGGACGTGCAGACGCTGGTGCTGTTCCGCCCGATGGACATCACGGATCGGCAGAAGTACGTCGTCGATCAGTTCGTGATGCGTGGCGGCACGCTCGTGCTGTTCTCCGACGTCGCCGACTATGGCCTGCAACCCAACCGGCAGTGCAACAAGGTGCAGATGGCGCTCGATGCGAAGGACAGCGAGCACAAGTGGCAGGAGCAACTGCTGCACTACGGCATCGACCAACCGGGTCAGATCGTCGCGGATCTCGCTCCGCAGGCCGGGCAAGCCTACAACCCGATGGGCGGTGGCTATGAGTACCTCGGACTGCCTATGCAGATGGGCATGGTGCGCCAAGTCGCCTATCCCTACTTCTTCCATGCCGTCGACGGCGACTGGTCCCAGCCGCAGATCGCGAACAAACTCGCAAGCAGCAGTGGCAAGCTCGACGAGGAGCAGGCGGCCTACTTCCGCCGGACCTTGCGTCCTGGCATCGACACGGACGAGTTCTTGTTCAAGACGTTTCGTCAGTTCAAGCGCGGTCCAGGGTTCTACTGGCCATGCCTGATGCGGCTGCGCGGCAACGGCGCCCAGACGACGCTGCCTGACGGCGTGAACGGTCGCGTGCTGCTGTGGTCTTCGCCGTTGACCATCATCGAAGACCCGCAGGCGAGCTTGAATGCGCTGATGGGCCGGGACCTGCAGTCACAGGCCTTGGCCAATGCTGCGTTCAATCAGAAGCTGCAGCAGCGGCTGCAGAGCGAGCCGCGTCGTCAGGCGCCGCTGATGATGGAACTCTCCGGCACCTTCTCGTCGTTCTTCGCCGGCAAGCAACGCCCGAAGAAGGCATCCGAACTCAAGGAGGAGGAGGACCGCAAGCGCGCCGAGGAGGCCGCTGACAAGCCGGTCGACGGCAACCAGGCGAAGGAACCCGAAGTCGGCCCGCCGCTGCCCAAGCCCGATGCATCAGCCGACGCGCTGGCCAAGGCGCCGGCGGACCCTGAGATGCTGCAGCAGGTGGCTGGCAACGCGCGCATCGTCGCCTTTGCCGACAGCGACTTCGTCCGCGACGACTTCACGCGTGGCCTCTACCGCCAGCAGGGCGGACCCAATTCGATCTTCGGCGCCGCGTTCTTTCCGATGCTGCTCGACTGGCTCAGCCAGGACAGTGATCTGGTCGCACTGCAGTCGCGCCTGCCCAAGGATCGCAAGATCTCGCTGCTCGGCGATCAACTCATCGACACCGGCGATCGGCGAGATGCCGAGAAGCAATTGCGCACGACGCGGTCGAGCCTCGTCGTCGCCAACGTCGCCGGGCCGTGCGCTGTCATGCTCGCGCTCGGGCTGTTCGTGTTGTTCTCGAGGCGCGCACAGAAGCGCCGCTTCCTCGAAGCCATCGGCAACTGAGGCAACGTCATGAACCTGAACCGATCAAACGCAATCCTCGCCATCGCGGCGCTTGCCTTGTCCGTGCCGACGTGGCTGACATTGAGGGGCGATCTCGAAGCCTTCGTCGACGTGACCCAAGTCCCGAAGTTGTTCGAGGGATTCACTGCCGACAACGTTGCGGCCGTCGCACTCGGCAAGCCGAAGGATCCGCAGCCTGAGGTCGCGCCGCAGCCCGGCGCCGATCCGAACCAGAAGCCGCCGATTCAGTACGACCAGATCCAGTTCCAACGAACGGACAAGGGCTTCGTGCTTGGACAGGCGATGGGGGAGAAGTTCGGCGCGCCGGTTCATCCGCAGATGCTCGAACTTCAGGTGTGGAAGCATCTGGCTTCGATCCCGGCCGACCGGGAGGCGCTGGTGCAGGAGAACGCGACCGAGGAGCAACTCGTCGAATACGGGCTCGACGCCGCTCATGCATTCGTCATCAAGGCCTACAACGCGCAGCAACAAGTGGTTGCCGAGTTGCTGGTCGGCAAGGACACCAGCATCGGCGCACAAGGCACCGAAACCGTGAGAGGCGTCTACGTGCGTCGCGGTGACAACCGGGACGTCGGGTTCTACGAGGTGCCGTCATGGACTCGCGCCGTCGATGCGCAACCATGGCTCGATCTCGCAATTGCCAAGATCTCGGCCGACATGGTCCGACGCATCGAGATCAAGAACCAGACCGGGCAGGCGGCCTTCGCGCGCAAGAAGGGTGAGGCATCATGGGTCTGTGACGCGCCGCCAGCCGGCAAGGGTGCGCTGCGCCAGATCGAGGTCGAAGGCCTGGTGCAACGACTCGGCTATGTCCAAGCGCAGGACTACATCCGCGCCATCACCAACGGATCGCTCGCTCCCTTCGGCCTTGAACAGCCGAAGTTGACCCTGCAGATCGTTTACGAGAAGGACGGCAAGGACGTCACGGTCGACATCGCGCTCGGCAATCCGATCGAGGGCAAGACGACGCAGTATGTTCGTTGCAGCCTGTCCGACTTCATCTGTGCCATGCCCCTGCAATGGGGCGCTGGATTCGAACGCGACATCGGCGAGCTTTTCGATCCAGCCGCGGCTCCGGTCGAGGCGCAAAAAGACGCGCAAGCTGGCGGCGACGCGCCGAAAGAAGTGCAACCGGTGGCGCCGACTGTGCCGCAGGAACCGCAGCAAGGCGAGGGCGTGAAGCCAGCGCAACCTGTCGCACCGCCTGTGGCACCCTCGGATGCGCAGCAGCCAAAAGACGGTGGCGAGCAGAAGGTCGATGGCAAGACGGACAGCGGCAATGGGGGCGGCGTGCACGGGAGGTGAGATCTGCGCGCAGATCTCTCGCGACCCTCGCGTCCTTGATGCGGCAGGCTCCGGCAGGACCGGGTGCGCCCCGCGTTGGTTTCTTTGCAGAAGTGCTGCATCAGCCTGTCGCCGGAATGCATTGCGACAGGATTGATGCCCTTGCCTCACGCGCCGCGCGTAGGGTGGTCAGCTCGTTCGCGTCGTCCTCTTCACCGCACCACGCCATGGCCGCAGTTGCTTGCGCAGATCGCCGATCCACGTCCATCGGTCTTGGACTTCTGCTTTTCCTCTTTGGTTGCGGTGGTGCAGGTGGTGGCAGCGGGACCGTGGGAGGCGGCGGCAATGGCGGCGGCAACGGAGGTGCGCTGCCAGATCGCGACTGGGGAAGTCCACCGCCGCAATGGCGTGGTCCTGGCGCAGAGCCGCCGACCGACTACCAGCCGTCCGTAGTCATCCGCAACGCCGGAGGCGCGCGTCGAGAAACGGTGCGTGCATCCGTGCCCTTCCCCTGGGGCCGCGTGCAATCGCTGGCGGACCACGCCCTCAGCGGCCACGAGACCTCCTGGCTCGTGCTGCAACGCTGGCCCGACCAGAGTGTTCGTGTTGCGCAGGCGCAATGGACCAACGATTTCGCGCCCGGGGAACAACGCTCCTATGTGGTGAAGAACGGCGAAGCGACCACCGTCGCATTTGTGCCGCATCCCGCCGTTGCTGCGCAGCCATTTGAGTTCGGCGCCGAAGTGCGCGACACGTTCGGAGTGCCATACCGCGCCATCTGGCAGGACGGCGAGACGGTGCAAGAAACCGCCCATTGCCGCGTGAAGCGGGCGCGCCTCTACCATGCTGCGGTGCTTGGAGCGGGCATTGGCCGCGACTACCTGACGTCCACGTTCTATGTGTCGGAGTTTCGCGACGCGTCGCATGTCATCGTCGATTGGTTGATCGGCAACGACTACCTCGGCGCGGATGCGCCCAACGGAAGTCAGGACCCGAATCTCTATCCGCTGGGTGGCATCGATGTTCGCAGCGCTGCGTTCCTGCATCGCGGCGCCGACCACTGGCGCGCCTACCGCGCGACCGAAGAGGCAATCGAAGCAGGCGTCGTGTCGCCAGACGGCTTCGTCGCGTGCAGGGTGCTGCAAGATACCTACCTCGGCGACGGCCAGATGCGCCGCTATCGGTTCTTGTTGCATCGCGACGACGGGGCGCTGCCGGTGGGAGAGCAGACTTTCCTGCGAAGTTCCGCCGATGCCGTGATCGACGAACCGCTGCGCCCTCTCGCGAGCCTCGATAGCTGGCGCGCAGCAGGCGCGATGTCCTTGCTCGGCGGCGGTTCGACACCGCCCACGGACGCGGATTTTCGCATTGGCGTGGAGTTGCACGATTGGAGCGTCGTGCCGCACTTCGGCGCGTTTGGTTCGCACGGGGATCCGATCCACACGGTCCAAACTGGCACGCCGCGCAATCACCCCGTCACTCCCGAGCTGGCTCATTCCGTGCAGACCGGCGACCCCAGGCTGCTGCTGATCCTCGAGCAGAAAGCTTGGACGCAGGCAATGCGTCCCTACCACCTGCACGGGCTGCGCGTCGCCAATAGCGATCGCATCCTGCTCTGGGATGGCGTGCCCTTGTATCCAGGGTCCCGCGACCTTTCGTTCGAATCTCTCGGCCGGCGCCGGATCATCCAGAGCAATCCCTACGGCGCGTATCGAACGATGACCGGCTACGGCGTCGACCACGCCCACGGGTTCGAGCCATTTGACGCCGAGCACTGGAGTTCGGACTTGGTCTTCGACTGGTACACGATCTCCGGCGACGCCTGGGCGAAGGACGAGATGCGGCAACTGGGTGAGTCGCTGCGCGGACTCATGCGTCCAGTTGGTTACTACACGAGTGCGATGCAGACGCCGCGCGCCGAGGGCTGGGTGATGCAGAGCCTCGTTCAGGCCTACGTAGCGACCGGCGACCTGCGCTATCGCAGCTTCGCCATCGATCGCGTGCGCGACATCGTCGAACGCGACCGAGTCCATGGGCATGCGAGTGGAGCTCTCTTCTTCGAGCGAGACGACGGCCGCACGCCCTTTCCCACGCCGCATCGCTACATCGCGCCATGGCAACACGGGGCCGTGCTCTACGGCTATCTCGCCGCGTGGAAGTTCTTCGGCGATCCGGTCTTCCTCGACACCTGCGAGCGAGTCGCTGCCTGCGTGGGCTATGCCTGGGTCCACGGCTACCAACATCCGGTGCTGGGCTATGTGCCGAACGCTTTGCGCTACGCGTGTCCTGTCGAATACCAGGGCACACCGGTCGAACCTGGCGTCTTCGATGCGACCGTTGGCGTCTTGGTCGGCGACGGTCCACTGCTCGGCGCGAACTCGATGCCGGCAGGGGGGCTGCTACTGCTCGCGCAGGTCGCGCGCGAGGTTGGCATTCGCCAATCGTGTGAGCAGTATGGGTCACTCTTGGCCGGAGCCGTCAGCGAAGACCAACTGCGCTGGGACAAGTGGTACTCGGTGTTGCCACCGCAATGGACGCGCTGAGCCGTCCTCATTGGCAAGGCGGGGTCGTCGGCGCATGATCGTGTCGTGACAGCAGACGGCCTTCCGCAGCAAGACCAGGCTGGGCGCATCCGCGAGTTCGCGAGTCGACTCGTGCGCGCGCGTGTCCGTGCGATCGTCGGCGCGCGCGTCGTCACCCGGGGCGTGCCCGCGCTCGTTGCAGTGTTCTTGGTCGCGGCGGCATGGCCTTCGGTTGGCGCTCCCATCGTTGTCATTGCCATCGCGACGATTGCCGGCGACGCCGTAATGATCGCTTGCCGCGAACGGCGGCGCTTGCGATTGGCCTTGTTGGAGGCTGGGGCTGAGGGTCGCGGACTCGCCGACATGCTGCTCGCCTGGAACGAAGCGATGGAGAGCGGGCGATCGCAGACGAAGATGGGCGCCTGGCTCGCGGACTACCTTGGCCGAGAATTCGCATCCTTACCCGTGGGCGTCGAACGCAGCTGGGTACGAAAGGGAATCGGTGCGGTGCGGTACTTGGTGCCAGTTGCCGTGGCGATGCTGCTGTTCTGGTGGCTGCGTCCTGATGTCGCGATGCCGTGGTTCGGCCTCGGCGGGGGCGCGGTCGAGCAAGCCCAGAATGGCGGGCAGGGCAACGGCGCTGGTGAAGCCAGCCTCGGCAATGGGCAGCCCGTGCCGCATCCGGGCGAACCACCGACGTCGTCGCCGCCGCCTTCGCAACAGCCTGACCGACCACCGGAAGGCCCGGTGCCGCAGCAACCGTCGCCGGCCCCGTTCCTTGACGTCCCCCCAAGTGCCCAGATCGTCGTGCCGGAGTTCACCCGCGACGGGCCAACCCGTCGCGCGATGGCGCATCAGGCGATGGTGGGGGTCGAGCAAGGTGGCGGTGCGGCTGCGAGCCGCCGGGCATCTGGTGGCGCAGGCGATCAGGAACTGGCGACTCCGCAAGCTGCGCGCGAGCGCTTTCTGCGCGCAGCAGAGAAGGCATTGCAGAGTCGCCGCGTGCCGGAACGGGACCGCGCAATCGTGAAGTCGTTCTTCGACGAGCTTTCGGGGACAGACAAGTGAACCCCCGCTTGCCAGATCTGCCGGAGCCCTTTCCGTCCGAGTTTCGTGTGATGCTGGAGCAACTGCTGCGCCTCGCTGGCAAGGTTCAAGGCGCGCGCATGCAGTCGCTTCGCACTCGCAACCACGCACTGCAGCAAAGCGGGACCTTTCAGGGCCATCGCGCTTACACCCAAGGCGACGATCTTCGGCGCATCGACTGGAACGCTTATGCGCGCACGGGTTCGTTGTTCTTGAAGCTGCTCGCCGAAGAAGAGGCGCGCGCCGCGACCGTGATCCTGGACGTCAGCGCCAGCATGGGCGTGGGTTCACCCCCGCGCTTTGTGTCGGCGGCGCGACTCGCAGCGGTGCTCTGCGGCCTCTCGCTCGTTCATCTTGACGCCGTGACGCTGGTCGCAGGCGGAGAGTCGAGTTTCTCGGGTCGACGCGCGATCGGCCTATTGCTCGAACGCATCGCATCCATGGGTTTGCGCGAGGGGCACGACGAGCTCGAGTTGCCAGAACGCGGCTCGCCCGGCCGCGTGCACTGGGTCAGTGATTTCGTCGATCCGACCGCGACCGAGCGGGCGCTGCATCGCTTGCGGCGCGCGGGCGCGCGTGTGACCGGATGGCTACCGACAGTGCCCGACGACTTCGGCATCGATGCTCTTGGATGGCGCATGCTGTGCGATCCCGAGACCGGCAAGCTGCTGCCGGTGCGCGTCGATGCGGAACTCGCGCAGGCGATGAAGCGAGAACTGCAGACTCTGCAGCGGCAACAAGAGCAGGCCTTCGCACGTTGCGGCTTCCCGCTGCAACGGCTGACCCTGCCGACGCACTCGTTCGATCCTGCGGCTTGGATGGAGGCTGGGTGGAGTTTCCGTCGCTGAGTTCACCCGACCGCTTGCTGTGGTTGCTGCCGGCGGCATTGGTGCTGTGGTGGCTCGCGCAGCCGCCGCGACCGCGCAGTTTCTTGTTCACTGCGCACGGCGCGCAGTGGCGAGCGGCGCTGGAGCGCGCGCGGCGGAAAACCCCGAGGTTCCGCGCGCTGCGCTGGCTGTTGGCGATGCTGACATGCGCGTTCTTGGCGCTTGCAGCTGCCGAGCCAGCAAGCTCGTCGGACGACATGCCGGTTCGCGTGGTTTTCCTGATCGACGGCAGCGCCAGTTCGGCGGCTCTCGGCGAAGACCAGAAATCGGCGTTCGATGCCGCGATCCATCGCGTGCGCAACCAGGCCGCGCGGATCCCATCGCACGTGGACGTCGAAGTCGTGATTGCTCGCGGCGGCTCGCTGTCGCGATGGTCCGGTGACGCTGCGCGCTTGCTGTCGGATCCTGGCCTGCCTGCTGGTCAACTGCCAGCGGACCTGGCTTCGCTGGCAGCCGCCCACGCCGACAAGCAGACCGTGGTGTGGGCAGTTGGCGATGGGCAGGGTCCGTCGGGCATTCCTCCGACCGACGCACTCTGGTCTCCAGTTGGGCGCGCGGCCGCGAATGCAGCACTGGAGACGGTCGCGGTCGATGACGCGTGGCCCTTGGCGCGGATCGGCGTCAGGGCAACAGTCGTCTCGCACGCAGACGTCGTCTTGCGCGGTTTCCTGCGACTGGAAGGCGCGCTGCTTGCCCCATGTGAGATCCCTGTCGAACTGCAACCTCGCGCCGTCACACCGGTGGATGCCGTGGCCCAACGGGCTCCAGTCGGTGGCCTGTTGCGGGTCAGCTTGCAGCTAGAAGGTGATGTGTTGGCAGTCGATGACACCCACGAGTTCGATGTGCCGCCTCTGCCACAGACGGCGATCGCGGTGCAAGCCGAAGAAGACGATGGCCTGGGCTTCGCGGCGGCCGCTGGCAGGTCCTTGGCGGCGGCAGTCGGCGGTGTTGTCGTCGATGCGGCTCCGGGTCGACCCGTTGGGTTCCTGATCGCCGAGGGTGGCGAGGGGGCCTTTCCAAGTGATCCTGGCCCGGTGCTCGCGTTCGGTCGCAAGGCCGATGGCGCGCAGCCTTGGCCATCGCCGCTCGTCGTCGACTGGGATCGCGCTGATCCTGTGTTGGCCGATCTCGACTTGTCAGAACTCGAGATCGCTCATGCCTTGCGCGGTTCGCTCCCGGGTGGAAGGTCCCTCGTGTTGGGGCAGTTGCCGGATGGATCGACGGCGCCGCTTGCGGTCATCGCGGAAGGTCCGCGCGGCAAGGCCTACCACTTCGCCTTTCGGCTCCAGGACAGCAACCTCGGCTTGTTGGCAGCGTTTCCCCAACTGTTGCTTCGATGCTACGAGCAGTCGCAGCCCGGCTCTCGTGCCGTGAAGCCGAGGACCGCAGGGATCGACCCAGCGGAATCGGATCTCTCGCGGATCGAGCCCACCAAGGAGCGCGGCGATGTCCGCTTTGCCGCGCAACCCGCCGATCTCTCGGCGTGGTGCGTGGCTTTTGCGTTGGCGCTGCTGGCGCTGCGTAGCGGCATCCGCTGACGTCGCGGTGGGCTATCAGGCGTGCTTCAGCATCCCGCGCTGTTCCAGCACGTCGCAGAGCATCTTGGCGCATGCCTCTGGCGACTCCGTTCCTGTCGGCAGCGTGACGTCCGGCGACGTAGGCGGTTCGTATGGCGCGTCGATGCCGGTCACGTTGCGCAGTTGCCCTTGCCGTGCGGCTGAGTAGAGGCCGGTCTGATCGCGCTTCTCGCATTGCTCAAGCGTTGCGCCGCAGTAGACCTCGACGAATCGATCTGCCCCGATGATCGCGCGTGCCTGCGCTCGGTCGGCCGCCAGCGGCGCGATGAGCGCGCCGATCACCACGAGCCCCGCGTCGCAGCTGAGCTTGGCCACTTCTGCGGTGCGCCGCTGATGCTCCCAACGGTCCTCACCGGAGAAGCCGAGATCGCGCGACAGCGACTGGCGCAGATTGGTGCCGAGAAGCACTTGGGCCGAGTAACCGCGACGGAACAGTTCCTGCTCGAGCGCGAAGGCCGTCGGGGTCTTGCCGCTGCGCGGCAGGCCGGTGAACCAGATCGCCAGCGGCTGTTGTTGCATCCGCTTTTGGCGTTGCGCGTCGGTCAGGCTCGAATGGTGGGTCTGCAGATTCGTGCCAGCGTCACCGGAGCGCCGTCGACGGTCGGTTGCGCGCTCCGCAGTCGTGCGGTCGAGGATCATGCCCGCGGCGACCGTTGCGTTGGTCATGCGGTCGATCAGGATGAACGAGCCGGTTGCGTGGTTCTTGCCGTAGGGATCCCACTGCATTGGCCGCATGCTCTCCAGGCGGATGCGGCCGATTTCGTTGAGGCCGAGCGCACTGGCCTCTTCCTTGTGCAGCGTGCTGACGTTCATGCGATAGCGCAAGTCCGTCACGGTTGCAGAGCTGCTGTTCGTGGTCTGCTTGACGATGTAGCGGTTGCCGGGTTGCATCGGTTCTTCCGACATCCAGACCACCATGGCCTCGACATCGTGGTCGACGTGCGGCGAGTTGTTCGGGCTTGCGAGCGTGTCGCCACGGCTCGCATCGATCTCGTCTTCCAACGTGACGGTCACTGCCATGCCGGCCCATGCCTCGGCCCGCGAGCCGTCGAACGTGTCGATCGACTTCACCCGGCTCTTGCGGCCCGACGGCAGCGAAACGACGGGATCGCCCTTGCGCAGCACGCCAGACGCGATGGTGCCGCAGAACCCCCGGTAGTCGAGGTTGGGGCGCAGCACGAGTTGAACGGGCATCCGCAGGTCGACGAGGTTCTTGTCGCTGCCGATGTGCACGTTTTCGAGATGGTCGAGCAGCGGGGAGCCTTGGTACCAAGGCATGTTCGGACTGCGGTGCACGACGTTTTCGCCGCGCAGGCCTGAGACGGGGATGAAGTGGACGTCGCGCGCATCCAACTTGGACGCGAAGGCGCCGAACTCCGCCTTGATGCGGTCGAATGCCTCCCGGCTGTAGTCAACGAGGTCCATCTTGTTGACTGCGACGACCAGGTGCTGAATGCCGAGCAGCGTGGCGATGAACGCGTGGCGACGGGTCTGTTCTAGCACGCCCTTGCGCGCGTCGATCAAGAGGATCGCAAGGTCGCAATGCGACGCGC
>SXPK01000066.1 GCA_005776365.1 Planctomycetia bacterium
CCAGTTCGGCGTCGGCTTCTATTCGGCATTCTTGGTCGCGGACACGGTGACCGTCTGCTCGAAGAAGGCTGGCAGCGACGAGAGTTGGATCTGGCAGAGCGAGGCGAAGGGCGGCTACGAGGTCAAGACCGGCGAACGCGACGGTCGCGGCACGGACATCGTGCTGCGCCTCAAGGACGACGCGAAGGAGTATCTCGACGAGTGGTCGATCCGCTCCGTCATCCGCAAGTACAGCGACTATGTGCGCTGGCCGATCCGCATGGAGGTCGAGCGCGGCGAAGGCGAGTCGCAGAAGCGCGAGTGGCAGACCATCAACGCGGCGCGCGCCATCTGGACCCGCGCCAAGAGCGACATCACCAAGGACCAATATGTCGAGTTCTACAAGCACACGAGCCACGACTGGAACGACCCGCTCGCATGGACGCACTTCAAGGTCGAAGGCACGCACGAACTGACGGGCCTGCTGTTCGTCCCGGAGAAGGCGCCGCACGACCTCGTCGACCGCAAGAAAGGCGGCGTTCGACTGTTCGTCAAACGCGTGTTCATCATGGACGACGCGCAGGAGATCCTGCCGGAATGGCTGCGGTTCATGCGCGGCGTCATCGACAGCGAAGACCTGCCGCTCAACGTCAGCCGCGAGGTGCTGCAGAAGGACGCGACGACGCGGTTCATCCGCAAGCAAGTGGTCGCCAAGTCGCTGTCGTTGCTCGAGGATCTCGCGAAGGAAGGCGAGATCGAAATCGAGAAGGACGGCGAGAAGCAGAAGCAGGACCGTTACCTGCAGTTCTGGAACGAGTTCGGCAAGATCCTGAAGGAAGGCGTCTACCACGATGCCACGGCGCGCGAGCAGCTCGCTGGCTTGCTGCGCTATCGCAGCACCCACGGCGAGGGGTTGACGGGCTTTGCGGCCTACAAGTCCCGCATGCCAGAGGGCCAGAAGGCGATCTACTACGTGACCGCCGACAGCCTGTCGGCAGCGATGAGCAGCCCGCACATCGAGGCACTCAAGAAGCACGGCCGCGAAGTGATGTATCTGGTCGATCCCATCGACGAGTGGGTCGTCGACACGATGCGCGAGTTCGACGGCACGGCGCTCGTGTCTGCGGCCAAGGGCGCGCTCGACCTGCCGGAGTCCGACGAGGAGACGAAGGACAAGGAGCAGCAGCAGAAGGACCTCGCCGCGGTGATCTCGCGCATGCACAAGACGCTCGACGAGAAGGTCAAAGAAGTGCGCGTCACGCACCGCCTTACCGACTCACCCGCGTGCCTCGTCAGCGATGAGCACGGCATGAGCGCGCACATGGAGCGCATCCTCCGCGACGCAGGCCACGAGATGCCGGAACAGAAGCGCATCCTCGAGATCAATCCGACCCACCCCGTCGTGCAGAAGCTCAAGGGCATGGCCGATGGCGACGAAGCGAAGTTCGCGCAGTGGACCGCGCTGTTGCACGACCAGGCGCTGCTCGCAGAGGGCGTGCTTCCTTCCGATCCCGCGGCATTCGCAAAGCAGATCGCGCAACTGATGGCGCAGGCCTGAGGCGGTTGCCGCAGTGGCCGCTGCCGCCGCAGGCGCGGCGCGGCCCTGCAAGCCGCGGCGATCCAGGAGCCCGGCGTAGCACCGCGGACACAGCGCCTCGACCTCGCTCTTTCGCAAGAGCGCGCGACCACGGCGGATCGAGCGCGTCAGCTCAGCCGCGACCGTTGGGATGGCACTGGTAGCAACGCGAGCTGAGCCACTGGTAGCCGCCAACGCCGTTGTGCTGACTGTTCATCGACGACTGGCTGTGCTGATGGCAGTGCGTGCAACTGAACGCGGTGCCGACGCCGCCGGTGTGGCAGTCATTGCACGAGGTGTTCGCGTGCGCGCCCGACGTGATCGGGAACGCATGCGTGAACGAGCCGTCGCCCCAACGCACAGTGTTGTGACACTGCTCGCACGTGGTCGGGATGCCGTAGCTCGCGTGGTTGGGATTGCGCGTTGCCTGGTAGGTATCGAGGTGGCACGACGAACAGGCGGTGCTCAGCCCGACGTAGACACCGCCCGAGTGGCACGCTGAGCAAGCGCGACCGGCATGGCCGTTGGTCAGCGGGAAGTTCGGCGAGTGCTGGAAGTTCGCGCCCGTCCAGCCGCGCGTGTTGTGGCACTGCGTGCAGTCGGTCGAGAAGTTGGCCGCGGCATGCGGCGGACTCGTGGTCGCGCTGTAGTCATCGAGGTGGCACGACGAGCACGTCGTGCTCAGACCCGCGTAGTTCGGCGGTGTATGGCACTCCGTGCAGAGACGGTTGGCGTGCCCGAAGGTCAACGGGAACGTCGCCGGATGCTCGACGAGCGCCGGCTTCCAGTTGGTCGGTCGGTGGCAACGATCGCAATCCGTGGTGAATCCCGCCGACACGTGGTCGTAGCTCGAGCGCGAATACTGCCCAGCATGGCAGCCCTCGCAGCGCGAGTCGGCGCCTGCGAAGTTGCCAACCTGCGCACCCGGATGACAACGGAAGCACGCCGTCGCGGCGTGCGCGCCCACCAAGGGCAAGCGCGTGCGATCGTGCCGCTGGATCATCTCGTTGGGTCGCCACGTCTTCTCGTCGTGGCAGTCTGTGCAGTTGCGTCCCATCTGCCCGCGATGCGGGTCCGCGTGGCATCCGGCGCAGCCCTGGTTCGCATACTGCGCAACCGGGCCGCGGTCGTTGTGGCAGAGCAAGCACGCTGCGTCAGCGTGCGCGCCGTTCAAGGTCACGCCGGTCTGCTTCGCATGGTCGAACGCGAAGTCGTCCTTCAGCGTGTGCCAATCGCTGCCGCGGTGGCACAGCGCGCAGTCCGCGGGGAATGAATCGTGCGGGATGACCGGGCCGAGCTTCTCGTCCCAGCCCTGCACCGGCACGAAGCTGTCGCAAGCGACCCACGCGAAGAACGCGAAGCACGCCAATGCCTTCGCAACCCGGCCGCGGTGGCGACCGTTCCCGGATTCTCGCAGATCAGTCTGCTTGATCGCGTCCATCTCAGAACCTCCACTGTGCATAGAGCGAGATCGCATACGCATCCTCCTGGTCACCGAACCATCGTTCGACCTGCACGTTGAGATCCATGTCGCCGATCATCCACGCGGCGCCGAACTCGAACGACTGACGCACGTAGGATTCGGGGCCCGTGATCAGTCCTTCGACGTCGTAGCCGTACCAGCGATAGCCGGCGTTCAGCCAAACGTCGCCGATCGTCTTGCGCGCGAGTAGCCGGAAGCCAGGGCCGGACTGCGCAGCGCCGTTCGATTGAAACACCTGCGCTGTGATGGACGAGCTGTCGCCAAGCGCGCCATTCCAGTCGGTCCCGAGTTCCCAAGCGGTGCCTGATTCGTCGTCGTCAGCCCATTGGTCGACGCGCGCGGTCAGGCGCACATCCTCGTGCACGCGAGTCCAACCACTGAGCGACAGACGGTCGAGCTTGCCGTTCCGAACCAGTGAGTCGGGCAGCACGACATACTCGGCTCGCTTCAAGTCCGGCCACTCGAAGTGCGACGCCTGCAGACCTACGCCGTAGGCGGTCACGTCGTAGCGCGCTTGCGCGAGCAGTTCGGTCAGCCCGACGCCGGCGCCCTTCCGCGTGTCGCCGCTCGTGTAGAGGTCGATCTTGGCGCTGCCGAAGAATGACACTCCGCCGCCTGGTCGATGCTCGACCCGCAGCAACATCATGTCGCGGTCCGGCGCGCCCTCGTGCCAGGTCTTCTGAAAGCCTGCCGCGGCGGCAAAGGTGCGCTGCTCGTCGCTGACATAGTCGGCGAAGGCATGCACGCCGAGGTCCGCGCCAGTGTCGCGGTTGGGGAACGGCAGCGGATAGGAGCCAACGCCCGCGCCGGCACGGAATCCGTTTTGGTAGCGCGCGACGCCCTCGACGCCATCGACGAGGCCGATCTCGGGCAGATGCTGCGAGAAGAAGCGGCCGGCTTCGGCGCCGTAGGGCGACCACTTCTCGGTGCCGAACTGCGTCGACAACTGGTCGACGCGCGCTTGCGCGCTGTCCGTGTCACCGCTGCCGTCGACGTTCGCGCTGCGATCATCGAACTCTCCGGCAAACCGGGTGCGTTCGCCGTAGCCCATCAGGTTGTTGGCCTCGCCAGCAACGCCGGCACGCATCAGCCAGAACTCGTTGTTGCGCGCGCCGCCGTCATCGCTCGACCATTGCGTGTTGAGGAAGGTGCGGCCATCCCAGGTCACCGGCCGCTCGTCCGGGCGCTGACCGAAGGTCGGCACCAGCAGCGGTTGGTTTGGATCGCGAGGATCGAGCGTCCGCTTCCACGGCGGGTGCGCAGGCACGGGCCGCTTCGTCACGCTCGTCGATGACGATCCGCCCGACGATGGCGGTTGCGACGGCGATGCGGGCCTGGGCTTTTGGATCTCGATCTCTCCGCGGCTGCCGATCGGCGGACTGGCGATGCCAAGAGGCAACTCCGCGCGCGACGACGTCGCGCTCACGGCGCGCACCATCGCCTGGATCTCCACCGCGCCAGGGACGAACAATCGCACGGTCTGACCCGGGGCGACCCCCGCGTCACGTCCGACATCCAGGTAGACGAAGCGACCCGATGCGCTGGTGACGTGCGCCTGCAAGACAATCGTGCCTTGCTGCTGCGCCGTGGCGAGTGGAGCCAGCGACGACATCAACGCAAACAGCGAGACGCGCGGCACGTTCATCCCTTCCCCCTGCCGACGGCTCCGAGCTTGTGGCAATCGCCACACTCGACTCCGAGCGGCTTGTAGCGAACGACGGGGCCGAAGGGGGTCTGGTAGCTCGAATGGCACTTCGAGCACTCGAGCAGCGCATGTTGCGCGTCGAGGCGGAATCGGCTGTCGCGATCGTGGTCGAAGCGCAGCACATGGAAGTCCTCGACGCCGTGGCAACGCGCACAATCGGTCGCCTTGCCGTTCGCGAACTGTCCCTGGTGCTGGTCGCGATGACAGTCCGAGCAGTTCTTGCCTGCGGCCTTGCCAAGTCGCTTGTGCGCAGTGTCGCCAGTGAGCGGATGGCACTTGGCGCAGTCGACTTTCGCATGCGCACCGTCGATGCGGTAGCCGGTCCAGAGCCCATGGTCGAAGTTCGCCGACCGCACTGGCTGGAACGCGGAAGTGTCGTGGCAACGCTCGCATCCCTCCTTGCCGTGCACTTGCGCTGGCTTGCCGGCAACGTCGAAGGCGCCCTTGTGCACGTCCTCGTGGCAGTCGCCGCACTTCTGCGAGGTGCCGTGGAAGCCGCGCACGTCTTCTTTGACGTCGTCGTGGCAGCGCACGCAGGCCACCGCATCGTGCGCGCCCGTCAACGGGAAGCGCGTCTTGGTGTGCATCGCCGCGCCGAAGTTGGTCGGATGGAACGTCGTTGCGTCGTGGCACGCGGTGCACTGCGCGTAACGTGGCTCGTGGTCGAACTGGCCCTTGTGCGTGTCGGCGTGGCAGGCGCGGCAGTCCTTCTGGCCCCGGCCCGGATAACGCGCGGCGAAGGTCTCGCCAGCATGGCACTTCGCGCATTCGACCTTGTCGTGCGGGATGGTGAGGGCAAAGCCCGTTGCCGAGTGCTGGGCGACGGTCGTCGTCGCGTTGCGGAAGCTCAGGTGCTCGTCGACGTGGCAGCCAGCACAACCATTCTTGTCGCCTTTGCCAGCCGCGATGGTGACGTCGAGGAAGACCTTCTGATGCGGGCTGTCGTGGCAACCTGCACATGCGTTGAGCTCTTGCGTCGCGCCCTTGTGCTTCGATTCGTGTTCGCCGTCGCCGTGGCACTTCTTGCACTCGGCCTTGGCATGCCCGCCACGCAAGGGGAAGCCGAACTCAGCGTGCTTCTGCGGCGTCACTCGCGCATCGGCCCACTTCGTCGAAGCATGGCACCGCGCGCAATCCGCGGTGTCGTCGAGCAGCATCGCCTTGGCAGCAACTCCGTTGCTCGCATGGTGCGGGTCTTGATGACAATCGGCGCACTTGCGCGCCTTCAGCTTCTGCTTGGTGAGCGAGGCCGTCGAACGGTCCGTGCCTTCTTTGTGGCAGTCGACGCACGCGACCCGCGAGTGAGCACCGACCAAGGGGAAGACCCCATGGTCAAAGCCCGGGGCCGCCTTGAAGGACTGCGACTGACCGTGGCACGACTCGCAATCCTGGCCAAACAGGGTCCGGTGCGCATCTTCGTGGCAGGACGTGCAGCCTTGCTGCAGTCCGAGGAAGCGACCGCCCTTCGGCGGCTGCAAGGCGTCGGCGCCGACATGGCAGCGTGCGCAGGCGAGCGCGGCATGGGCGCCCATCAGCGCATAGCCCTGCACATGCCGATGGTCGTAGGCGTCGCGCTGTTTGACGCCGGCGTAGAGGAAGGCCTGCGCCGTGATCAACGGCGCGCGTTCGCCCATGTGTTCCGTATGGCATTGGCTGCAATCCGCGAACTGAGTGGCGGGCAGGCTGCCGTGCAAGCCGCGCTTCTTGTCGCGCTGCGAGCCGATCGCTTCGTGGCAGACGATGCAGCCTTCGTGGTCGATGCCTTCGCCTGCCCGATGGCAACTCGAACAATCGGCGCCAAAGAATCCCTCCAGTTCGTGGTGCGCCGGATGGAGCGGGCCCGGGCTGGTGCGGGAGCTCGACACCTCCCACATCGCAAACGCGATCACCGCCGCAATCGACGCCGCGGGCAAGAACCACCGCTTGAAGTTCATCGATCGCCTCCCAGGAGCCGCAAGACTCCGAAGTCGACGCCTCCGAACAGAAGCGCGGTGAAGACATGACCAGCGACCAACATCGCGAGGACGATCGCGAGCCAGCGGTGCATCCACCGCCACGACGAGAGGATCCCTCTGACTTCCTCGAAGTGCGTGACTTGCAACGCAAGTCGGTGCGCCTTGCGCGCAAGCACGAGAGCACGCTGCACGTCGCCGGCCGCGACGCCCTGCGCCGCGCCCTCGTTCTCGATCCTGCCGAGCAGCCGCAGCAGACGGATCTGACCGAGCACGAGCGTGAGAATGCGATCGACCAGGTTCTTGCCGAAGTGCTCGGCCTGCACAAGGCTCTCGACCTGCGCTCGCACCCGCTTGCCAAACCCACGCCCCACTTCATCCCACTCGCCGGCCATCGCCGCGACGCGCGTCCCGAGTTCTTCGAGGTCGGCCTGTCGTCCGCTCTGCGCCTTGGGCACGAACGAATAGAACCAGCGGCCGATCGCGCCCGTCGTCACCACGATCGCCATCACGATGAGCGCATGGCCCGCGACCGCATCGCGCACGTGGAAGGCACTGTGCAGGCAACCGAACAGCAGCGCGAGGAAGCCCGTCGCGACATGCATCGACATCCAGGCCTTCAGGCTGCCCGGGAGGTAGCGACCAAAGCGCGGCGATCGGCGCGCGAGATACAGCAGGTTGACGAGGAAGAGCCCGGCGGCGCAGATCCCTGCCAGCAGCCCAAACGCACCTTGCGGCCGCAGCACGGCATGCCAGTCGGAGATGTCGCGGTCGGCGATCGGCAGGTCGTAGTAGCGACTCCACGCGACGCGAGCGACGAGCAGGCCGATGCAACCGATGAGCGTCGCGATCATCGCAGAGAGCAAGCCGGTGCCGCGGTCGAGCACGAGAGCCTCGCGCGGTCGCAGCTCGGGGTCGAATGAGATTCCCGCGGCCTCGAGCAAGGGAAACGGCGGCTTGCCGCCAGCGAAGATGAAGACTTCGTCGTTCTCGATCGTGCGCTCGGTTTCGACCGCGCCGTCCTTGCAGTTGAGCACGACCGAGTCCGGTTCGATGCGCGCCACGCTGCTCTCGAACAGGACTGTGACTTTGCCGTCGCGGATCGCTTCTTGGATGCGAACCTCGTTGCGCGACTTGATCCGCGAGAACGATGGCTTGCGGTAGCTGAGCGTCACGACATTGCCAGGCTGCTCGCCGAGCGCGATCGCAGCTTCGATCGCGCTGTCGCCGCCGCCGACGACGAGGATCTTCCGATGCTCGTAGCTCTCGGCGTCGAGCAACGAGTAGGCGACCTTCTGCAGTTCCTCGCCAGGAACCTCGAGCTTCTGTGGGGAGCCACGACGGCCGACCGCGAGCACAACGTGCCGCGCACGGACGACGCCGAGGTTGGTCTCGACCGCGAACACGCCGTCGTCACCACGCTTCACTGCCGAGACCTGGACGCCCGTCTTGACCGGCAGGCGATGGCGCTGTGCCAAGCTCTGCCAGAGTTCGACCAGCTCTTCCTTCAGATACTCGAGTCGATTGAGCTTGCCGTGCAGAGGCAGTTCCATCGGCTGCGTCATGACCAGCTTCTTGCGCGGGTAGGCCGCAACCGTGCCGCCGATGGTTTCGGCTTGCTCGAGGCAAGCGAACCGAAGGCCGTGCTTCTTGGCCGCCAGCGCACAGGACAATCCAGCCGGACCGAGGCCCACGATCAGAAGGTCGAGTGGCGGGCGCGGCGAAGCGGACTGCGACTCCGACTCGTCTTCCGATCCCTCGACGCTGGCGAGGACGCCGACGAGGTGACGCCGCGGCGCCACGACCATCTGCGGTGCAGGCTCTGCCTTGACGCGCTTGGCGACCTCCGCGGCCACGAGCGCTCCATGCGTGACCGCGGTGCGAACGAGCGAGAAGCCGGTGATCTCGCCAGCGAGGAACAGCCCAGGCACCGTGACCGCCTCGTGCTTCTCGTCGATCGCCGGCAGGTCCTTGCGTTGGCTGAGATCGCCGAGCGTCAGCGCGATCGCGCCAGTCGGACAAGCATCCGCGCATCGACCATGACCCACGCAGCGTGCGCCATGCACCACGACCGCCTGACCGAAGGCGAGTTCGAGCACGCCGCTTTCAGGACAGGCGCGAATGCAGCCGCCGCAACCGATGCACTTCTGCAAGTCGATCTGTGGATGCAGCAGACGCGCCTCATGGCTCCCTTGCGCCTTCGCCTTGACGCGCTCTGCGAGCACACGCGAGTAGTCGGCGAGCACGGCGCGACGACGCAGCAGCGCCGCGATGCCGATCGCGATGACGACTGCAGGTGTGATCCATGTGAGCCAGGACAAGTGAGAGCCTTTGATCGGCAGGCAACGCAGCGCAGTTGACCATGCAGGTCAGCCGTTCTGTCGCCACGCTGCGCCGATGTCGGAGCAGATATCGGCAACTCAGTCCGCGCGAAGGTCTCGGCCCAGGACTATCGGCTGCAATCCATTCCATGTTCTTGCAAAGCCTGCAAGAACGCACTGCGAACGAGAGCTAGGTGCGCCCAGCCTGGCTCAATAAGCGACAGTGCGTACGACTGTGTCGTAGCGCGCCGTTGGACTCTGCCTCGGCGCGCTAACGCGAAGCAGCGAACAATGCGTTCCACACCAAGCGGATCGTCGTGAGCGGCTGGCCCCGATACGTCGCGTCGGCCCCAAAAAGAACGATGCAGCCATCGTTCACTTTCACCCGCGCGATCGCTGCGCGACCTGCGAGGTGCTGCAAGCCAACGGCCCAACCCGATGCGAGCGCATCGGAGTCGCGGTAGCGCGCGACCACCTCGACGCCTTCGCCGTTCGGCTGCAGCACGACGCTAGAACGCGTGAACATCGCGACAAGGCGCTCGGCGCTGCCCGTGGCGAATGGATGCGATGCATCGACCTCGACATGCAACAGCGAGCCCGGGACATAGAACTCCTCGTTGCGTGCGCGGCGGCGGCCCCCTTCGGCGTCCGCATCGTCGATCCATGTGCCCACCGTGATCGGCAGGCGGAACTGGCGCACGACCTTCTCGCACTCTGAGCCGAACACCAGCAACGACCCGCCGCGCTCGACGAACTCGCGCAGCGCAGGCCATGTCATGTCGCCAGTGAGCTTCGTCGCACGCGACTGCAGCGTGCTCCAGTCCTCGTACGTCGGCAGCGCCTTCTGCAACTTCTCGAGGTTTTCCGGCAGCGTCGGCGGCTTGGCGTTCGACAGATCGCGACCCCCCGGCAGGCCGACGTGGAAGATCAGCGCGTCGAAGTCGGCCCGAAGGTCACCGCGCGCGATGCGGTCGCCGAACACCGTTTGATACGGAAACTCGAACTCGCGCAGGAGCCACTCGTTCCACCCCGTCGGCATGTTGCCGCCCCACACGTCGAACAGTCCGATGCGCGGCGCGCGTTGCACGGGTTTGGCCTCCTCGGTGACGGACGCCAGCGGTTCTGCGCGCACGCCGGTGTCGGCGACGCCTGCTGCAAGCGATGCCTTCGCGTCTTGCTGCGCCGACGCGACGAACCACGATCCGTCGAGCATTCGCTCCACCACGACGCCGCGTCGCAGCAGACGATTGCAAACGAGTGCTACGTGCGTGTCCGCCGGATCGAGCCGCCAGCCCACCGCCGCGTCCATGACCGCCGCGTCCGCGCGCCGCGCAAGCGAAGGCAGCAACGTGAACTTCCCAAGGGGCGCGTCGCGCGCGCGCAGGACTTCGACTCCCATCTGCATCGAAAGCGTCCAGCCTGCGGAGTCGTAGGGCGGCACGGGCTTGCCATCCCTGAAGTCATCGGGATGGTGCTGCGGCTCAAACAGGTCGCGCACGTGCGGCCGGAACGCCTGCGCCGCGAACACCACGAGCGAGCCCTTCGGTGCAGTTCGCCCTTCGACGACGACCGGTGCGTCCGCGACATGCACGTCGACGCCCGAACGCTGCAGCGCCTGCGCCATTCGATACACCGCGGCGCCGTCGCGCTGGTCCAGCGGCAGCACCCACGCCCGCGGGTCGCGCAGCATCGGATCGAAGAACACCGCATCGCCGTCTTCCTTTGCCTCGGTCTTCTGCTTGCTGAGCGCGACGAGCGCCGGCGTCGGAGTCCAATGGTCGCGCGATCCGCGCTCGATCGAGTTGCGGCCCATGCGCCAGATGTCGCGCAGCAACTCACGGCGGTATCGCGCCGCGTGATCGAGGATGGCGAAGTTGGCGGTCTGCAGATACTCGACGGTCTGTCGCGCGTGCCACACCTGCGTCGCCACCGGATCCGGGTAGTCGCCCGACGACAACCGCCGATCGACCGACTGCACGATGCGCGTCGGGTCGGGATGCCCGAACGCCTCGGTCAAGATCCCGATGATGTTGTGGAAGTAGCAGGTCGATCGAAGCCCTCCGTTCCACCAGCCTGAGTACGGCGCGCCGCTGCGCGAGATCACGCCGGGCTTGCGTTCACTGGCGAAGCGTCGGTTCATCGAGGCCGCGATCCAGTCGATGCCACGCATCACAGCCGGATCCGCGCTGTAATTGAACGGATCGCGGAATGGCGGCGTGAACAGGATCGTGCCCTGCGGCGCGGACTGATGATGGTTGTAGACAATCTGCGGGCACCAGTCGGTGAAGAACACGCGGCTGACTGCGCGCGTCTCTTCCATGTTGCAGGCGTAGAAGTCGCGGTTGTTGTCGTGGCCGATGAAGCGCTGGTAGAGGATCGGAATGTCGATCGAGCCTGTCGCCGCGTAGGCGTTGGCGACCAGTTCCATGCCGTCGGGATTGACGGGGCAGGCAAGCAGCACCACTTCATCGAGAATGCGACGGACTTCGGCGTCGTTGCGCGATGCCATCTGCCAGACGAGTTCGATCACGTTCTGACCGGCGATCGACTCGTTCGAGTGCAGTCCTGCGTCGATCCAGACCACGGCGCGGCCCTGCTCCACCAGGTCCATGGCCTCTGCTTCCTCGACGCGAGCCCCGCACAACGTCGTCGAGATCGTGCGCAGTTCGTCGAGTCGCGCGTGGTTCTCCGGCGACGTGATCACCGCCATCGTCAGGCGACGGCCGTAGCTGGTCGTCCCGATGTCGACGAGTTTCACCCGATCGCTCGCAGCATCGACGGCTTCGAAGTAGCGAAGCAGGTTCGTGTGATTGCAGAGCTTGTAGTCAGCGCCAACTTCGTGGCCAAGGAACTGCAAGGGGCTCGGCAGTTGCGCGAATGCAGATGCACACCAGAGGACCAACGGCAGCGGCAAGACGAAGCGCGAGAGGGCGGGGGTCCGCATGGGCGCGGATCCTACCGGGGCGCGCGCGGCGGCCACGCGCTGCAATCGAGCCCGGCGTCAAGGCACGAGCACGAGCTTGCCCATCGCCGCGCGTGACTCGAGCAAGCGATGCGCCTCGCCGACTTCTGCAAGCGGCAATGCGCGATCGAGCACGGCGCGGAAGCGGCCCTGATCGAACATCCTCAAGATCGTCCGCAGGTCGCCCTTCTGTCCCATCGTGCTGCCGAGAATCGATAGGTTCTTGAAGAACACTTGGTGCAGCGACAACTGCACGGATCCGCCCGTGGTCGCGCCACAGGTCACGACGCGACCGCCGCGCGCGAGGCACTTCACCGAGGCGTCGAAGGTCGCCTGACCAACGTGCTCGAACACGACGTCGACGCCCGCCTTGCCAGTCAGGGCACGAACCTCGGTGGCAAAGTCCTTGGCCTTGTAGTCGATCACGTGATGCGCGCCGAGCGCGGCGACTCGCGCGCACTTCTCGGGACCACCGGCAGTCGCGATCACGCGAGCGCCGAGCGCATTTGCGATCTGCACCGCGGCGCTGCCGACTCCCGAGAGGCCGGCGTGCACGAGCACGGTTTCTCCGGCGCGCAACGCAGCGCGGCGAATGAGCATGTTCCACGCGGTCTGGAACACGAGGCAGATGCTGGCGCCTTCTTCCGCCGACAGCAGGCGAGGCTTGTTCGCGACGTTGGCCGCGGGCACGACCGCAAACTCCGCGCACAGCCCGTCGCAACTCTCGCCGAGGATGTGGAAGGAACGGCAGAGATTGTCCTGCCCGAGTTGGCACGCCTCGCAGACACCGCAAGAAACGCCAGGCAGCACGACGACGGCATCGCCTTCCTTGCAGTTGCTCACGCCATGGCCGATTGCGTCAACCACGCCGCAGCCGTCGCTGCTCGGCACTTGCGGCAGCGAGAACGTGTGCCCCGGCACACCGCGGCGCACCCAAGTGTCGAGGTGATTGAGCCCGATCGCCGCGAGCTTCACGCGGACTTGCCCCGGACCCGGAGTGGGAATCGGCCGCTCCTCGAGCCGCAGCTTGTCGAACCCGCCGTGCTCTCGCACGACGACGCAGCGCATGGACGTCATCGCTGCGCAGGCTACACAAGAAACGCGCGCGCCGGAAACGACGCGGGGCACGAGCGCCGTGCGCCCATGCCCCGCGTGCGATGCGAGCAGGAGTCCGTCCGCGACTCAGACGCCGCCGTCCTTGCCGCCGTCCTTGTCTTCTTCCTTGCCGCCATCCTCCTGCTCCTTCTGCTTTTGGATGCGCTCGATGTTCTTCTTGATCTCGACCAAGCGCTTGCCCATCTCGGTGTCCGGCGCCAGCTCACGCGCGGCATCGACGAGCTTGAGCGCGGCGGCGAAGTCCTGCTTGCTCTCGATCAGAACGATCGCGCGATAAAAGGTCGCCATCTGCTCGAGGTCCTTGCTGCCCTTCCACTTTTCCAGGGCAAGGACCATCTCCTTGTCGACTGCGTCCCAGTC
>SXPK01000067.1 GCA_005776365.1 Planctomycetia bacterium
GATCGTGTCCTCGCTGCCGAAGAACGAGCTGACCTTCTGCTCGAGCGACTTGTGCAGGTCCTGCGTGCCGCAGATGAAGCGCACGCTCGCGAGGCCTAGCCCGTGCGTGTCGATCGCGTGTTTTGCCGCCGTGCGCAGCGTCTCGTCATTGGCGAGGCCGAGGTAGTTGTTGGCGCAGAAGCAGAGGACTTCTTTGCCGTTGACGCGGATCTTCGCGCCTTGCGCGCTCTGCAGGACCCGTTCTTCTTTCCACAGGCCTTGCTCGCGGATGCCGTCGAGCTCTTGGCGAAATCGTTGCTGGTCGTGTTCGAACATCGTCGCGGTAGCAGAAGAAAGGTCAGTGCGGCTTGCCGTTGGGGTAGAGGACGACCTTGGATTCGAGGCCCTGGCCGAAGCGATCGAGGCCCGTGCCGAAATCGTCGAGACCCATCTCGGCCGAAACGAGGTCGTGCACGTCCATGCCTCGCTGGATCAAGTCGAGCATTTGTTCCCACGTGCGGAACATCTCGCGGCCGATCACTGCGTGCAGCGTCAGGCCTTTGAAAATGAAGTTCTTGCTGAAGCGCTCGATCGTGACGTTGTCGGCCTTTGGCAGGCCCAGGTGGACGACGTGGCCGGCAGCGCGCGTCATCGCGATCGCGTTGTTGATGCCGATCGGGTGGCCGCTGATCTCGAGCGCCACATCGACGCCGCCCTTCGTTGCGGAGACTACCTGGTCGACCGGGTTGGGCGTTCGCGCGTCGACCACCGTGACCTTGTCGCCCAGTCCGCGCAGCTTGGCCCAGTGGCGGGCGCGCTCGAGAGCGCGATCCGCGACGTCGATCAAGAAGATGTGCTTGGCGCCGACGAAGCTCGCGACCTCGCCGCACATCGCGCCAATCGGGCCGTAGCCGACGATTGCCACCGTGCGGTCCTTGATCGGCGTCTTCAGGGTCGTGTGCACGGCGTTGCCCAGTGGGTCGAGGATTGCGCCGACCTGCACCGGCAGCTTTGCCGGCAACTGCACGACGTTGCTCGCCGACACGCAGACGAACTCGGCGAAGGCGCCATCGAGATTGATGCCGCGGATCTTGGTTGTCTGGCAAGCATGGTGGGCGCCGTCGCGGCAGGCCGGGCAGACGCCGCAAACCTCGTGCATCTCCGCGCTGACGTAGCTGCCGAGCGGAGTCTTGTTGCCGTCGACGCCCGGGCCGAGCTTGTCGACGTGGCCGCAGAACTCGTGTCCGAGCACGACCGGCGGCGCGATGATGCCATTCATCGACGGATCACCAGAGCAGATGTGCACGTCGGTGCCGCAGATGCCGGAGGCGACGACACGGATGCGGACTTCGCCCAGCCCGGGTTCGGGGAGGGGAAGGTCGCGGCGGAGGCGGAACTGACCGGGGGCGGTCAGTTGAATGCCCTTCATCAAAGTCATGCGGTTTTGTGGCCCGGCGGTCCGGGCGGTTGGGCTGAGCATTCTGCAAAGCCGCCGCATCTCGCGCCACAACGTCGGTGAGTCCGTCGCGTGCTTGCCGTGGCTATTGCCGGAACCTAGAAGTTGTTTCGCAACACCTCGGCAGTTGCAGCCGGCCCCCAAGCCCGATGGCGGCGTCTTGAGTCCTCCTCGGAATCCAAAGATTCCGCTACGAACTCACTGCTTGCCGTCGGTCATCGTTGCTCGGCCCCGCAGGCCTACTTGTTGTGAAGCCACTTCTAGAACGATCACCATGTTCTTGACCCGCGTCGCACTCGCCGCGTGCCTGTCGGCAGCGATCTTTTCGGCCTGCAGAAGCACGCACGACGTGCCCAAGGTGCACGACCTGGCTCCGCGTGCAGTCGCGGAGATCGCGCGCTACGAGGCACGCACGGCCACAGGCGTCGTTGGCATCGTGCGCCTGCTGGAGATCCGTGATCCGCAGGGCCCGATGCGCTTCTGGCGCATCGAGACGCGCGATGGCTCGTGGGCTGGCCACGCCTCAGAACAGGGTCGCTTCAGCCGCCGAGTGCCGTTCCGCGACGACGAGGAGGATCTGGGTGTTTGGCCCATGGCGCAGGGAGTCGCACAGGTTCTCGGCGCTGCCTCTTCGCTTCAGCTCGAGCAGGTCGCCGTTGCTGATCTCGCCCCCACGACGCCGCCACGCTGAGCGCGCAGACCAATCATTCCATGAGCAAGAAGCACCCCAAGCCCTTCGTGTCCTCGCTGCGCGGCCGCGCCGTTGCCGACTCGAAAGTCGAGATGACGGAAATCGTCTTTCCGACCGACGCGAATCCGCTCGGCAACGTGATGGGCGGGCGCATCATGCACTGGGTCGACATCTGCGCCGCGGTCGCAGCGGGCAGGCATGCGCGGACACCCGTCGTCACCGCGAGCGTTGACAAGATCGACTTCGTCAACCCGGTGCCCGTTGGCGGTGTTGTGGTTGCGCGCGCGTCGGTCAACTTTGCGGGCCGCACTTCGATGGAGGTCGGCGTGAAGGTCTGGCAGGAGGATCGCGCAACAGGCGAACGCAAGCACGTCGTCTCCGCCTACCTCACATTCGTTTCGCTCGATCCCGATACCCGCAAACCACGCGAGGTAGCGCCGATCGTGGCGAAGACGGCCGACGAAAAGCGTCGCTATCAGGAAGCGCGCGAACGCCGCGACTTGCGCATCAAGTTGCGCGACGCGAAGCCGCGGGGCTGAGGTCCCTTGTCAGACGAAATCGGCGCGACCTCACCCGACCCCTGACGCCGCGTTGCGGTGTGTTTCACGCCGATGTCACAGAATGTTTTCAGCTACGCCCGGACGCATCAGTTCGGGCCTGCAAGCGTGGATGTAGGGGCGGCAACGGCATGTGAAGCAGAGGCTTCGGTCCTAGCGGACATGCGGCCAAATTGCCCGATTCGGCGCGGCGGTGGCTTGATGCGGCGCGTCGTGTCGTGGTGCTTCGGTCCACCGCGTGACATTCATTCGCGATGGTGAGGCACTTCCCAAGGGGCTGAAGCGCGTTAGGTTTTCCCATCCGGCCCGACGCGAGTTGCGATCGCGGTCTTCTCCCGTTTCTTCGATCTCCAATCCTACCAGGATCCCTCATGCACAAGTTCGCAATCACAACCGCGGCCGCCCTCTGCGTGGCATCGCTCGCGGCGCAGCAAGTCACCGTTCCGTCGATCTTCGCCAATGCCGAAGGCGGCACGACTGGCAACGTCTGGCGCGCAGGCATCAACCGCGTCCAGTGCTTCTACGACTCGTCAAACTTTGTCAATCAGAACGTCGGCCAGCCGATCGTCATCAACAGCGTTAACTTCCGCGCGGCGGGCGGGATCTTGAACGTTGCCGGCATCGTCTATTCGAGCGTCGAGATCCACCTGCAAAACGCAGCCGTGGACTACCTCACGCCCTCGACGACCTTTACGGCCAACCAATCGGCTCCGCTCGGCACGCCCAACTACGCCGGCCCGGTCACGACGGTCGGTGCAACCGGCACCACCCCGAACGACTACTTCATCAGCATCCCGCTGAGCACGCCGTTCACCTATTCGCCTGAGGCAGGCCAGGACCTGTTGATGGAGATCGTCATCTTGGTTGCGCCAGCACCGCTTACGGGCACGACCACGAGCACGGGCTTCTCGGCCGCCGCGCACGGCTGCAACTCGGTACGTTCGGTTGGCTCGACGGTCGCCTTGACGGGCACGGTGAGCGCATTCTGCCCGGTTGCTAAGTTTGGCTACACGGACGTCCCGGGCGCCGCAACCAAAGGCAGCTACGGCACCGGTTGCTACGACGTCGCGGTGTCGCTCTACGAGCAGTTCGCCGGCAGCGCGAACGACCTGAGCGGCCAGAAGGTCACCCTGACGAAGAACGCGCTGGGCGGCTACGACTCGGTGACCTCGACCGGAACGGCGGTAACCCTGCCGACCACGCCCGGCCTCGCGCTCAGCGACGACGTCGTTTCCGCGATCCAGACCTTGCCCTTTACGTTCGATTTCCCGGGCGGCTCCACCACCGGCATCGTCGTCGACAGCAACGGCAGCATCGGCCTTGCTGGCACCGTTGGCACCACCATCGGCGGCAGTGCCGCCGTGATGCTCGGCCTGCCGAGCACGCGCATCGTCGCCTCGATGCAGGACCTCCTGCCCGATGGCGTGGCCAACGTCGCCAACGTCTTCGTGCACCCGGATGCGCGCAACGCGAGCGTCTACTACATCACGTGGCTCAACGTCCCGTGCTTCGGTTCGATCGCGGTGCCCCCTCCCACGTCGACGTTTCAGATCAAGCTGACGGACAACGGCACGAATGACACGGTCGAGCTCATCTACCAGACGCTCGCCAACGACAGCAGCAGCAACGCCGGTGTGGCCCTCACGGGCTTCTCGCGCGGCAGCGGCGCGAACAACCCGGGCAGCAGCGATCTGACGGCCGGCACGGTTTCGAGCCGCACGGAAGCCAAGGCGCTCAAGCTCGCCACGACGCAGCGTCCGATCATCAACACGAGCATGACCTTCACGACCAGCGAGATTCCGGCTTCGGCCGCGTTCTCGCTCTATGTCCTGAGCCTCGGCCAGGTCAACCCCGGCCTGGATCTCGGCGTGATCGGCGCCCCGAACTGCCGCGCCTACATCACGCTCCCGGAAGTTCTCAGCAACTTCCAAATCGGCGGCCCGACGGCAGCGACGATCGTTTCGATTCCGAACGATCCGTTCTTCGTCGGCCAGTCGTTCTTCTCGCAAGCGATTGCTCTCGACGCCACGGCGAACGCCGCGGGCATCATTTCGTCGGGCGCCGTCTCCTGCGTGATGGGCAGCCTGTGATTTGCTGATCCATCTGGCGGACACAGGTCTGCCAGAACGCGCGGCCCGCGCAGACCTTCCGGTCGGCGCGGGCCGCGTCGTTTTCGGAGTGTCGTTGCGATGCTCTGCAAGGCAGGGCACGTCCTCCGCGACGCCCCGGCCGCGGCGATTTCCTGGCGCTTTCGCCTCGCGATGCGCAGGAATCCATCCCAGTGGTTGGCCGTCGGCAGGGCCGTCGCTAGATTCTTCCCCCCGATGTTCGAGGACTTCGCACCAAAGACGCTCGCGGCGGTGAAACAGGCCGAAGAGCTCGCCAAGCAGCTCGGCGACGAGTCGGTCGCGACCGGCCACATCATCTACGGCTTGACCGTGGACAAGAGTGTGTGCCTGCACCACATCTTCCAAGATCTCAACGTCGACCCGGACATGTTCTCGGGCTACGTGAAGTCGCTGCCACGGGAGCCGCAAGTTCCGAATGGGCCGTTCAACCGCCACGTGAACACGGTTTTCGTGCGTTCGCGCGATGCCGCGAAGGACCTCGGCAGCAAAGTCGTTCAGCCCGAGCACCTCGCGCTCGCACTGATGTCGGTCAAGGCCGGCTCCTGCTACGAAACTCTGAAGGAGTTCTCGATCGACCCCGAGTACATCTCGTCGCTGATCATGCAGGCGATGGGATTGCCGCCCGAGGCCTCGCCCGAGTGGTTCTGAGGCGCACGAACCGCATTGGCGGTTTGATGTGCGCGATCATCGACTCTTTTCCGCAAACCCATGCGCTACGTCGACGGCTTCCTCCTCGTCCTCCCCAAGAAGAA
>SXPK01000068.1 GCA_005776365.1 Planctomycetia bacterium
CCTCTCCTTGCTGCAGCGCCTCAACCGCGAGTTGAAGAAGACCATCCTGATGGTCACGCACGATCCCGAAGCGGCCGGCTACGCGGACAAGGTGATCCATCTCGACAAGGGCAAGCTCGGGCGCATCGAGGACAGCCGCAAGGTCGAAGGAGTGCGCTGATGCCGCTGCACCTGTTGCTCCGCAACCTGACCGGGCATTGGCTTCGCTCACTGCTGACGATCCTGTCGGTGGCCGTGGCGGTGTTCCTGATTTGCGTGCTGCACGCAGTTGTCACCGGCCTGTCGCGCACAGTCGACGCTGCTGCCAGCAACCGGCTGCTCGTGCAGTCCGCCGTCAGCCTCTACGTCGACTTGCCGCTCGCCTACCAGCAAAAACTCACCGCGGTCCCCGGTGTCGAAGCGATCTGCAAGTGGCAGTGGTTTGGCGGCCGCTACGAGCAGGACAAGGGCGGCTTCTTCGCGCAGTTCGGCATCGACCCGGACACATTTGCCAGGAGCTATCCAGAGATCACCGTTGCTGAGGGCAGCTACGACGAGTTCCAGAAGACGCGAACCGCTTGCCTTGTCGGCGCCGATCTGGCGTCGAAGCACGGCTGGAAAGTCGGCCAGACCGTTCCGATCCTCGGCACGATCTTCCAGCGCACCGACGGCCAGCCGTGGCAGTTCCTCGTCGCAGGGATCTACAAGACGAGCACACCGACGATCGACCAGCAGACCCTCTACTTCCACTACGACTACCTGCGCGAGTCGCTGGAGACCGGCGGCGCGCAGGGCCCCGAAGGCGTCGGCCTCTACATGCTCAAGGTTGCGGACGGCCACGATCCAGTCGATGTGCAGCGCACCGCCGACGCGCTGTTCGAGAACGGCCCCCAACGCGTGCAGACAACGACCGAGGCGGAGTTCAACCGCCAGTTCGTGACGATGCTCGGCGACGTGCCGACATTGATGCAGATGGTCGGGAGCGCCGTGCTGTTCGCGATCTTCTTCGCCGTGCTCAACACCATGATCATGGCCGGTCGTGAACGCACACGGGACATCGGCATTCTCAAGGCACTCGGCTTCACCAACATGACCGCAGCGCTATTGCTCATCGGCGAGTCGCTGCTGCTGTGCGGGCTCGGCGCGGCACTCGGCGCCGGGCTCGGAGTCGCGCTCGAGGCAGGATTCCAGGCAACCATGTCCACGATGATGCCAGGGTTTGGCTTCGACAAGGACACGCTGTTGCTGGGCACCGGCCTTGCCCTCGCAATCGGGCTCGTGTCGGGCATCGTCCCCGGCATCCGCGCCGCGCGCTTGACCACGGTCGCAGCACTCAAGGAGATCGGCTGATGGCGCTCGTTCCTTTCCGCTACAACGTCCGCAGCCTCTGGGTGCGGCGGTCGTCGACGCTGCTGACCATGTGCGCGATCGGAGCCACGGTCGCCGTGCTCGCATTCATGCTGTCGCTGCAGCAGGGCTTCGTGCTGCTGTTCCAGGAGAAGGGTCGCCAGGACATCGCCGTCTTCTTGCGCAAAGGCGCCACTTCCGAAGGCGAGTCCGGCATCACGCAAGAGCAGGCACAGCTGCTGACCAAGGAAGTCCCCGAGGTCCTGAAGGACCAAGGCGGCAATCCCATCGCCAGCGCCGAAATCTACCTCGCTGTGCGACGCAAG
Source organism: Planctomycetia bacterium (assembly GCA_005776365.1). GTDB lineage: Bacteria > Planctomycetota > UBA1135 > UBA1135 > UBA2386 > SXPK01. The sequence continues at coordinate 1,653 of SXPK01000068.1, forward strand.
AAGGCCGACGGCGGCGAGACCAACATCGCGCTGCGCGGCGTGCAGTCGATGACATTCGCCGTGCACGGCGACGACGTGAAGATCACCGAGGGCCGCAACTTTGCGCCTGGTAGCGACGAGTTGATCGTCGGCGAAGGACTGCTTGGCCGGGTACCAGAGTGCAGGATCGGCGAGGTGATGCAGATCAACACCGTTCCGTTCCGCGTCGTCGGCGTGTTCTCCGGCAAGGGCGGCTACCGCAGCGAGATCTGGGGCGACCTCGACCGACTCGGCCACGCATTGCAGCGCCCGATTCGCAGCAGAGTCATCGCGCGAGTGCGGGAGGATGCAGACCTGAAGGCCGTCGAGACTCGCTACGAATCCGACCTGCGCGTTCAGCCCAAGGTTCAGAGCGAGCGCGACTACCTGAGCAGCCAGACTCAGCAACTGACGATGACGTTCACGATCCTCGGCGGTTTCTTGGCAGTGATCATGGGCATCGCCGCCGTGTTCACCGGCACCAACGCCATGCTTGCGGCCATCAGTTCACGCACCCACGAGATCGGGATCCTGCAGGCACTCGGCTACCGCCCCTTCGCGGTCTTCGCGTCGTTCCTGCTGGAGGCCACCCTCCTCGGATTCCTGGGCGGCTTGTTTGGCTGCGCTCTTGTCGTGCCGTTCCAGGGCATGGAAACCGGCACGATGAACCAGACGTTCTCCGAGGTCACCTTCGCATTCCGCACCACCCCCATGGTGCTTGGGACCGCGATCGCGTTTGCGATGGGACTCGGCTTGGTCGGCGGCGCAGTCCCCGCATTCCGAGCCGCGCGGATGTTGCCGACCCAGGCCCTGCGCCGGGCCTGAATCCGGCATCAAGCGAGCCTTCGCATCGACCTAGAACTCCGCGCCGCCATCGCTACGGTTCTCGCCCGCCGAAAGCCGAAA
>SXPK01000069.1 GCA_005776365.1 Planctomycetia bacterium
ACCACCGGCACGCCCGCAAGCAGCGCGCAGGCCATCTTCTCTCCCATTCCCCAGGCTGGGAAGTTGAACGCGTTGATGTGCAGCGCGACTCCGGGCCTTGGTGTGAAGATGTGTTGCCCAAAAAAACGAGGGGTGCGGCCGAGTTGAATGCCATCGCCGTCGAGCCAAGCCCCAGCTGCAGGCAACACAGACCCGAGGCCGCCGTAGTAGGCGAGGGTGCCAGTCATGCCATCGAGGTCGAACTTCGCATCGCCTCGAGTGTTGCCCCCGTTTTGCGTGCTGATCGCGATGAGTTCATCGCGCTTTTCGTGCAGTAGCTTCGACAGCGATTTCAAAGCGTCACCGCGCTGCGCGAAGGTCATGGACTGCAGTGCCGGCAGCCCCTTGCTTCGGGCATGGTCCAGCATCGATTGAAGGTCGATGCCGCCCTCGTGTGCCTGCGCAAGTGCCGCCTCGGTCGACGGATCGTGGAGCGTCTTGGTGGCGCCGCCACCTGCTTGCCAGCTGCCGCTCACGTAGTTCTGGATCACGTTCATCAGGTCCAGACTAGCCAAGTGGCCATCTGCGCGCCGCAGCCCTGTGCGGCGAATTCGATGGATGGCGGGCAGCGCGTTGACCCTGGCCTGACCCCAGCTAACTTCGCTGCATGACAGCAGCACGGCACCTGTGTTGGATCTTCGCCTGCATGTTGGCCTCGTGCGGTATCTCCCGCATGGAATCCAACGATCCGATCAGCGCCGAGGCCGTGCGTTCTCTGGTGCCCTGGCGAACAACCGCACGCGAAGTCGTCGAGAAGCTTGGTGCGCCGACGGAGGTCGTGCAGTTGGGCCGACGCTCTGCGTATCGCTACGACGCGTCGAGTTCCAAGAGTGCTGGCCTAGTTCTGTTCGTATTCAACATGTTTGCGCAGGACATGCGAACGGACCGCGTTTGGGCCTTCTTCGACGCAAACGACGTCCTCACGCACATTGGAGCCACCTACGGCACCCATCGCACCCAGTACGCACTGCCGTGGGAAGACGTGCACGAAGCAGATGACGACGCCCTAAGAGACGCGAAACGACCTGGGGTCCTGGGCAAGTGAAGCTCGAACTCAGTATCGCCTTCGCTTTGTGTGCCATGCTGCATGGCTCATGCATGCAGGCTGCCTACACGGTGCGATACGAAGACAATCCGGTCTCAACCGGTGTGCTGGTGCGGCTGCGCCCAGGTGAAGACGACCTGGAGTCGTGCCTCACATCCCTTGGCGCACCGCATCACGTCTTCGAATACAACTACGACGGGATGGCGTTGCTCTGGCACCATGTCGACAGCGCAGCATGGGCAGTGACTGTCAGCATGAATGTCGCCCGCAACGCACCTGGAGCTCGGTTCTCGATGGACTCCGACTCCGCAACCATGCCAGGCGCGATGCTGTGGTTCGACCGCGACTGCAGATTGATCAAATGGCGGCAAGGATTGATGCGCGACCTGAAGCCAGGCTTCCGACCTCGTCCAGCCGACCTCGAACAACAGGATCGGGACGATCGCTGACTCGTCTCACAAGGGCTGGTCAGAACGTGACGAATTGCAGCAGGTCCTGATATCGACGCTCCACGGTCGCCCGGTCCGCATTCGCAATCGAATCCACGCCGACGGCTTCAACCGTAAGGCTGGCCGCGACGGTCCCGTATGCAACCGCTCGCTTCATGTTCCAAATGCTGATGGTGTCGCAACTCGCAAGGTAGCCCATGAAACCACCTGCGAAGCTGTCGCCGGCCCCGGTGGGATCGAGGACCTTCTCCGTCGGGTATGCAGGCAACGCGTAGTGGAAGTAAGGACTGAAGACGAAGCAGCCATGTTCCCCCTTCTTGACGATCACCAGCGATGGGCCCATGGCAAGCACTGCCTTGCCTGCTTTGATCAGGTTGCTTTCCCCGGTCAGTTGCTTCACTTCCTGATCGTTCACGATGAGCCCGTTGATGCGCTTGAGGAGCGCACACAAGCCGTCGCGCTCGCGCTCGATCCACAAGTCCATCGTGTCGGCGACGACGAATTCAGGGCTAGCGACCTGAGACAGCACGGACATCTGCGTCGCTGGCGCGCCATTCGCAAGGAATACGAAGCGGGAATCGCGGAACTTCGACGGAACCTTGGGTTGAAAGTCACCAAAGGTATTGAGCTGCACGTCAATCGTCGTGCGCGAGTTCATGTCCGCCGAGTATCGCCCGTGCCAAGTAAAGGTCTTTCCGGGCTTGGACTCCAAGCCCGCGAGATCGATGCCGCGCGACTCAAGCAGGGACCTGTGTTCTGTGGGAAAGTCCTGCCCTACCACACTGACCAAACGCACCGAAGCGAACATTCGCGCAGCCAACGCGAAGTAGGTCGACGAGCCGCCGAGACACCGCTTGGCCTCAGCATGCGGGGTCTCGATGGTATCGAACGCGGTGGAGCCGACGACGAGCAAGTTCATGTGATGCGCAGCATGGCGCAGCATGGGAAACCAGACAAGGGCTCCAGTCCGAGGCAGCACTCTCCGAACTGCCGCTCAGGCGGAGTCAGCGGCTTCGCGTCTCACTTCTTCGTCGATGTCTTGCTTGGTTACACGATCCCGCTCGAGCAGCACCAGGAGCCCCGCTACAAGCGACCACAGGGTTGTGTGGAGTCGGTAGAGAACGGAAAGAGCCACCGCCCTCGTGCCCATGATGCGAGCGGCGCTTTCGGCAGACGCGGTCCCACCGACGTAGGCGGAACCGTAGGCCGCGAACAGTCTCTGGTACATCGCCTCGCCGAGCCCCCAGCCGTTGGGCATCAAGGGAACTGCGCTGATGATGTTGATCACCGGCACGAGAACGAAGTACTCAGTCCAGGGCATTCCGACTCCGAGCGCATCCCCGACAAAGACGACGCTCATGACAGAAACGACGTGGTTGAAAACTCCCGCGAGCAGGCTCGCGAGGATCACGTGCTTGTGACCGCGGTAAACGAACACGGCCTCGTCAAGCGTCTTCAGCGCATTGCCGACGGGGCGCGGCAGCAAGTCGAGCACTTGCTTGAGGTGAACAATGCTTCGAAGCCGCCGGCTGAATGCCACCATGAAGAGCAGCGTGAGTCCGCCGATCACTCCCCAGATCGCGACAGCGATGTCGCCGAACCTGTCCAGCGCGAAGAGCACGACAATGGCCCCGAGAATGGCGAGCGAAGCGAGGCCAAGCACCCGGTCCACGATCACCGACACGATGGCCGGCGCTCGCTGCCCTGGGCAATGCTTCATGATGTATAGCGCTTTGATCAGGTCGCCACCCGTCGCGCCTGGCATCACCGTGTTGAAGAACACTCCGATCCAAGTGAACCTCAGCGTTTCCATCAGCGTGACGGAGAGTCCGTTCACACGCAGCAGCCACCACCATCGCGCTCCGGCAACCAAAACCGTGACGAAGTAGCAAGCGGCACCGAGCGCAAGAAGCGGCAGATGGACGTTGCGACAGTAAGACCAGAACCCAGGCACGACCTCCAGCTCACTTCCGTCTGGTTGCCGGCCAGGTCGCACTGTCTGCCCCGATCCGTCAGGCATGCGGAGTTTGATGATGTCCTCCGACCAGCCGCCTTCGATGCGAACTGGGGATTCGATCTGCTCCAAACCTGTTGGTCGAGTCACCAAGCAGTCGTCCCACTGGACGCTGCGAAACACTAGGGCCATGAGTCCGAGCACGAGCGACAACTTCAGGATCCGAAACACCCAGGCCTTGCTCACCGCCACTCTCCCTTGGCACGAACCTTACTTCTCGCCACTGCAATGCTCTGCTGCTCCGAGACGGTGCGGGAGAGAAGCTCCGCTGCAAAGCGCCGCGAATCGATGCTCAGCTCTTCTAGGCACGCAACGCGGACCGGCGCGCCGGTCCGCGTGACATTGAGTGCGAAGTGAATGAGCGAGCTAACCGGAGATGCCGTCGCGATCGAAATCGATAGCTTTCCTTCTCCCACGTAGATGTCGTCGCCTTCGCGCCGCGCTGCTGCCGTGGGCGCCAGGGCTCGCAGCACTTCCAGCGCAGTTGCACTCAGCAAGCGCTGGCGGTGCACCGCGAGAAGCAATCCAGTCTCCGTGAAGCACTCCCAGACAAAATGCAGCATCTGATCGGACGCGATGCCTGGGCCATCCAGATCTGCGAGATCAGCCATCTCGTCTTGAGTAACGCGACATGCGCCAAGGAATGCCACCATCGCGTCGCCTGCGATGCCCGTCTCTGCGAGTATCCAGTGCGCACGCAACTGGGAGCCGTCGTACGCGATCTGTCGTTCTAGCCAATGCGCGATCATTGCAGGGGCCGCTTCTTTCGAAACTCTTCCCACCATGCTGCCACCCAATCACGATCGGAGTCCGAGCCCGGATCCGGCCTAGCGTGCCCATGGAGCAGACAGAAGGCCAAAGCCTCGCGTGCCGGTATCGAAGTCGTTGACAAGAACGGGTCGCCATCCAATGCCATGCGCGCGAGGTATTCCGCTGGGGCAATCTCCTGCCACTCCTCTCGCCCAGCGATCCGAACGGATCGCAGCGCACGACCTTGGTCCAACTGACCGCACATGTGGATCAACCTCAGACGCAACGCGTCCACTTCTTCGAACTGCGGTTCCCCTTCCTGGATCTGCTGTGGCGAGGCAGCAACCAAGGCCAGCAAGAGTGGGACGCAATCTGCGCCGCCGGAGCGATGCAGCAATTCCAGCGCGCAGATGCGGACTTCCGAGAGCTCTCTGTTCCGGCCGGCGGTCGCATCCACGATGCAGCCGCGCACTGCATGGTCGAGTGCGCGGCCGAAGGCATCGTCCGTCGCGGCTCGCAGCGCCTTCTGCTGTTCTGTGCTAGCGGCGTTCGCAAGGTCCTCCATCAATGCGAGCCTCTGCCGCCATGTCGGCAGCGGCCGCAAAGTCAGTCCACGGGTAGCACCCAAGTAGATCTGTTCCTCTGCAGGCGACAGCGGACATCCAATCGGCAAGCGAGCAGATGGTCGTAGGCGCGCGAACTCGTCTCGCCAACCGACGGCGCCCTCAAGCAGCGGGGGCCTCGGCCCCATCTCCGCCAATCCATCTGTAAGGCGAAGTCCACGCGCCGAAGCAATCTGGGCCAGGCCACTCAGCGCTACGATCCGATTGATTGGCGCCGGATCCATCTCTGCGATCCGCACCAGACGTTGCGCAGCCACTCCGCAGCGCTCAGGGTTCTCACCAGCCTTCTCTGCCAAGACACAGGCGAGTTCCCGGACGTAGGCTGATGGATTCTCCAGTTCGCGAACGACACGCTCGCCAAACATGGGGAACAGGCACCAGCGCAGTGGATTCAGCAGGGACCACCGCGCGATGCCCCAGCTTGCTTCAACCTGAGTCCGATAAACGAGCCGCTCCGAGTCGCCCTCACCTTCCACTTCGACAGCGCTGTCGATGTCCGTGACCACCTGGGAATAGCTGAGGTTGTTCACGGAACAACCGAGACAGGCAAGCAATGCCACGGTCTGCGACGACCTCGCCCAAAGTGCTCGGCGTCCACTCATCGCTCGAAGACCCTTCTCCGATCCGCCACGACTTGGCGGCGGAACCCTGCGTCGTCCGCCTGTGCAGGTTCTGCCGCGATGCCGCTACCCATGGCTGCGCAGAGCCTGGCGTCAATTTCGGCAAATGTGGCTGCCGAGGATTCAGCAGCAAGGGCCGGCAGCAACAAGGGCACTCGTTCCGCGGCGGACAGGCCGTCGGCACGTCGAGCGCCAGCGGCTCGAACGCTGGCATCGGCATCCGAGAGCGCGACTGCGCAGAACTCCGGCAAGCTCCCCGTGGGCACCACGGCTCGTAGCACGCCAATTGTTCTCAGCCGCGCATCGGCATCGCCAACTGCGATCATGCATGCTTTTTCCCCAACGTCGTCCTGCTGCTCAAGCAGGAGCCGCAAGGTCCTGAGACGAGAGTCAGCGTCCGCAGACCCCCGAAGGTCACCGAGCAGGTCGCGGACTTTGCGCGTGCGCGGCGAAGACCTACGGGCAACTCCAGCCCGCAATTCAGCCAACGCAACCGGATGCAGTTTCTCGAATGCATCGCCTTCGATGGTCTCTCGAAGGGACGCCAGTGCAGCGGACGCGGCTTCGAAGTCGCCGCAGGACCACGCGAGTTCCGCCATTTCAAAGATCAGCCCGGGGCCGAAAGCGGATGGGTCGCGGGCTCTTGCATGACAGAGTCGGTCCAGTGCCTCACGCCGCCGCCCGACGTCCCGGAGTAGGGATGCAATCGCCACGTCCACTGCAGTGCAGGACTGCTTGGCATCGACCTGCGATAGGACGTGCAAGGCATCCTCATGGCGTTCCTCAGACTCCAGATGCGTCACGAGTTCTAGAGCCTCCGTGACGCGATCACCCTCCGATTGCATCGAGAGCCTCCAAGTTGCTTCGACTTGTGCCGCTTCCTGGGCCATGGCTCTCGGCTGCGAATCCTCGGCCTGCCCAACTGCTCGGGGCGGACGATTCTGTTCGGACTTCCAGACTGGGCTCTTAGACGGGTCGTCGTCCATCGGGGAGTGGCACGCCTGCATTGCCGCTAGGGCCAGCCCGACGTGAATCCGTAGCATGGATCCAAGTTCTAGCCACGGCGCATCTGGACGCACCCTAGTTTTCAGTCGCTCGATCGCGACGGCGCGGCGACGCGCATCGCTGCGTCGTCGTAGCCTTTGCTCGCGGCCCTGTTCGAGAAGGGCAACATCCGGCATCCTCAATCGGAGTCGCAGGCGAAGGACCAGTAGGCCCCCCACGTGCAAGCAGCCGAACTCGAACGACGCCGAGGGTAGCTTGACGGCTGCGGCATTCGGTGCGAGTGCTGGCCGCGCGAGCGCCAGCCAAACGAGTTGATGGACACGAAGCGTCTGTGCGAGCGGGCCAAACCAATTGGAGTCCGCCTCACTCCGGTGTAGGCGTCGGCCGGATCGACCGCGCCACGACTCGTGCTGGAAGCACAACTCGCGCTTGAGGATCGCCACAGGAGCAGCAGGTGTTCCGCTACGGCATGAGCAGCGGGATGCTATTGCCATGAGGTCGACCCTCGCTTCCCACTGATGTCGCACACAAGAGGCTGTGCCGAAAGGGCCGTTGACCTGCACTTGTTGTTTCTGGCGCGTAACGCCGAAGCCGGGTTCCGTCGCAGTTCAGCATCTACGCTCGCCAAGGGCTTCGTGTCGTTCTACGCCGCGACTCAAGAAACATGCGACACAGAATGGACGGCCTCGTTTTTGCCAAGCAGGCAGCAGCAGGTGCGGTAACCTGCCACCCTCTCATTCACGGTCGGCCAACCAACGGCCAAAAGCTCTGGAGCACACGAACATGAAGAAACTCGCCCTTGCAGGACTGTGCTGCGCCGGCGTCCTGGCGCTGCTTACGCAGGCAGGCAACGCGCACGGCGGTCAGTACCGTGGCCCTGGTGACGTGGTGCCGCCGAATCCAGGCGGCGGTCGAGGCGCTGGCCCTGGTGGCCCTGCGACTCCCGGTCCTGGTGGACCTGCGACCCCTGGTCCCGGCGGCCCCGCTGCCCCCGGCCCTGCCGGTCCTGCGACCGGAGGCCCAGCCGGCCCTGCTGCAGGTCGCGGCCCGACCACTGGTGGCCGTGGCATCCAACTCGAAGACGATCTGAACAAGTGGGAGTTCTGGTGGGAGTTCAATAAGGACCCCTACATCCGGCTTCGCGATTCGATCCACTCCAACACGGCGGTGTCCGGTAGCGACGAGTTCTACCTTGGGGCCACGCGCAAGGTCGATTCGCAGGACACGATGAGCCCTTCGGACGAGGAGAAGCTCAACGTAATCCTCCCCGCTTTGAAGAAGGCGATCGACTCCACTGAGGATCGCGACATCACGTCGTCGTGCATGGTCGCCATGGCGAAGGTCGGCCGCAATCACAGCGAGTTCAAGCTGCGTGACGTGTTCATCCCGCGCCTGAAGCGCGGCGACCAGGAGATCCGCGAGACTGCTGCGCTGGCACTCGGAATCTCCGCGCTGCCCGATGCGGAAAACATCGACATGCTGGCTGGTCTCGTTCTGAACAACGACCTCGCCAAGCAGGCTAGCGCTGGCGAAGTGAACGACCGCACGCGCGCATTTGCATGCTATGCGCTGGGTTTGGTAGCGAATGCAAACGCTGACGCCGCCCTCAAGCGCAAGGCATTCGACGCGCTGCGTCAAGTCGTCGACGACGACTCAAAGAGCACACGCAACACGAAGGTAGCCGCGATCAACGCCATTGGCATTCTCAACGCGGCAGGCGTGTCGAGCGCCAGTTCCCCTGCGACGGGAGAGGGCTCGGGCGGTTCCGCCGAGGGCGACAAGGCTCTCGTCGGTGACGCTCTGAAGTGCCTCGAGGCCTACTACATGAAGGCACTCGGCTCGGGCGATCAGTTGCTCCAATCGCACTGCCCGCCCGCCATCGCCAAGCTTCTGGGCAAGGACTACGCTGACGCGAAGGTAGTCGAGACCTACAGGAAGCTTTTCGCGGACGATCTTGCCGACAAGGGCAAGACCAAGCGATCCAGCAACGACATCCCGCGCGCTTGCGTGCTCGCGCTAGGACAGCTCTGCAAGCCGATCGATGACGAGAAATCACCGGACGCCGAGTACGGCAAGTTGCTGCTCGAGACGTGGAAATCGCACCGCGACCTGCAGACCAAGTATTTCGCCATGCTGGCGCTTGGCCAGATCGGCGGAACGTGGTGCCGATCCCAGATGCTCAAGGAGTTTGATAAGGCCGGCAAGTCAATCGAGAAGCCCTGGGTCGCGCTCGCCATGGGCGTCTACGCCTACAAGAAGTATGAGGCAGACCAGGCGGCCGGTCGCACGGTGGAACTCGAGGAAGAGTTCGGTCGAACCCTGCGTGCGGCACTCGAAGACGTCAAGGATCCGAGTGCCCAGTCGGGCCTCGCTGTCGGCCTCGGCCTCTGCCGCTACGAATCAGCTGCAGACGACGTCCGCGCGCTTCTGGTCAAGAGCCGCAGCAAGGACGACCTTGCCGGCTATCTCTGCATCTCGCTGGCACTGATGGGCGACAAGCGGTCTACCACGGACATCCGCGACATCGTGGAAAAGTCGGTGCGCCGTCCAGAACTGTTGCAGCAGGCCGCGATCGCCCTGGGCAAGCTTGGCGACAAGGGCGTCGCTGACGAATTGCAGAAGCTGCTTGGCGACGGCGACACCAACCTCGCCAAGCTATCGGCTGTTGCCTCGGCGCTCGGTTTCATCGGCGATCGTCGCACGATTGAGCCGCTCAAGCGAATGCTTCAGAACGAACAGCTTACGCCGCTTTCGCGCGCCTTTGCCGCCGTCGCCCTGGGTGGAGTCGGCGACAAGGAGAAGCTGCCTTGGAATAGCAAGCTCAGCACGAACATGAACTATCGCGCTGCAGTCGACACGCTCACGGACAAGTCCACGGGGATCCTCGATATCTTGTGAGGCTCGACCTCGCTCCTTGAGCAATTCACTCGACGGGCAGCCAATGTGGCTGCCCGTCGTCGTTTTCACCTGATGTTGAGTTCTCTCGGTTTGGAACAGAGGTTGCCAACCTCAGCCATGGAATCACGCACGCCGTCGGCAGACTGCAGGAGGGCGACCCCGCCAGTGCATTCACAACTCCTCGGCGATTGCGTCCTGCATCGAGCCCCGCTGGTGGCAGGGCGAGTTCTCTGCAGAAGCCGCGGAATCCACAGACTCCGCTGCAAGCGCTCGATTCTTCCACGTTCCTCAGTGATGGGCCTCGCTTGCCGACTTGCTGTTCGACCACTTCTGGCTTCGCTGGTGCTGGCCATCCCATGCTTCGCACACGGTGGCCAATACCGGGGACCGAGCAATATTGGGTCGCCAAACACTCAGGCAGCAACTGGTGGGAGTAACAGTGGGACAACCTCGGGATCGAGTGGAACCTCGCCTGCGGGTTACGGATCCTCCACTTCGGGTGCATCGGCACCCGGCCTGCTCCTAGGTGGCGGCGTTGGCGCAGCGGGCCGACAAGGAAGCCGTGGTTACGTGATCGACGCCGATCTCTCCAGTTGGGAGTTCTGGTGGGAGTTCCAGAAGGACCCACTGCTTCGGCTTCGCGATGGCATGGAGTTGCGAAGGGCACTCAACGCAACCGACGCGCTGCTTGGTGGCAGAGGAGCATTGGCGAGGACGCTCGAGCCACCAAGTGCAACGACGGTTCAGACGGTGGTAGTCCCGGGATTGGTGAAGGCTTTCCGAGAGGCAACGGATCGCGACACCATCAGCTCGACCATGGTCGCGCTCGCCAAGATCGGGCAAGACCCTGCTGGGGCTCGCCTACATGACCTGTTCTCTCAGAAGCTGTCGAGCCACGATCAGGAGCTCCGAGAGACGGCGGCACTCTGCATTGGCATCTCGCGTCAGTGCCGACGCGAAGACATTGCCTTGCTTGTTGCACTCTGTGTCGATGCGCCCCTCGCGCACCGGGAGGCGGCACGGACTGAAATCGACCAACGGACTCGCGCCTTTGCTTGTTACGGGCTCGGACTCTGCCTACCTCGCATTGAACCACATCGCCGACACGCCCCGGTTCGCGCGCTGCAATCACTACTCGAGGCAAGTGATGCCACGAGCACACAACGCAATGTGACGGTCGCCGCCATCGCGGCACTCGGACAACTTCCGCGCGACACCTCAGCGGCGGGCCGCAGCCTCCTAGACATCGCCGCCAACAGCCTGCTGGCATTCTACGACAAGGAACTCGGACCCGGCGCGCAGATTGTCCAGGCCCACTGTCCTATCGCCATTGCAAACCTGATTGGACCGGATCACGCGCTGAGCGACGTCTGCAGGTCGGAGTTTGCAGGATGCCTCGCAGCGGAGCGCACGTCAGATTCAGGCCCCACATCCAAGGCCAACGACCACGTTGGGCAATCTTGTGCAAGTGCGTTGGGCCTGCTCTGCCGCCCATGGGAGAACGAAACCTCACCAGACCACGACATCTGTCTAAGGCTGCTACGCACCTGCCGCGAGGCCCGCGACCACCAAACGCGCTATTTTGCGGCACTAAGCTTGGGCCGAATTGGTGGGGAGAAGGCGCGAACAGCACTGCTCGACGAAATGCGTGAGGCCAGTCGTGCGATCGAGCAGCCCTGGATCATGCTGGCGCTCGGCTCCATGATCGCTGCCCGAGCCGACGCTTCTCTCGTTGGATTGGTGACGCCTGACGACGACCGCGAGGTTTGTGAATCTCTGCTGCGAACCCTAGACGCAGCCAAGAGCCCACATGCGATTGGCGCAGCAGCGATCGCCTTGGGCCTTTGTCGCGCACCAGGAAGTGGTGACCGTCTGCGCGCCGCGCTGTCTGAATACGGAGATCGAGAGGACGTCGGTGGGCAGATCGCAATCGGTCTCGCCTTGCTTGAGGAGCGCAGTGCCGCCCCCCACATTCGAGAGCTCCTCGCGGATTCGGTCCGCAAACCGCAGTTGCTGGTTCGATTTGCCATGTCACTCGGCAAACTCGGCGACGCGGAAGCAGTGGCGCAACTGACTTCCATGCTGACCGATGCCGAAGGCGGGCTTGCGCGCCTTTCCGCGGTCGCGTCTGGCCTAGGTCAGCTCGGGGACCGTCGCTGCGTCGATCCGCTCGTTCAGATGCTGCAAAACAAGACGCTGACGCCATTGACGCGCGCCTTTGCTGCTGTTGCACTCGGTGGCGTCTGCGATCCGGAGCCAATGCCTTGGAACGCACGCTACGCGGCGACTCTCAATTACCGTGCGGCTGTCGAAACCTTGACCGATGGCGCTTCGGGGATCCTCGACATCCTATAGGCCGGAAGGAGCGACAATGCAGCCGCCACCGCCAGCGCTCCGGCGAGCCAGCCATTCCTGCTTGCGACCGCCCGTGCACGCAGGATCGGTTCCAATTGTGCGGCCAATGACTCGGACTGGGCTGTGAGTTGGGACTTCATCGCAGGATCCGGGGCGAACTCCAGTCCTGCCTGCGTTGCCGACAGCGCGGCTGCTATGCGGCGCTGCGACCACAACGCGGCACCAGTCAGGTAACAGAGGTAGGCACTTCCGTGCTGGCTTCGAGCGGCGGCGCGGATCGCACCTTCGAAGTCTTTCTTGTCGTAGGCGGCAAAAGCCGCGGCCTCAGACCACTCGACACTCTGTTCGCCAACAAAACGCAGCGACGCGATTGGCTCCCATGCACTCAAGTAGGACCGATCGAGCAACAGATCGAGTCTCGGTCGATCGTCCTCAAGCACAGGGGAGGATGCGAGGTCCGGCAGATCCTGGGCATGCCGCCACGGTCCTGCGGCACCCTCCTGTTGAACCTTCTCCCAAATGGCAGCGTCGGCGGCACAGAGCTGCCATGAACCTACAGTCGCCAGGCTAGCAGTAGACAAGTCCGCATCTCGACGTCCAACGAGCAGGATGTTTCGGGAATTGGGCACGCAGAATGCCGCCACGTCCGTGAACACCTCCCGCATCGTCCGTCCGATCGCACAGAGTACAGGGTCTGCGAACCCCAGTCCGCCGACGTTGCAAGCGATCACGCCTCTCGGCTTCATGCGTTCTCTGGCCGCGGTGAAGAACTCGCGGCTCGCAAGATGCGCTGGGATGTAGACCTGGTGTCGATAAGCATCCACATGAATGCAATGCCACGATTCTCTGGCGCGCGCGACGAACACGCGGCCGTCGAGACCTGTGACGATGGTCCCCGCGATGTCCACCTGTGGAAACCACTGCTTGCCCAGTCGGGCGACTTCGGGGTCGAGTTCGACGCCGTCAACTACCGCCTTCGGGTATAGCGCGCCGTAGAGCCTCCTGAAGGTCCCCGCAGCATCGCCGATCGACAGCGCTCGGAGGCCGTCTGGAGGGACACCATCGCCAGCTAGCAGCGGAACGAGCGCATGGTAATCATAGTATGAGCTCGCCTTCGCGGAGGGATTGGAGTCGCTCGTGAACACTCGCCCTGCTACAGCGACCGACTGATAGCTGTCGAGCCCTTCATTGATCTTCAGCTCCGTTCGGGAGGCCTGTCCGGCAGATTCCGGTGACCTCACAACGCGCAGGTACTGCAGCGTCGATTCATGGGCAGCAAGTAGTTGCTGGCCTTCTGGGGCACTGCGCAAGGGCGAGAAGGTCGTCAGCGACAGCATGATGCACGCCGCTACGGTCGCCGCGGCAACAGCCTGGGGACGGACCAGCAGCCAAGCCACACCGAGCAGTGCAGCGGCAATCCAGATGGCCGCGCGGCAGCCGTAGGTCGGCACCAACCAATGCGTCGCAGCAAACGTGCCAACGAGGCTGCCGAGAGTGCCTGCGGCGGAGACCATGCCCGCCGCGCGACCCAGCCCTGTGCCAGTTCGGGCTGCGCCAACCACAAGACACGGTGAGACTGCGCCGATAAGCCAGAGCGCAGGGCCAAACAGACCCAACGTCGCCGCCAGTGAGCCTCGCACGAGAGCAGGCATCGCCGCTTCGAGCGGAAGATCCTGCGGCAAAAGCCAGTCGCACAACAAAGGCCCCAGTATCGGAGCCAGTGACAACGTCAGAGCGGCCATTGCCAGCAGTGGGACCGCGCCACGAGCGCCTCGATGCTCCGCAAGTCGTCCTCCAAACCAAGCTCCTGCTGCCAACGCAAACAGGATGACCCCAATCACGTTGGTCCATACGTAGGCGGAATCACCAAAGAAAGGCGCGAGCATCCGCACGGCGCTCAATTCAACCGCCATGCAAGCACAACCGGCAAAGCCTGCCGCCCAAGCGGCTCGCCAGGGAACTAAGCCCGCCGCACTTGCTTCACTTCTGGGCACCGGCCTCGTCCGCCTTCTTCTCAGTCTTTGGCACGTTGACGCGGAACTCAACCGGGAACAAGAAGCCGCTGTCGTTCTTCCGCAGCATTCGTTTCAGCAGGCTGTTGAAGTCACGGTTTCGCTTTCCTTCTTCCCACGCCTTGTCGTTGACCACGAGCGAGACCGGCTTGTCGAGGTCCACCAGCGCATCGTTGAGTGACAGGGTCAATGAGTCCACGCCGACAGCGGTGATCTTGATCCTGTTCTGTGCCCGATCCGCTTCTACGACGACGCGTGGCTTGGCGCCCTCAGGAGCAGTCTGGACCGAGGACATGTCGAGGATGGAGACCCAGTAGGCCTGTTTGAACCTGTCCTCGAGCGGCTCGATCACGATCTTGGCGCGGTTGACGATGCGTTTGCATCCGGCCATCCACTTTTCGATCTCCGGCGCAGCTGCCGCGAAAGGATAGGCGTCTGTTGCCGACAGTATGGTGCAAGTCGCGCCCTCAACCTGGTCGAGTTTCGCCTTGAACGCAGCGCAGGCCTCGGCCGTCTCGCCAGTCGAGATCAACAGCACATTCACACCGCCGAGGCTCCCCAACCGCAGTGCATCCGCAGAAGGAGGAGAACGCAGTACCAGTCCGGTGAAGACGTCCGGGAAGTGACATGCAAGCCTGACGACGAAACCACTGGCGCCCCTGCCGGCGTCCACGAAGCGACGCGATCTCTCGACGTTGTAGCCGCGCTGCGTCTCGCCGAACGATGAGAAGATTTCCTGGATGCGCTGTATCTCCTGTGCCTCGGCGCCGTCCTTGGAATAGTCAGGCAACGCGTCGAGGTCGACAGTCTTGGACACCACGGGAATGTGGACGACCGAATCGCTCACCAGCGCGGACTTGTCGGTCCAAGTCGTGTCGAACCACTTCTTGCCATCCGTCCACTCCTGCTTGTCGTCGAGGCCAGGCACCAGCAGCAAGGCGCGCGTCGGAGACTCCGCCTTGTAGGCCTTGGGCACCGCAATCCAGTAGGCGGGGGTCGGGTCCTTCGCTTCGACCTTGCGCAGAGTCAGCGCTTGCTTGCGCTCGTAGGGCAGCGCGTTGGCGAAGATCACGTCGAGGTCGGCGGTCGCCTTCAGCAGATCGCCATGCTTTTCGCACTGCCGCTTCCAGTCCGTCCAGAACGCGTCTTTGGCTGTGTAGTAGGCCTTCTCTGCCTTCTCGCGCGCTTTTCCCGTCGTGGCGGGATCGTCGTAGGCGATCTGCGACTCGACCATCTTCGAAAGCTTTGCCTGCAACGACTTCTGGTCGGCTGGCGCGAGTTTCGTCACGGGGTCCTGTGGCGCCACGGAGACGTTGGCATCTCCCCAAGGCGAAAGACCAAGACAGGCAAACGTAATCGTCGCAAACAGAGGCATCAGCAACTCCGGGATCAACTGCGGCGGTTGGATGGCAAGGCGTCGACCGAGCGTCGACGGGGTCCAGGACCTTACCGGCGCCTGGACGCGGTGTCAGGCTCTAGTTGGGCACGTCGTCGCGGATGCGGTTTCAACACCAGATCGATGGTGGCACGGCGCAGCAGTGCCGCCTCGGGTCGGATCGCAAGCGCGGCACTTGCCAGTTCCAGTGCGCCGGAACGAGTGGAAGCCGACTGATTGCCCAACGCCGCCTCGAGCACCAAGTTGGTAAGGCCCGGACCGTCACCGCTACGAACGTCGCAGCCAAGGCTTTTTCGGAACGCCTCGCTGGCGGCGGCGGGTTCGCCGCTCACTCGCAGCAAGAGCCCGTAGTCATTCCAGGCCCATGCATCCATTGGCGCGAGCGCCAACGCCTGTTCGTAGACCAGTCGCGATCGGGCCAGGTCGCCAGCATGGCGAAGCGCCAGCGCGAGATTGCAAGAGCGGGCTGGATCAGGCGGCGGCAAGGACGCGATCGCATCGAAGAGCCAGAGGCCTGCGGCGATGTCTGCATCCCGCATCAATCCATCGGCGACTTCGACGCAGCGCGCTTCTTCAGCCCGAAGCACCGCATCGACAACAGCAGGCAGTCGCGTCATCGCGAATTCGGCGGCACGAACGAATGCGCTGGCACGTTGCAATGCCAGCAAGGCACGCAGGCGCGCTTCGACGGTTCCGAACGGCAGCGGCTCCCGCAGTTCCGCTTCGTCGCTCCAGCGCAGGCAGAGTTCGTGCTCCCCTGCGGCCCATGCACATCGCGCCGCCACGGCCAAGCGATCGTCGCGCAAGCGACCTGGTTCCGTGTGCAGGAACGCCTGCACGGCAAGTCGCGCCGACTCGCGGTCCTCGAGACCTTTGGCCACTGCTGCATCGAAAGCTCCGGCCTGAGCCATCGCAGACGCGAGCAGCGCGAGCGGCAGGAACGCCGAAATGGAAGGGCATCGCATCCGAGTCATCGCGCGGCGAGCGGCACGGCCAGCGCCCAGCGCATTGCTGCATCTTCTACCCGCAGAGTCGCGCCGGCAACCCTGCGCAACCGTGCTTTCCATCCGCTCGCGCTGCATGATCGACGCGTGCGCAAGTCACGAGTAGCGATCCTCGGAAGCACGGGATCAATCGGCACCCAAGCCTTGGACATCTGTCGAGAGCACGACGACCGCTTCGAAGTTGTCGCGCTGCAGGCAAACTCGTCGGCGGAAGCGCTTGCAGATCAGGCGGCGCGCTACTCCGTGCTCGACGCATGCCTCACTCGTGCGGCGAACCCGCCCGAATCCCTTCCAGCCGCGACGCGGTTCCACTCCGGCCCAGAAGGCCTGATCGACATGCTGGAGCGATCGGAGCCCGACGTGGTGCTGAACGGAATCACGGGAGCTGCCGGCCTCCCTGCTTCCGAGTGGACCTTGCGGCACGGGCGGCGGCTCGCGCTTGCGAACAAGGAGTCAATGGTGCTCGCGGGCTCGCTGTTGATGGACCTCGCCCTGCGGTACGGCGGCGAAATTCTCCCCGTCGACAGCGAGCACTGCGCGATCCATCAGTGCCTACGATCCGGACGTCGTTCCGAAGTTCGCAAGATCCACCTGACCGGCTCCGGTGGCCCGTTTCGGAACCGGCACCTCGAGACCTTCGATTCGATCACGCCGAAGGAAGCCCTCAACCATCCGACTTGGACCATGGGACCGCGGATTACGGTCGGTAGCGCGACGATGATGAACAAAGCCTTCGAAGTCCTCGAAGCGCGGTGGTTGTTCGATCTCGAGCCCGAGCAGATCCAGGTCGTCATCCACCCGCAGAGCATTGTCCATTCGATGGTCGAGTTTCGCGACGGCTCCGTGGTGGCGCAGTGCGGACTGCCGGACATGCGGCTGCCGATCCTCTACTGCCTCGCCTACCCGGACAGGCTCGAGCACCCGTTCCAGCCTTTTGACGCGACCAAGTGGAGCAAGCTGGAGTTTCTCCCCGCGGACACGAGCCGCTATCCGGCCATCAACCTCGCCTACGAAGTCATGCGCTTAGGCGGCGACTCAGGCGCAGTGCTGAACGCAGCCGATGAAGTCCTGACGCAACGCTTCCTGGATGGAGTGCTGCCGTTTCCGTCAATCACTGGCCATGCCACAACGATTGTGCGGAAGCGGGAAGTCCGCCCGATCCGGAGCATCGCTGACGTGATCGCAGCTGACCGCGAAGGTCGCGAACTCGCAGAACGGCTCGTGCCACCCCGCTAGACGAACCAACCACCTCGCCCCGCAACATGACGGACTTCGGCAACGGCCTGCTCGTGGCCATCGGCATCGGGCTCCTGATCTTCGTGCACGAGCTCGGCCACTACCTCGCTGCGCGCTTCATCGGCGCCCGTGTCGAAGTGTTCTCGCTTGGCTTCGGCCCGCGACTCTGTGGGTTCCGGAGGGGGCCGACGGATTATCGTTTGTCGCTCATCCCGCTCGGTGGCTACGTCGCCGTCACGGGCCAAGACCCCGAGGACCTTCGACATCCTGAGGCGAGTCTCCAGAGCAAGTCGGTCGGAGCTCGATTCATGTTCTTCCTGGGCGGCGTGTTGATGAACTTGCTGTTCGCCCTGGTTGCCTTCCCGCTGGCCTTTGGCTCAGGCGTCAGCTTTCCGGCGCCAGTGATCGGATTTGTCGCGCCGGGATCGCCCGCTTGGGAAGCAGGCATAGAAGCCAAGGATCGGGTGCTCTCGATCAACGGCAAAGAGACCTATTCGTTCGAGAACCTGGTCGTTGAAGTTGCACTGGCTGGTGGCCGCTCGGTCGTTCTCGAAATCGAACGTGACGGCGAAGTCCGCCATATCGAGGCGACTCCGCGCTTCAGCCGACCCGAAGGCATCTACATGCTCGGCTTCGAGTTGGCGGTCAGCGACGCGCTTGCCGTGCTGGACGCACCCGAAGGCAGTCCCGCGCACGCTGCTGGTCTGCGTAGCGGAGATCTGCTGGTCGCAGTCGACGGCCGACCAGCGCGCTCCGACGCCGCGTTCGATGAAGTCACGCAGCAGAAGGCACAAGCCGGCGAGCCTCTCGAGATCACCGCAATCCGAACGGAAGCAGATGGTACGCGGCGCGAGATGCATGCCACCATCAAGCCACTGACGCGACCCGCCGAGCGTGCGGTGCTGGGCATCGAGCCCTTGCGCAGTCGTGTGGAAGGCCTTCGCCACAACGCGATCATCCAGCGACTAGGCCTGATGCGAGAGGACGTCCTCCTCGCCATCGACGGCGCCGCTTTCTCTGGCCAAAGCTTCGCCGGCACCTCGCCGACCCTCCGCCTCGCCGTTCGCCGCCGCGGGCTGCAGGTCGACTTGCACGCCGAGGCAACCACCGCAGAAAGACAATCCCTCGAAGGCGCGATCGCGCTGACTGCAGCGATGGATGACACGTCGATCCTGCCAGCGCCGGCCAGTGCCGCCGCGACCGCAGGGCTGCGCCCCGGAGACCGGATCCTCTCGATCGATGGCGAGGAGGTCTCGAATTGGCAGGACTTGCAAGGCCGAGTGCGAGCCGCCGACGGCCGTTCGTTGTCGCTCGTCGTCGAGCGCATCGCCGAGGACCCCACACAGCCTGCGAGTGTTTCGACGTTCGCTGTGACGCCGCGACGCGCTCCCGTCCACGACTACGGCTACACGCGACAGATCGAGCGCATGCGCCACGAAGTGCGCGCAGACAGCATGCAGCATGCAGTCCAACTCGGTGCAGTTTGCGCGCTGGACCTCGTCAAACAGCTCTACGTCACCACGAAACGGCTGCTGACCGGAGAGGTCGCGGCGAGCAACCTGGGCGGGATCATCCAGATCAGTCGCGTCAGCTACCACAACACGCAGTGGGGTTTCCCGCGGTTCCTCTACTTCCTGGCGCTGCTCAGCATCAACCTCGCCTTCGTCAACATCCTCCCGGTGCCCGTGCTCGATGGCGGCCACTTGCTCTTCTTGCTCATCGAGAAGATCAAAGGCTCACCGGTCAGTGTGCGCGTGTTTCAGTACAGTCAGGTGCTGGGTCTCGTCCTGGTGTTGGCACTGGTCGTGTTCGTGACCTACAACGACATCCTGCGCCTTCTCTGATCGAAGGTGACCCGACCGACGCGATGACCGTGCTACGCCCCTGGCTCCAGTTGCTTCGCGCGGGAACACTGTTCTCACCCGCAGCGGATGTGCTTGCCGGCAAGTGCATCGGCGCGGCTGCTTCTGGGTCCGCCGTCTGGGATGGCGACCTGGGCCTTCTGATGGCGGCCAGCGCATTGGTCTACGCCGGCGGCATGGCCTGCAACGACGCAGCTGATGCAGCACAGGATGCGATCGAACGGCCAGAACGACCGATCCCGCGCGGTGCCATCCGTCGCACAGAAGCGCTTCTGCTCGGATTGTCGCTGCTCGCCGGCGGCACCCTTCTGTCCCCCATGCCGATGCACCACGGGGTGCTTGCGGCGCTGGTGCTCCTCTACGATTTCTTGCTCAAGCGCTGGACGCTTCTGGGCGCGACCTGCATGGGGGCGCTGCGCGCGATGAACCTCGGTTCTGCAGTCGTGCTTGGCGGCGGTGCTTGGACGACAGCAGAGCTTTCGGCCTGCGCCTGCTACGGCATCTACATCTTTGCCGTGACGATTCTCGGCGCATTTGAAGACGACCGTTCCGTGCGCCCTCGAGCGGTTGCAGCGATCCAAGGGGCGCCGATATGGGCTGCCCTCGGCGGGCTGTTTGCCGTTCAGGACGGGCTCTGGCCTGCGCCGGCGGTTGCTCTGCTTCCGGTCCTGTGGTTCGCCCGACGGAACCGCTTGATCGAAACGTGGACGCAACCACAGATCCGCGCCTCGATGGGCTATCTGCTGCTTGGCACGATGCTCTACACCGGGTTGCTGGCGCTCGCAGCGAACCGCTCCACGGAGTGCCTTTGCATCGTCGCGTGCATCCCGTTGGCGCGGACAATCACTGCGCGCCTTCGCTTCTCGACGATGAGCTGAGGCAGCGACACGAACTCAGAAGCGCTTCAGCGCGCTGAGTTCTTGCGCGCAGCCAAGGCCGCGTCGGCCTCAGCGCGCGTCATCTGCCCCTTCTTGACCAGCTTCTCGAGCGCCTTCTGGAAGCGATCGAGATCACCTTGAGCCTCTCCGCGCTTGGCCGGAGCGCGCTTTGGCGCTGCGGTCTCCGCCACGAGGTGTTCCTCGATGTCCGGTTTCGCGCCGACGTTCCCTTTCGGCTTGGGCGCCCCGAGGTTTTCTGGAGGCGCAGTCGTCAGGATCAACTCTTCTTGCACCGGGTTGTTGGCCAATCCAGCCATCAGGTCCTGACGAACTTCCTCCAGGCTCTGCGCCATTGGGTCCAGCCCAAGATGCTTGTCCGCTTTCGAAGTGCCGGCTTTGCGGAACTCGTCGAGCAGCGAACCGACGAGGTTGTGCATCAGCGGTTCAATCACTTGCTCAGCGGTCGAGTCGGTGTTCGTCTCGAGCACTGCGGTGACGATGTGCTGCATGCGCTCGATCGACTCGCGGAGGAACTCTGCCATTTCCTCGGACAGGCGGGAGTCCAACTGGACCTTCGCGCTGGTCGCGACCTTCTGCACGATTTCGGCAGCAACTTTGGTCGCCGACGAGAAGAAGTCCTGCATCTCGAGGCTGAGTTGACGGTCCCGCTCCTCGCGTCGCTCGACTGCGTCCAGTTCCTGCAACGCATTTGCTGGACCAGAGAGCGTGCGCTTTTCCGTGATGCCCATGCGGCGCATGCGCTCACGCTCACGACGATAGCTGTCGAATCCGTCCCCGATGCCTTGGCTCATGTCGTTCCTTCCGCGGCATGAGGCCGCGCGAGGTCAGCTATCGGCCAGCGCCGATCAATGCTTGACGTGAGCCGCAGCAAGCTGCGCGAGCATCGCCAGCGCGTCCTCGCGACTGGGCCCGGTGCCATCGACCGGATCCATGCCGTCGAGGGCCTCGTCCACCGCCCGCAGCAGTTGTCCCACAACGGGACCCTCCGCGATCCCAAGCGCGCGGACATCGGCGCCGGTGATCAGCGCAGGGCGCACAGGTGGGAGTGCGGCGAGCAGCCGGATGGCCGCCGCGTGAATCGACAGGTCGCCATGACTGCCAAGGCAGTCAGCCTTGTGGAAGGCGAGATGCAGCGGAAAGAGCGGATCGCGCAACCACGCTTCGCGTCGCCTGGGCCGCATCTGCAGCAGGCTGGCGATCCGGATGTGGTCCCGGCAGATTGCCGTGACTGCCATTCGAACTTCCTTTGGTGCCCGAAGGCGCATCAGGATCGACTCGGCCATGGATGCAGACAGTTGATCGTGACCGTCGAAGCGAATGCGGTCCTCGGCGACGCGAAACGTGGGCGGCTTGCCGACGTCGTGCAGCAATGCGCTCCATGCCAACTCCGGACTCGGCTCTTCAATCCGATCCAGCACCAGGCCAACGTGGGTCAGCACACAGCCTTCCGGGTGGTATTGAGGGGGCTGTGGCACACCCTCCATTGCCGCGACTTCGGGCAGCAGTCGCGACGCGAAACCAAGTTCCACGAAGCGACGCAGAGCCCCGCCGCGGCCCTGGCCGGTGAAGGCCTTCGTCAACTCCGAGTAGACACGTTCGGCCGACAAGCTGCGGAGGCCATCGGCAGTCATTCGCGCCGCTGCTGCTGCGGATTCATCCGCACGCAGGCCTAGGCGCGCTTCGAACCGAAGCATGCGCAACAGCCGCAACGGGTCATCGGCGAAACGGGTTGCAGCGTCCCCGATCACGCGAAGCCGCCGGGTCTCGAGATCTGCCAGCCCACCGCACGGATCCGTCATCACTCCAGATTCGCAATCGGCGTAGATCGCGTTGCAGGCGAAATCCCGGCGCGAAGCGTCACGAGTGATGTCGTTCACGAAGCGGACCGCGTTGGGTCGGCGGTGGTCTCTATAATCCCACTCTTCTCGCAGCGTGGTCACCGACACCGGCCACGGCAAACCGTCGATCTTGCAGACGCCGAAACGCGCGTCATCCAGCTGCCCGCTTCCGATAGCCGTCGCGACGACTTCGGGCGACAGATCCGTCGCAATATCGTAGTCGACCGGCTCGAACCCCAGCGCCAGGTCGCGAACGGCACCGCCGACCAGCCAAGCACCGCCGCCCGCGGCCTTCACGAGCCGGGAGATCTCCCGGACTTGCGCAGGGATCCTCGTAGCGTCGAGCTTTGCCGGAGCCATGCAGCGCACCATACTGCCGCGATGCCGAGCCTGCCTGCTGCGCACGCCGACGATTCAAGTGCCGACGCCTGGCGGCTGCCTACTAGGCCACCGGGAAGCCCGATGCGCTGGTGGTCTTTCATGGCCGCCGCGCTGCTGATCGGCTCCATGGGGCTGATCTTGTTCACGGCGCGTCGTTCGGCGCGCGCAGAGAGCCGTGCCGACCGGCTCGCTGGGGCCCTGCTGACGGCCGCCCAGCCGATGCTCCCGATCGACTGGACGAGCGAATGGCAGCGAATGCATCTCGAAGCCCGGTTCTTTGCGGGTGCGCTCGCGAACCAAGTTCCTGTCACCGAGCTTGCCGAAGGTCCCATCCACGACACGCCTGGCTTTTGCTTTGAGAACAAGCACTACGCCATTGCACTGCGCCCATCGCCTCGGCTCGAGCCGGACCTGCAAACAGAAGCCGGGGACCTGGCGGTCGAATCGCTCGCCTGGCCGCGCGCAACGGTCGGCCCGGCGAAGTCTGTGTTCTTCCATCCAGAGGATGCGGACCGCGCCTACTCGCGGAATCTGCACGCGGACTACAACGACGAGTCGCCAGGATCTCGACCGAAGCCCGGTTGGCTGCATCGACGCCAGGATTCGAAGATCAGAGTTTTCGACTACCGTGCGTGGGACGACGAGCGCTTCTTGGTGCCGCAACGCGCCGACAGCTGAAACTGAAGGCTCAGAAGAACTCGAACAAGAAGTCCTTCAGCACGGCTCGCAGTGGATCCACGGCGACACCCGGTTGGGCTTCTTGCAATCGCGTCAGCCTGCGCACGTCGTCCAAGTCGAGCCAGGGGCGAGTCAGTGCGTTGAGCGCTTGGATGCGCAACTGTGGCATCTCGGTCGCATCGAACAGGATCCCGCGCAGCAGGTCTGCCATCTTCTTGCCCAACCCAGGCTCGGAACGCTCGACCGCCATGCCGGCGATGCTCTGCAGATAGAGCGAGCGCCGCACGTAATCCGACTTCGGAATCGCCGCGAAGTATGCGAGGAGTTCGTCCTCTTGACCGCGCAGGTTTGGCAACACGATGGGCACGTAGTGAACGGTGTCGAGTTCGCGTCCCTGCGAGTCCCTGCTGACCGCGCGCGGATCGGCCAGGAATAGTTCAAACAGCGCCTTCGCGGCATCTTTCGCACGACACAGCGCCAGCCCGATCAAGAACTGACGGCCTTCATCGACAGGGGCCTTCTCAAAGCGTTCGCGCAGCAGAGGGACGACACGCGGATCGCCACTGCTGCCGAGCATGCGCAACAGCAGTTGGAGCCGGGAGCCGGTTGCAGTCTGGATCTGCTCGATCACGACTCCGACGGCATCTGGACGACCTCGCCGAGTCAGTTCGCGCAGGGCGATCGACTTCGCTTCGACGAGTTCCTCGCCACCGGCGAGCGTCTCGAACGTGTTCGTCACGTCGTCTCCTTCGACACCGGCCAGCGCTTGTGCCACTGCTAGGCGAACCTCCGGGCGCGCATCCGTCGACAGCTTCAAGACGGCATCCCGCAGCGAACCCAGCTCGCGTCCGCGCACCTGCTTGAGCGCCTCTTCCTTCTGCTGCGGGTCTGATCCTGCGAGGGCCTCGGCCAGAACGATGGTGCCCGAGATGCGCCCGGCCCCGTGCAGCACGCCTGCGCAGATCAATCGGAAGTTCCCCACGGAGTGCTCCCAGATCGCCTCGAGCGCCACCGCGCCTTGTGATGCTGGCAGTTGGAGGATCTCCTTGAGCACGAGGTCCCGGATCGCAATCGGAGTCTCTGCCCGCATCAAATTCTGAAACAGCTGCGGACACTCATCCGGGAGCCGCAACCTCGCAGCACGCAGCCACCCGATGCGAGCCTTGCCATCCATGCCCGCCATGAACTGCTGGCCGGCGGCCCGCACGGTTTCCGCTTTGCCCGAGCCAGCCAAGGCGGCGAATGCAGACTGCCTCACGCCGGGATCAGGATGCTCCATGGCACGGCGCAAGGCATCGTCAAACTCGACGCGTTGCATCCGCCCCATCGCCTCGATCGCGTTGCGAACGACGTCAATCAACATCGGTTGCGAGAAGGCGCGATCCATGACTCCGATCAAGACGTCGACGGCGTCCTCCGGCGCGCGCGAGAAAAACTCCGTCGCCATCAACCAGACTTCACGACGCGTGTTGCCCTGCAGATTGCCAGCAATCCGCTCCAGAGCCTGACGCCTGGACCGCACATAGGCCGGCGCCGGATTGGCGAACGGCAGATCGAGCGCCACCGGGAAGTCGTCCTGCCAAGGAACGATGGCCGAACGGCCCTGCTGCTGCGGGGACTGGCGGGACGGCTCTGCTTGATGCGCAGCAGGCTGGTCTTGCCCAGTGAGCACGCAGGTCGACGCGGACAGGATCAGGAAGAACGAGAGACGGCGATGGTTGGCGTTCACAACAATGTCCAGCGAGCAATGCGCAAGAACGGATGCATGCCGTTGCTGCCGCGTCGCAAGCTAGCAACGCTGCGCCTCTCAGTCACTCAATCCTGTGGCGCCGCCAGCAGCCCCTGCGCGTGGAGCAACCGACTCTGTGCCTTGCGGTAATCCAGCTCGTTGCGTAGCAGGCGACCGCGCGCTTCCCGCAGCTCCTGATTGCGCCGCTGAACTTCGAATGCAGTCGACGATCCAACGCCGAGCTTGACCTGCTCTGTTTCCAGGTTCGTCACGGCCAGACGCACCGACTCCGCACTCGCCTGGATCGACTGGGACAAGCTGTCGATGCTGCGCACT
Source organism: Planctomycetia bacterium (assembly GCA_005776365.1). Taxonomy (GTDB): domain Bacteria; phylum Planctomycetota; class UBA1135; order UBA1135; family UBA2386; genus SXPK01. Next base: position 25,170 of record SXPK01000069.1, read on the forward strand.
GCTTCGCGAACTTCCTTCGCGACCGTCAGCATGGACCCGTAGAGAGCGCGCTGCCTCCGCTCGACCTCGAGTTGCGCGTTGCGCTCGCGTGACCGTGCGGCTTGGTTGCCGATCGGCACGCTGAACTGCAAACGGACGCCCCAGTCCGGGTACTCCTGCTGCGACGCGTCGTTGAACGAGTCGCGGTAGACATTGTCGCTGACGCCATCCGATGAGTAGGTGCTGACGAGATCGAGCTGCGGCAGCAGGTCTCGATTGGCTTTCATGAGCGCGATCTCGGCCTCCGCAACGCTGCTGCGCGCGGCCTTGAGGTCTGGTCGGTTGGCCAATGCCGTGTCGACGAGCGCGCCGACATCCTCCGCGACTGGCGCGAACGTCGTCTCGATGGCCTCGATCGGCTGCAGGTTCCACCGCCAGATCTGGCCGTCGCTGTCATCGAAGAGCAATCGTCGCAGCTCGTCCTCGCTGCGCCGGATCTGATTCTCGGCCGCGATGCGTTCTTCGAGTCGCCGGGCAACTTCAGCATCGTCTGCGACGCGGTCCCGCGGCGCGAGCGCACGCACCCGGATCTGCTCGAGCGTGATGCGCAGTTGCTCCTGCGCGACAGCCAACGCCGACTGCACGATGCGGTAGTTCTCGCGCGTGTAGACCAGTTCCCAGTAGGCCTGGACCACGAGAAGCAAGGTGTCCTGCACCGAGCGCGCGAACTGCTGGTCGCTGCGCGCGATGCCTTGCTGCGCCGACTCCATGTCGGCCCGCGCATAGTCCGACCACGCCCCACGCAACAAAGGTTGCGTGTAGGACAGCACCATCTCGGACGTGAACTGCGTGCCGGGGAAGAACCCGCTCTGGCTGATCGTGTCCAAGCGCGCGGGGCGATACGACAGGTCGAACAAGCCACCTGAGATCACCCGCTGCCGCCAACCCACGGTCGCATCGATCGACTGGCGTTGGATCGACGGCTGCACAAAGCTCCGCTGCGGCGACTGCGATTCTGCGTAGCCGGTGTCGCCATACAGTTCTGGATTGAACACGGCTTCTGCGCCCACCAGCGACTGGCGCGCCTGCTGCGGAACGAGTTCCCCGGCCCTCAACTCGACGTTGTTCGCGCGTGCGAGTCGCAGCGCTTCTGCCAACGTGAGTTCGCGTCGAGGCAGTCCACGACGTTCCGCCTCCGCGTCGACCGGCAGCGGCTCTTGGGGGATCGCCGGAACTTGGGCCTTCGATTGCGCGAAGCCAGACCCCGATAGAGCCAACCAGACGGCGCTGGCGATTGCGAGGCCGCGGGAGCGCGCGGCGAGAGCGGACATACGTGGTTCTGCCATGCGGCGCATCACAGGGCCGGACTTGGTAGCCGATCGAGCCTGCACGATCCAGCCTCCCTGGTCCTGCCTCTCCTGACTAGCTCGAACTTCGAGCTCCTGTCAGAGCCCTGCAAGTTCTTGACGAGGAGCCGACGCCAGCAGGCTGTCCGTCAGGCATCGCGACAACGCCGCGCGCCCATGCAACGTCGCCGGATCGGCCAGTGCCGCAACCCGGCGAAGTTCGAGTTGCCAGCGCGCGAAACCCAGCAGATCCGGGCGCCGCGTCGCGGCGAACATTTGCAGCGAGAGATAGTCCGGGGCGAGCGCCTCAGGACGCCAGCGGCGGAGGGACCGCTCGACTGCAGCCAGCGCTGCTGGTGAAAGCAGGTCCTGAAAGCCGTAGGCCATTGCCGTCGGGACATCGGGAGTTTCGACCTTGCCCAGGCGCCGCTCCTCCAAGTGCCCGAGCATCAACAGGCGAACCGCCCGGGCCTGGGTCGGATCGACGCCGAAGGCCGCAGCCATCCGCAAGAATCGACCTGCAGCCGCGAGGTTGGCCGCAGGTTCGGCGGCCTGCAACATGCGCGGTCGCCGCCGACCCCAGACCTCGTCGCCGACCACCAGGACGCCGGCGATCAACCGGTCGCCGTGCACGCGCAGCAATGCGCCGTCGACTCGTCCGTTGGCTCCAGCCGCCTCGGCGAGTGCGCACAGCGCCATGGCGAGATCTCCACCGTCCAACTTTGGCAGCCCGGCCTGAAGTCGATCGACAATCGACCTCGCGCTGCCGTCGAATTGCGAGCCAGCGCCCAACAACGCGCGGAGCGCCAGCGCGAGGTCGCGCAACGGCAGATCGCTCGCCGCTGATTGCTTCGCAACTTCCGCCGCGAGGCAGTTGGCGCGCCCGGACAGAGAAGCTACCAGCGCATCATCGCGCAACGCACGCCGACGCAACTCCGCGGTGTCCCGCAGTTCTCGGTCAAGGCGCAAGTACGACACCGCGTTCTCAGGGGCGACCCATTCCGTCAGATGCCCTGCGACAGGAGCTTCCGAGAACCTCGTCCATGCATCGGTGAGCGGTGACCCCGGTGCGAAGCGTTGCGTCGCATCCATCGCCTTCGCGATCGTGGATGGCATGGGCGGCGTCGGAAATGGCTGCGGTGCGGCCAGGACCGGTTCGTCCTGGGTGTCGCCGCGGACTGGCAAGCCGATGACACGACGCAAGCCGAGCGGATCCGTCGCCGCGAGAAGAGCGAACCCGATCCATGCTGCAGCCGCCGCCAGCGGCCAGCCGCGCGGCAGCATCCGGCGCTGGGCAGGCCCCCCGCGGCGCCGCGTGCCTTCGCTCAGCTTCTGCATGCGCGAGGCAAAACCAGCGCTCGGCTCGCATCCCAGTTCGCGAAACCGCTCGACCAGATCGCGAGTCTCAGCGAACTCGACCGCGGCAACCGGATCGGTGGCCATGCGGTCGCGCAGAGGCTGCAGGTCCTTTTGCAGGCCTTGGCCCAACGCCAGGTCGATCCAAGTGACCGGGCCATCTTCGCCGCGCTCACTCATGCCCGCTGCGCTCATCGCTCCCCCGCTGTCTTTCGGCCCTGGTCCGCATCCGTCGAGTCGCCTGACTGTGCCAACAGGACTTTCAAGGCGCTCACCGCGTTGTGCATGCGCGATTTCACGGTGCCCACCGGGATGCCGAGAAGCTGGCCGATCTCGGCGTAAGGTCGCTCCTGGTAGACCGCGAGTTCGAACACGATCCGATGCGGCGCGGTGAGCGACTCCATCGCGCGGCGTAGCTGCGCCTTCTCCTCGTCCTCCACTGCGCTCATCCAAGGCGCTTGCTCATGTCCCACTGGCTCGAGAACCGGCGCGTCGAGCGTTGTCTGGTCCAGTGAAAACAACCTTCGATGCGGGCGCTGCGAACGGTAGTGGTCGATCCAGAGATTGGTCGCCACGCGGTAGACGTAGGTCGAGAGCTTGCCTTCGGGTCGGTAGCGACGTCGGGCCTGCATAAGCTTGAGGAACAGTTCCTGACAGAGGTCCTCGGCTCGGTCTCGGTCCCAGCAAAGGCGGTAGAAGAACTGGACCATGCGCGCCTGGTAATGCTCGACCAGGGCCTGAAACGCCACCGGGTCGCCGTCGCGGTATGCGAGCAGCAAGTCTGGATCGCGGTCAGGGTCTGCGATGCGCTTGCGCATGATCGGATTTTAGTCGGGACAGGCGCCGCAACGGCCGGCCAGCCGCTCCGGTTCATCCACCTATCGGGTTTTCGCCGAGAGTTTCGATCCAGGGGAAGGCTCGGGCCTCTGCACAACGAAATCTGCAGGCACGGCCGCCGTCCGGCATCGGGATCAGTTCTACCCACAAGGTGCCGGCTGGCATCAGGCTCAGGATCCGGTCGGCCCACTCGACACACGCGATGGCATCGGGCTGGAACAAGTACTCCAGGCCACCGTCGGCGAGGAAGCCTTCGAGCTTCGCCGGCAGGTAGGCGTCGGCATGCAGCAACCGCGTGACCCCAGGATGCTCGACGACCAGCAGGTAGGTCGGACTGGCGACGTCTTCTGGAGCGTCGATCGCAAGGCCGCGGGCCAATCCGCGGACCAGCGTTGTCTTGCCGGCGCCGATCTCGCCCACCAGACCGAGCGCATCGCCGGGCTGCAAATGGGCGCCGATTGCTGACCCAAGCGCCTCCGTCAATGCCGCATCCGCCGAGAGCCGGAGTTCGCGCCGCACCGGCGGCAGATCAGCCGAGTCCGATCGCATGCTGATGCCCCCTTGGCGCGATGGGAACCCGCGTATCGCCCTTGCAGATCCAAAGCCCCGGCTGGCGCACGATGCGACCAATCGGCCGACGCGCGCGGTTCGTCAACGGCCCGCCTGTCGGCAGCGCCTTCCCGCGCGCAACCGTGAACAACAGTTCATGGTCTTCGCCATCGCCTAGCGCGCGCAGCAGCGCCGCCTCGCGGTCCCCCTTTGCCAGTCGCTTCGCCGCAGTTGACACGGGGACCGCGGCTGCGTCGATCTCCGCGCCCAGTCCGCCGGACGCCTCCAGCAGAGTCGCGAGGTCGAGCAGCAGTCCGTCGCTGATGTCCATGCATGAAGTGCACGGCGTCGAACGGCGCCCGAGCCAGGCACCCTCGATCAACGCTGGACGGAAGTGAAGGTGTCGCCCGGCGATGCTGCCGCCCAGTGCTCCAGTGACGTGGATCGCGTCCCCGACCCGCGCGCCGCTGCGAAGCAAGGCGCGATCGAGCACGTGCCCCACCGCCGTCACCGTGGCGACCAGCGGGCCACGAGTCGCGGAGACATCGCCGCCGACGACAAAGCACTTGCCGCGACGCGCCGCAGCGCGGATGCCCAGCAGCAATCGGTGCAATCGTGATTCTGCGAGCGTTCTGGGCAACAGCAGCGAAACGAGCAAGTAATCAGGCGCAGCGCCCATCGCCGCGAGGTCCGACAGGTTGCGGTTGACAGCCTTCTGCCCGACGAAGAACAGGTCCTCGCCGGACTCATAGTGCTCGCCTTCCACGATCGGATCGACGCAGAGCACCGAGTCGCGGCCGCGGTTCTTGCAGATTGCAGCATCGTCGCCGATGGCGACGACGGCGTCCTTTGGCGCGGGGAACCACCGCTGCAAGCGGCGAGTCAAATCGCGCTCACCGGTCACGGGGAATCTCGGCCTCCGCATCCGCGCCAAAGACCACCAGGACAACGCCGCGCACCGCATCGCGCATCACGGGGCCGAAAACGCGCGAATCCGGCAGACGGGATGCAGCATAGTCGTGTCGCAACACCAAGCGGTCGTCGGCGGTGACTTCCTGCACGCGGGACAACACCGTGCCGCCATCCGGCACCTCGCAGAACACTTCGTGCCCAACCTTTGCTGTCTTGCCGCTCCTGGCAACAAGGCAAACAGAACTAGGTGCGATGTGCGGCATCGTGTCCATGCCTGCAGGCACACGGATCACTGCATACATTTGCCAGAACACGATGCCGGCGATCACCGCGACTGGCAGCGTGAGCCGGCGCAGTGCCGAGGCGATTTTTTGCGGCTCGAAGCCAGCGGAGGCACCGCTCATCACGCGCGCACTTGCCGTCATGCGCGCAGGATCGCACGAAGCGAGGCCGGGCTCAATCGCACAGCGACGCAGGATCCGCCGCCGAGAGCGAAGCAGCCCACGCTTGGACCAGATGCTGCGCCGCCGCACGCGGATCCTCTGCTCCTGCAATCGCCGACATCACGGCGACGCCGATCGGCCGACGTGCGCGCGGCAAGGCTGCAACCTGCGCTGCATGCCGCGCTTCGACCCCGCCGAGCCACAGCGTCGGCAAGCCACCCATCAAGGTCCATTCGCCAGCGAGTTCGATGCCGAGGCCCGGATGCCCTGGCTTGGAGCGCGTCGGCCATACCGGCGACAAGCAGGCGACATCCACCAACGCAGCCTTCGCCCGCGCCAGTTGCTCAGGATCGTGGCACGAGGCTCCGAGCCAGCCCGTGCCGACCGCTCGGCGTGCAAGGCTCGGCGACAACGAATGGCAGCCCACCTGCGCGCCGTCGCAGCAACCTGCCGCGACGAGATCGCACCGATCATTCACGAAGAGCAGGCCAGAAACCGGCTCCAGCAGGGTGCGCACATGCGCGCACAGTTCGGCGAGCGTGGCAGCGTTCAGCGTCGGCTCGCGAAGCTGTATGGCCCGAACGCCGCCCGCCACCGCCGATTCGACGAGCCCCAAGATCCGCGCACAGTCGCCGGTGCCGTCGGTCACGAACAACACCTTCAGTGCGTCCAGCGGCAGCGCTCTGCTCACAGCCACCCGCGCCTTCTGTAGAAGACCAGCATGCCAATGACCATCGTCAGCATCGCAGCAAGGACGCCGGGGTAGCCGTACTCCCAACGCAGCTCCGGCATGTGGTCAAAGTTCAGTCCGTAGATGCCGACCACGAAGGTCAACGGAATGAAGATCGTCGCGATCAGCGTCAGCACCTTCATGACCTCATTGAGGCGGATGCTGGCAGACGCCAGATGCAGTTCCGTAAGGCTGGCGCCGAGTTCGCGATAGTTCTCGAGCAGATCGAGCAATTGCACGACGTGGTCGTGCACGTCGCGGAGGTAGATGCGTGTCTCAGCGCTGATGCGAGCAGAGTCGCCTCGCATCAACAGCCCCATCACATCGCGCAGAGGCCACAGCGCGCGGCGGGCTCCCAGTAGTTCTCGGCGCGCATGATGCAGTTCCCGCACCACCGCGGCAGGTGCGCCGCCGGCGACGACTGCCTCTTCTACCGACTCGAGTCGGTCGCCCAGCGATTCCATCGCCGGGAAGTAGGCATCGACGATCGCATCGACCAACGCATAAGCGAGGTAATCGGGACCGTGCTTGCGCAGGCGCGACAGCGGATCGCGCGCGCGCGCGCGCACTGGATCGAAGCAGTCCCCTGCGTGCTCTTCGAAGGTCAGCACAAAATCGTCGCCAAGGAACAAGCACATCTGTTCGGTCTCGCCAGGATGCGCCGTGTCGAGCATCCGCAGCACGAGGAACTGATGCTCTGGATAGTCCTCCAACTTGGGCCGCTGGTGCGTGTGCACTACGTCCTCGAGCGCGAGGCGGTGCAGCGAGAAGGCCTCGCCGAGTTTGCGCAGCAGTTCCACGTCACCGAGCCCAGCAACCGCGAGCCAGACGACGCCGCCTTGGCGACGCAGTTCCAAGGCGCGATCGAGCGTGACCCCTCGCTCTTCGACGCATCCCCCGTCATGCATCCGCATCACGGACAACACCGGTCTCGGCGCGTTTGGATCGTCTGCAATCGTGCCCGGCGGCGCGCCGATTGGCACCCGTGCCTTATGTGGTTTACGGCACGGCCTCTTTGCTTCCGTGGTGCTTCGCCGTGGCTGCCTTGCTGGTTGATCGTGCACTTCGGAATCGAACCTAGCCGCGATGCGCCCACTCCTCCAGGCTGTAGAGCACGTTCTGCGGCACCGGCACTCGCGCACGATCGGTCAGTTCGCGCAGAACTTCGTCGAAGGTCAGGCCCTCGGCGAGCCCAGCGCGCAATGACGCTGCGTCGAGCTTGAACTGGTGGACATGGTCGCTCTTTAGCCGTTTGGAGAAGCGATCGAAGGCGTGCACTGCCTCGTGCACATCGTCGCCCGGAAACAACAGGACCTCGAAGTCCGGGTTCACGATGACCATGCTTCGCGTGCCTCCCACCTTTGCAGCCGGCTCGGCTTCGAGCAGTTCGGATCCGAGTTGCGACAATCGCAAGGCAACTGGCCTGCCGTCGCGAAGGCCGATGTCGACGATACCAAGCGGATAAAGCCTTCGTTTCACCCACAACAGCAGGTTCATCGCCAACTGCTGCAGCGACTCAGTGGGCGTGTAGCCCGATCCGGCGAACCGAGCTGCGAAGAACTCCTCCGCTTGTTGCCCGTCCAGTTGCGCCAGATACGCGTTGCGCGCCAGCATCGGCAGGCACGTCATCTCCTGCCAAACGAGTGGCTCGCCGCGCTTCAGCAAGCGGAGCAGCACACGCCGCATGCGGACCTGGTGGAATGGCTCGCCGGGCAAGGTCCGGTCCTCGACGAAGTTCTGCAGCAGCAACTTCTGCTGCTCTGCAAGCGGCGCACGATCGAAGTCCATCCCTTGCGGCGTCGGTCGCAGCGCGCGCTCGCCCTTGCGGTCGATGAACCTGCGGAAGAGGCAGAACTTGTAGATCAACTCCAACTGCGCATCGCAGCCAAGGAATCCACCAGGCAACAGCAGCAGAGAAGAAGCGATGCGCTTGTGGCTTGCTTTGAACAGATCGCCTTCGGAGGTGAACAGCACCTTGCTCTGATGCAGCTCCCGCAGAAACCGCCCGACGTTGCTCGCGAGGTTGCCGCCACAAGAAAGCGTCTCCTGCACGACGACAGGGTGTGATGCGACGTGCTTCAGCAGCTCTTCGAGCACCACTTCGTGAAACAACACGAACGCGGACTCGACGGGCTGGATGCCGAGGCGAGCGAGTTGGAGCGGCGCTACGGTCCCCAGCATCGACTCCTCGAGGCACTTCTGGCACAGCTCCCGATCGGGCTTCTGGCCGTCCTCGAACTCAGCGGCCAGATCGTCCCACGCGGAGATGCCGCCGTGTTTCTGCATCGACGCCAAGAACGCCTCGGCAACTGCGGCCGGCAGCTTGGCTCGTCGCGCCGCGATCGAGGAGCCCATCGCGTAGAGCTTGTAGATCTTGCGCGCATGGTCAGCCGCCCTTGCGTCGGCGGGAGGCGCAGGCCGGATCCCTTCCTTCGCTTTTTCGGCACGCGCGCGAAAGTGACGAGCATCGAGGAAGCCTTGCAGCGTGACGAGGTCCTTGAGCGCATGCCGTGACATCCGCCGATGCTCAACGACGCACTTCGCCAACTCCGCGGGCACCGCGTAGCTGAGTCCGTCAAAATCCGTCCATCGCCGGTCGGAGCAGCCGAATAGAAAACCTTCGCGCTGCAACGAGGCAAGGCAGGCCTCGAGGTCGAAGCGACTCTTGAACACCCGGGCCTGCGTGGCGAACAACTGCGTCACGGACAACGCGGCTCTTGGCTCGCAGAAGAATGGTTCGAGCAGGTCCTGCAACTTCCGCGGCAGTGACTGCAGCCGCTGCACGGTCTTCTCCTCGTTCTCCATCGCTGCTGCGATCGCAGCGATTGTGGCACTGCGCGACGGCGCCTTGCCTGGGACCGGCGCGGGTTCGGCGCCGAGCCAGGCGACCGCGG
>SXPK01000070.1 GCA_005776365.1 Planctomycetia bacterium
ACTTGCGTCACGGCGGCGATCGACGCGATGAACGTGAGGAACTGCAGGTAGCTCAGGTCGCTCTCGGGGAAGCCAGCCCAAGCCAGCGCGCCCTCGCCGAGCACATAGGTCTGCAGCGCCCAGTTCATCGGCACCGTCAGCACCTGCACGAAGATCACCGCGATGCCGAGGCCAATCGCGGAATCGACGCGCTTGCTGACCGCGAGGTAGCTGCACATCCCAAGGAAGAACGACAGCAGGATGTTCTCGACGAAGACCGAGCGCAGCAGCACGCTCGCGAGCGATTCGTCACTGAAGGAAGCGAGCATCGAGATCATGGTTCACTTCTCCGAGTAGCCCGAGATCGAGCGCTGGATCCACACGATCACACCGAGCAACAAGAAGGCGCCGGGGGCCAGCACCATCAAGCCATTGTTGACGTAGCCGGCGTCGTACATCGACTGCGGCACGACCTGCATGCCGAGCAACTTGCCCGAACCGAAGATCTCGCGGATGGAGCCGACGACGGCGAGGATCCACAAGTAGCCCAAGCCGTTGCCGATGCCGTCGAGGAACGACCGCCACGGCGGATTGCCCATCGCGTAAGCCTCGAGGCGACCCATCACGATGCAGTTCGTGATGATGAGCCCGACGAAGACCGACAGCTGCTTGCTGAGGTCGAACATGTAGGCCCGCAGGAACTGGTCGAACACGATCACCACGCCCGACACGATGACGAGCTGGACGATGATGCGGATCTTGTTCGGGATGAAGTTGCGGATGCAGCTGATCATCACGTTGCTCAACGCCGTCACCAACGTGACGCCAATGCCCATGACGAGCGCCTTGTCGAGGCGCGTCGTCACGGCGAGCGAGCTGCAGATGCCGAGGATCTGGAACGCAATCGGGTTGCTGTCCCAGAGCGGGTCCTTGATGACCTTGAGCTCTTCCTTCCCGAACAGGGAGGACTTCTTGAGTGCCGGGGTTGCGGTGGCCGTCATGGTGGTTTCTCCGTCCTGCCTCAGTTCTTGAGCGTCGCGAGGTAACCCTCGAACGCCGTCAGGTCCGCGAGCACGAACCGGTTGATGCCATTGCAAGTGATCGTCGAGCCCGACAGGCCATCGACCCGGTGCGCCTTGTCGTAGGGGATCGTCGGATCGACCTTGCCCTTCTTGACCTCGATGCCGACGAGCTTCTTCCCCTCGCCGCGGATCGACTTGCCCTTCCACTGCGCGCACCACACCGGGTTCTCGCACTCACCGCCGAGACCCGGGGTCTCACCGTGCTTGTAGAAGGTCACGCCGCGCACCTTCTCCAGGTCGCCTTCGAGCGCGAGGTAGCCATAGATCGTCGACCACAGGCCCTTGCCGGAAATCGGCAGCACGACCGCCTCGATCTTGCCATCCGCGCCCTTGGTCGTCGCAACGACGCGGAAGCGGTTGGCAGCGCCCTTGTCGCTTGGGTCAGCCGCTGCTGCGTCCTTGTTCATCTGCGCGGCGTCCTTGGCGGATTTTCCGGTGAGGACCTCGCCGGACTTGGTGTTGACGACCGCTTCTTGCACGCGATCGACGTAGAGCTTCTTCAGCACATCCGCCGAGCGCGTGTCGCCCGTCTCGACGAGACCAGCGGCGACCATCACGTTCTTCTGGCGGTCGAACTCTGCGGCTTCGTCTTGGATCGGCTTCAGCGAGTTTGCCGTCACCGCGAGCGCGGCGCTGATGATGACGCAGACGCCGATGGCGAATCCCATCACGTAACCATTGCTGCTCGTGTTCATGCGCGTGCGAGCCTCCGCTTGATGTTGGCCGAGATGACGAAGTGGTCGATGGTCGGCGCGAACGCGTTCAACAGCAGGATCGCGAGCATCGTGCCCTCGGGGTAGGCCGGATTGATCGTGCGGACGAGGATCGTCACGAAGCCGATCAACGCGCCGTAGATCCACTTGCCCGTCGCGGTCTCTGGCGAGGACACAGGGTCCGTCGCCATGAAGACGATGCCGAACAGGAAGCCGCCGCAGAGCAGCTGCTCATAGGGCTCGAGCGAAATCGGGCCGGTCGCGGCGCCGCTCATCGTCTTGATGAGGAAGGCGCTGGCTAACAGACCGATCACGCCACCAGCCATCACGCGCCACGAACCGACGCCGGTGAGGACCAGCCAAAACGCGCCGAGCAACACTGCGAGCTTGCTCATCTCGCCCGCGCTGCCCGGGATGTTGCCGAAGAACAAGTTCTCGTGGCTGTAGACGCCGTTGCCGTAGGCCGCGAGCGCCTCGCTGGCGTTGCCGGTCGCGACCTTGACGACCGCGAGCGCGGTCGGGGCCGAGTAGCCGTCGACGAGGAAGCCGGGCACGTTGGCGGCGCCGCCGTTGCCGGCCACCCACACCATGTCGCCCGACATCTGCGCCGCGAACGCGAAGAACAAGAACGCGCGCACCAGCATCGCTGGGTTGAAGATGTTCATGCCCGTGCCGCCGAACACCTCCTTGCCGAGGACGACGGCGAGCGCGACGCCGATGGCGAGTTGCCACAGCGGGATCGACGCCGGGACGATCAGCGCGATCAGCATGCCGGAGACCAGATAGCCTTCGCTGACCTCCTCCTTGCGGATCACCGAGAACATCATCTCGATGCCAAGTCCGGCGCCGTAGCTGACGATCAAGATCGGCAGCATCCGTTGCAGGCCGAAGATCACATTGTCGAACGCGGTCGTAGCAGCGACGTTTGGCGGGAAGAACGACTGCAGCCAGCCTTGCACATAGGCGTCAGCCGCGAGCTTGCCGGTCTTGACCAGGCCGTCGATCGCGGCGAAGTGCTGCACGCCGGTGTTCCAGATCGCCCACAACAGGCACGGCAGCATCGCGATGATGACGGTGTTCATCACGCGCTTGAGGTCCACGTAGTCGCGAACGTGCACGCCGACCTTGCCGGCGCGGTGCTCGGGCGCAAACAAGAAGGTCTCGAAGGCGTCGAACAGCGGCCACACCTTGTGCAGCTTGCTGCCGGGCTCGTGGTAGAGCTTCTTTTGCTTCTCGATGAGGTTGCGCAAGAACTGCACGGCTCAGCCCTCCTTCTCGAACATGTCAAGGCCTTGGCGAATGATGGCGCCGACGTCGGTCTTGCACGGATCAACGAACGTGCACAGCGCGAGGTCTTCCTCGGTCACTTCCAGCAGGCCGAGCTTGACGGCCTCCTCGATGTCGTTGGCCAAGATCGCGCGGATGAGATAGCTCGGGTGGAGGTCGAGCGGCGTCACGCTCTCCCAACTGCCGATGTTCACGATCGGCCGATGGCCACCGTGCAATCGCGCATCGACTTCGTGTTCTTGGTTCGGGAACATCCAACTGAACACGCTGCGGCTCGCACTCAGCTTGCCGAACTGCGGCAAGGCCCAGCCGAACAAATCGCGGCGACCGGCTCCCTCTTGCATCACGGTGATCGTTGCGGCGCGGAAGGGCAGCCACGCGTCGCCTGCCAGCGCAGTGCCGTTGAGCACGGTGCCAGCGAGGATGCGAACGTCGCCCGTTGGCGCTTGTCCGCCGAGCACAGCCGCGATCGGCGCGCCCTGGCGAATCCGGAAGTACTTGCGCGCCGGTGCCTCGCTGCCGCCGACTGCGACGACGCAACGCGCCGGATAGCGACCCGTCCGCGCCCACTCGCCGATCCGCGCGACGTCTTGAGCCCGAACTGCGATCGCCTTCTCGCTCTGCTTTAGAGGACGGATGTGAGCGATGTGCGTTCCGACGAGGCCCGCTGGATGCGGACCCGAGAACTCATGGACGTCGACGTTGCTGAGCGAACGCAGGTCGGCGTTGTGCTCTCCGCCTGCGCGCAACGCGACGTAGACCTTGCCAGTCGTCAGGCGCTTCAGCGCGTCGACGCCAGCCTGCAGATTGTCCTTCTGTCCACGCGTCGCGAAGGATGGGTCGGACGCGAGCGGCTCCGTGTCCATGCCGTTCACGAAGATCGCGACCGGCTCGATGTCGATCGCCGGCATCCTGCCAATCGGACGCTGGACCAGTAGCGGCCAAAGACCTGCGCCCTGCAACGCTGCCGCCATCTGCGCGCGCGTCGCGTCCTTTGGCGCCCGTGGGCAGGCGTAGAACTCTTCCTTCGCGTCGACTCGGATCACCACGCGCAGCAAGAACCGCCGGGCGCCGAGTTCGACCTTCTCGACCGTGCCGGTCGCGGGCGAACACCACGTCGTCGTGCGATCGCGCTTGTCGAGGAACAGCGGTTGCCCCGTCGTGACGCGCGCGCCTTCCTTCACCAGCACCTTGGGCTTGATGCCTAAAAACTCTGCTGTCTCGACTGCGACGAACTGCGGTTCGCTCGCGTCGACGAGCGCGAGTTCTGGCCGCCCGCTCAAGCGGACGTCGAAACCTCGACGGATCGTATGGGTCGTCATCAGGAGTCCTGGGGAGAGTCTGTCGCGACGCCCTTGCTCAGTTCGAGCAGGAGCGGCCGTCGTGGTTTGCAGGTCCATCCGAAGCCGTCTTGCCGCAACGCTGGCAGCTGCCGTCTTTGTTCATCCCGCCACACGAGCCCGAAAGCCGGCGGCCGGAGAGGGCCAACAGGACGATGGCCAGCACCGGGACTGAGAACACTAGGATTGGCAGAAGCAGGTTCGACACGGCGCCGCGATCGGATTTTTCAGGCGAGCAGGGTAGCGAAGGAGACCATTGATGCGAGGGGAAAGAATGCGGCGGGCGACCAGCAAACCATCCCCCTCAAGGCTCCTTGACGCCAGCGCGAGAGGCTCCGGGCAAGCGACTCGAGACGAGGTCTGCCCAGCCCCCCAGCGTATTGCAGTTCTGCAGCGACACGTCCTCGTCGCGGATCGTCACCGCGAACTGCCGCTCGACAAACTCGATGACCTCGACCACGCCGGCCGAGTCGACGATGCCAGAAGTCACCAGCGGCGTCTCTTCGGCAAGCCCGTCCTCGCGCCCGTCGCGAAACCATTGCGCAACGAAGGTGCGCAGGTCAGCGAGCACCTTGTGGCGCGCAGGCGGGTTGGGCATCGACATCGGGCGAGGATCATGCAAAGCCGATGGGCGTGGTTCCACCATGGGACTGCCGACGCTGGCGCGCTCGTGGAGTTTTGGGTCGAGTGCCCGCATGCCGTCCGAAGCCTTGTCCCTCCCACCCGCTGCCAGTCTCGGACGGACCCTATCGCGCTGGCTGTGGACGATCTCGACTCCGGTGCTGGTCCTTTCCGTGCTGCCCCACTGGGCCGCGGACCATTGGCTGCTCGACTTGACGACGCACTTTGCGATGCCGTGCGCCCTGACGCTCGCCGCAGCGACCTTGTTGTTCGCTCTGCTCGGGCGGAAGTTCGCCGCGCTGGTGATGCTCTTCGGCGCTGCGTTGTGCGGCCACCGGCTGTCGCCGCTCTACCTGCCGGTCGCGCCGACCGGCGCCAGTCAATCAACGACGCTGCGCGCCATCGTCGCCAACGCCAGCGTCGAGAATCCCACGCCAGAACGACTCTGCGAGTGGATCGAACGAGAGCAGCCTGATGTCTTCGCGGTGCTCGAATACTCGCCGCTGCATCAGCGCGCGCTCGAGCCACTTCGCGCTCGCTATCCGCACGCGATCGAGGCGGTGCAAGCGGACCCGTTCGGCATCGCGCTATTCAGCCGATTGCCGTTGCAGGAAGCGCGCCGCACGACGCTCGGCTCGCCGATCGCTCAGGCGGTGTTCGCCGTCGTCGAAGTCAACGGCGCGCGCATCGGCATCGGCGCCGCGCACCCGGTGCCGCCGATCTCGAAGGACTACTCCGCCGCGCGCAACCTCGGATTCGAACAACTCGTTGGCGAACTGGCGCGACTGCCACGTTCGCGCGTCGTGCTTGCCGATCTCAATGCGACGCAGTGGAGCGCCGCGTTTCGTCGGTTGCTCGCCGACTCTTCGATGCGCGACGGTTGCGAAGGATTTGGCTTTCAGGGCTCCTGGCCTGCCGTGCTCCCGGCACTGCTGCGCATCCCGATCGACCACGTGCTCGTGTCGGAGGACCTCGTGGTCACGCGCCGAGAACTGGGCCCGGATGTGGGCTCGGACCACCTGCCGGTGGTGGCAGAGTTTGCGATTGCCACGGCGTCGGTCAGCGAAGGGCAGCCTCGTCGACGCTGATCGCGGGCGGCGACGCGATGCTGGCGGCGTTCATTCAGGATCGCAACGAATCCTGCTTGCCGCCGACCCGGAGGTCCTGGATTGCGTCGCCTTCGCTTCGTCGCCGGGCGACGGAGCAGCAGCGGCACGCGAAAAAGAATGGCGGGAGTGCATGGGAATCGAACCCACCGGGAGCCACTCAAGGCGACCCCCCACAGGTTTTGAAGACCAGGCCGAACACCAGCTCAGATGCACTCCCGCGCGTGAGGCTCTGACCTGAGCAGCGTCGGAGGGTTCTGCGCCGCGGTCAAGCGAGCCGTCGCGCATCCGCATCGCGCATTGGCACGATCTGGCCAGCAACCCGCGCGACCTTCATGCCCCCGTCCCCTGTTGCCTCCCTCGCCGCCTTCTGCCAACATCCTCGCCCCAACATGCAAGTCTCTGCACTGGAACTCCGCCCCGGCACCCTCGTCCGCTACGAAAGCCGCATGGCCACCGTGATTTGGTGGAACATCCTTCGCAACGATCGCCGCGCCTTCGTTCAGCTTCAGATCAAGGACCTGGAGACCGGCCGCATGACGGAACTCAAGGAGCACACCGATTCGAAGTGGGAAGTGCTCGACAAAGAAGAGGTCGATCTCACGCACTCCTACCGCGATGGCCAGGAGGAGGTCTTCTACAACGACTCGGGCGACGAAGTCCGCTGCGCGGTCGCGGCGGCCGAGGACGCGCTGTATTGGCCGACCGACAGCTACAAGGGTCTCTACGTCGACAGCAAGCTCGTGGCCGTGCAGCCGCCACGGTTCTCGATCCTCAAGATCACCGAGACTGCGCCGCCGATGAAGGGCGGCTCCGGCCAGAAGGACGCGGTGCTCGAGAACGGCGCCAAGGTAAAGGTCGGGCTGCTGTGCGACGTCGGCGACAAGGTCCGCATCGAGACCGAGACGAAGGAATTCCGCGAGCGCGTCACGGACTGATTGCAGGCGGCGCAGCGGCGCTGCGAACCACATGCTCGCATTCCTAGAAGAGCCAAACTGGCTGCTCCAGCTCGGCAGCATCATTCTCCTCGACCTGCTGCTCGCCGGTGACAACGCCATCGTCATCGCGATGGCGGTGCGCATCCTGCCGCCAAAGGAGCAGCGGCTTGGCCGCCAGTGGGGCACGTTTGGCGCGGTTGCGCTGCGCATCTTTTTTCTGGCGATCGCGTCGTGGCTGTTCATGGTCCCCTACCTGCGCGCCGCTGGCGGCGCGCTGCTGCTGTGGATCGCCTACAAACTGCTCGCGCCGCAGCATCACGGACCGGTGGAGAACGGCGGCGGCGAGTCCGACTCGGTGCGCGCGGGCCGCAACCTGCGCGATGCGATCCGGGTCATCATCCTCGCCGACGTGTCGATGAGCATCGACAACGTGCTCGCCGTCACCGGCGCGGCCGAAGGACATCTCGGGATGGCGGCGCTCGGGATCGGACTGTCGATCCCGATGGTGATCTGGGGCAGCGTGCTGCTGTCGAAGATCATGCAGAGCCACAAGTGGATCGTGTGGCTCGGCGGCGGGATCCTCGGCCACGTGTCGGGCGTGCTGATCCTCGAAGAACCGCAGTTCGTCGACTGGTTTGGCCACCACGAGAGCCCTGGCCGGCACCCGATGCCGCTTGCGCTATTCGTCGGTTTCACGGCGTTTGGCGCCTACGGCCACTTCCGCAGCAAGCGCGCAAAGGTCGACGCGGCACAGTGAGGCGCCTTGCGTTGCAGGTCAGACGCGCCGCGGCGCGACGATCGCAATCAGCGCTCCGGTAGCGACGCACACGACGCAACCGATCAGGTTGTACCACAAGAACGCAAACTGCATCGTCGCGTGCACGAGGGCGATCGCGGAGAGCCCCGTCAGCAAGCCAGCAGTAGCGGCACGACCACCGGCGCGCGGCACTGCGAGTGCGAGCACGAACACGCCGAGGATGCTGCCGTAGAAGAACGAGCCGACCTCGTTGACCTTCTCGAGCAAGGGACCGTCGCCAAACTGCACGGCTGCGGCTGTCGCGGCAACTCCCCAGCAAGCCATCACCACCTTGCTCATCCGCAAGGAACTCTGCTCGCTTGCCGTGGGCGCGAGCCAGCGACGGTAGAAGTCCACCATGGTCGCGGCAGTCAAAGAACTGAGCGCGCCCGCGGCGCTGCTGATCGCGGCCGCGAAGATCGCGGCGACCAACAGACCGAGCAGCAACTTCGGCATCTCTGCGAACAGGTAGCGCGGAAACACGTAGTTGCTGTCGCCCGGCGTCTTGAACTCTTCTCCGCGCAAGCTTGCGACCGCACGCTCGTCGTCAAAAAGCGCGTCGCGCGCGGCCTTCCGCGCAGCGGCCGCGCGCTGCGTCGCGGCGCGGTAGGGACCGACTGCATTCTCGCCCTGCTGGCCGCCCGCCGCGACGTCTGCCATCCGCTCCTTTCGCTCCGCGCTCGCCACCGTGTGTTCTTGGCGCGCCGCCTCGAAGCGCACGCGGGCGGGGCCCTGCAACGCCTCGGCGCGTGCCTCGTGCGCCGGGTCGTAGAGCAGTGGCTCCTCGCCGGCCGCGCGATGCACGAACAGCAAACAACCGAGCAACAGCACGATGAGTTGCAGCGGCACCTTGGTGAAAGCGGACAGCAACAAGGCCCGCCGCGAGGCGTCCTGCGACTTGCTCGTCAAGATGCTCTGCACCTGCGACTGGTCGCAACCGAAGTAGCTCAAGAACAAGAAGAACGTGCCGAACAACCCGTTCCACAGGTTGTACTTGTCGGCCCAGAACGATCCCTTCGCGCTCTCGCCGACGAAGGCAGGTGCGTAGGTCCAGACCGCATCATGCGCCTCGACGGCATTGAGCTTGCCGGCGGCGCCGAGCGCCCTCAGCGCACCCGAAAGTCCGAGTTCCCCCGCGACATCGACGAGCAAGGTGCAAAGGCACGCGGCGATGCCGAGCACGATGATCACCATCTGCTTCACATCGGTCCAAACCACGCCGCCAACGCCGCCAACCACCGTGTAGGCCGTCGTCAGCAAGCCCGTGACCCAAACGGTGACCGTGATGTCGAGGCCCGTCATCGCCGAGAAGACGACCGCGGGCGCGTAGAGCACGACCGAGAACGCGAGGCAGCGCGACAGCAAGAACGCCAGGCTCGTCAGCGCGCGCGTCGACGGCGAGAACCTGCGTTCCAAGAACTCATAGGCTGTCAGCACCGGGCTCTTGCGGTACATCGGCACGAACCACACGCACAGCACGACCATCGCGAACGGCAACGCGAAGTAGAACTGCACCCATTCGAGCCCGTTTTCGTAGCCCATGCCGACGCCGCCGATCAACGTGATCGCCGACAGCTGCGTCGCCATCACCGACAGGCCCGCTGCCCACCACGGAATCGATCGTCCGGCCGCGAAGAAGGCGTCCATCGTCTTGGCGCCCGCCGTCCGCCGGACGCCGTCCCAGATCGTGTAGAGCGTGACGACGGCGAACACCGCCCATGCGACCCAGTTCATGCCGTGCGCCCCGGCTCGAAGGCGATCGACAACCACCACAGCAGCGCAATGACGAGCATGGCGCACGCGCAGACGAGCGCGTAGGTCCTGGCCCAACTGCCGAGCGGCGGCCGTTCGGAATCGCCTGCGGGTGGCGTCGCAGAGGGAGGGATCACGAGACGCGCATCATGGCACGAGCCCACGCCTGCCGTCACGGCAGCATCGACAACAGCGTCGACGCGGGCACGACGCACGGATCGTGGCGCGAGAACGGGTCCGCGTCGACGTAGGGCATCTCGACGACCGCCTGGAACGCGTGCGGGGCTTTGATCTGGCGCTGGAAGCGATGCAACGAGGGCGACAGGAAACCGTCGGAACGCTTCGCCTCGACGAGGAACCACGGCTCGCCGTCGCGGATGACGCAGAAGTCGACCTCGTGTTTCTCCTTATCGCGCAGGTAGCGCAGTTCGAAGGAGCCGAGCCCGAGGTCCTCCCACGTGTCGACTGCCTTCTTGAGGTGGCACGCGACAAAGGTCTCGGCGCGCTGGCCCGGGTCGGTCATGTTGGCCCAGTCGGTCTGATACCACTTGGGCTCCTTGCGCAGCGACTTGGTCACGTTGCGGAACCACGGCCGCACAAGGAACCCGTGGTGTAGCGACGTGAGCAGTTCGACCCAGCGCTTCGACGTGTCGACCGACACTCGCACCGCGTTGGCGAGCTCAGAGTAGGACAGGCAGCAGCCCGAGCGCGATCGCAGCAGGATCTCCAACGCCTCGAGCTCCGCAAGGTCCTGTACGCGCGCGAGGTCGCGGACGTCTTCACGCACGAGTTGCTGACGACGCAGCTCGCGCCAACGCGTGACGAATCGGCGATCGCGCAAGAACGGCTCCGGAAAGCCGCCGTGCTGCAACAGCCGCGTGTAGCGCGCGTCGTCGAGTTGCATCGGCTTGCACAGCGGCGCCGCGAGTTCGCGCGGACGCAGCAACTCCCCCACGGAGAACGGATGCATCCGGTAGAGCAGGTAGCGCCCCATCAGGCTGTCGCCGCCGCGGCGGTAGACATCGAGGCGCGAACTGCCCGTGACCGCGATGCGCACGCGCGCCCCGTAGAGGTCGAAGAAGCCCTTCAAGAACTGCTTCCACTTGCCGTGCTTGTGCATCTCGTCGAACACGACCGTCGGGCGGCCTGCGACGAGACGATCGAGGCTGAGGTGCGCAGCGACGGCCTTGGGCCCGCTCACGATCAACGCGCGATCCTCTGCGTCGTCGTAGGTGAAGTAGCGCAGTGGCTGCGGCAGCGAACGACAGAACGTCGTCTTGCCGACCTGCCGCGGTCCGGCAAGCAGGATCATCTGACGATACTCGTCGAAGTGGCTCGCGAGCGTCACCCCGAGGCGACGCGGCACGGGCTCGATTTCGTCCGGAAAACCCTCGGCAAGGACCTCCAGTTCGTCGTCAGGGGACAGGACCATTTTCGCAAGCATCGTAAAAAAGTCCGGACCAATTTACGACCCCCACGAAAACGGTCCGCCCGATGCACAGGGATCGATTCGCGGAGATTGCCGTGCAAACCTCGATGCCATCGGCCATTGCGACCACGCGCCGGCCGCCACGCGCCGTCAGACCTTCTCCAACCGCGCGCCTTGCGGCGTGTCGACGATCTTCCAGCCGGCGCGCGCGATCTGGTCACGGACGGCGTCCGCCGCAACCCAGTCCTTCTTCTTCTTGGCGTCCTGGCGCTGCTGCAGCAAGGCCTGCAACTCCGCTGGCGCGCCGTCCTCGACTGCCATCGGCTCCTGGCCAAAACACGCGAGCACATCCTCGACGCGCGCGAAGAACCGCAGCGCCTGCTGGCACGACGAAGCGGTTGGCTGCGCCCTGTTGCACTCGGACGCAAACTCGAACACGACGCCGAGCGCCTCGCTGACGTTGAGGTCCTCCTGCATCGTCGCGGTGAACTTCGCGTCCGCCTGCGCGGTCGCGGCCGTGAGATCCGCGGCACCCGCAGACTCGTGACCCAAGCGGATGCGCACGAGCCGCTGCCGACACTGCTGCACGCGCGCGATCGCCGCACGCGCCTCGTCGAGGCCCTTCAACGTGAAGTTGAGCTGCTGTCGGTAGTGGCCGCGCACGAGCGCAAAACGCAATTCGAGCCCGGTGTAGCCCTTCTTCAACACGTCCTGCACGGTGAAGAAGTTGCCGAGGCTCTTGCTCATCTTCTTGTTGTCGACGAGCAGGTGCCGCGCGTGCATCCAGATCGACACGAACTGCTTGTGCGTGTGCGCCTCGCTTTGCGCGATCTCGCACTCGTGGTGCGGGAACATGTTGTCCTCGCCGCCGGTGTGGATGTCGATCTGGTGGCCGAGGTAGTGGCTGGACATCGCCGAACACTCGATGTGCCAGCCCGGGAAGCCGCGCAGGCCTGAGCGGAAGGGCGCGTCCCACTGCATCTGGTGCTTGTGGTCCGTCTTCCACAACGCGAAGTCGCGCGGGTCTTTCTTCTTCTCGTTGACCGCGACGCGCGCGCCATCCTCGAGTTCGTCGATGACCTTCCCCGACAGCTTGCCGTAGTCGGGAAACTTCGCGATCTCGAAGTAGACGTCGCCGTTGTCGACCTGGTACGCGACGCCCTTTGCCAGCAGGTCGTCGATGATCACGCCCATCTGCGCGATGAAGTCCGTCGCCCGCGGCATGTGGTGCGGCATCCGCACGTGCAGGAGGCGCTGGCACTCGTGGAACTCGTCCTCGTACTGCTTGGCGATCTCCCAAGCCGTGCGGCCAGTCTTCTTCGACGCCGCCTCCATCTTGTCCTCGCCGGACTCGATGTCGTCGTTGGTCAGGTGCCCGACGTCGGTCACGTTCATGACCTGCGTGACCTGGTAGCCCTGATCCTCGACGAAGCGCCGCAGCACGTCCGCGAACAAGAAACTGCGGAAGTTGCCGATGTGCGGGCTGCTGTAGACCGTCGGCCCGCAGTGATACATCGTGACCTTGCCCGGCTCGAGCGGACGCAGTTCGTCGAGACGTCGGGTCAGCGAGTTGTAGAGGCGGATCGGCATCGCAGGTTTGGGGAGCGTGGCGCGATGCGTCGCGGGGCGCAAGCGGGAGCGAGGCGTCTCGATGCCGAGCCCTGCTGCCGAGCGCTTGGCTGGATCGCGGCCAATGCTGGAGCACGCCACTGGCACGAAACCGAACTAGCGACACAGAAGAGTGCCACGCCAAGGTCCGCCCTCATTGATTTCGACTGCGCCCTCCCCAACGCTGATCTCGTGCCCGAACAAGGCGACAACCTGACCAGCGACGCGCACCTGCCGCCCGCCGCACTTCGCCATGCGGCGCACCCAGGCGTGCTGCTGCCCGGCAGATTCCAACTGCTGCAAGAACTCGGCAGTGGCTCGTCCGGCACCGTCTACCGCGCACGACTCTCGTCACCCTATGCCGGGCTCGAAGAAGGCGCCGAAGTAGCGGTGAAGTTCTTGCGCCAGGATCGGCTGCAGGATCCGAAGGCCAAGGCGCGCTTTCTCGCGGAGGGGCAACTGGGACAGAGCGTGCGCCACGCCAACATCGCGGCGATCTTTGGCGTCGAGACGCTGTCGGTGCTCGGGCTCGAAGCGACGTATCTGGTGATGGAACTCGTGCGCGGCACGACGCTGCGCAAGTTCTTGTTGCAACAAGGGCCGCCGGTCGAGGATCTGACGCGCCGAATCGGTCGCGATGCGGCGCTCGGCCTGCAGGCCCTGCATCGACACGGGGTCGTGCATCGAGACGTCAAGCCCGAGAACCTCGTGCTGACGGAGCAAGGCGACGTGAAGGTCGTCGACCTCGGCCTTGCGCGTCCGTTCGGCGATGGCGGCGGCCACGGCAGCGCGGGCACCAGCGGATCGAGCAGCGGCGGCGTTCGCGGCACTTCGTCGGGCAGTCGCGCAGTCGGCGGCAGCGTTGCCTATGCGTCACCCGAGGCGCTGCAAGGTCGCGCCGTCGGGCCACAGAGCGACCTCTACGCGCTCGGCGTGGTGCTGTTCGAAGTTGCGACGGGGAAACACCCATTCTCGCATTGCTTGTCCGCCGACGAAGTCATTCACGCCCACCTGCACGAAACGCCGGCGCGGCCGTCTCATTGGCGGCCTCGCATCTCGCCCTTGCTCGAGCGGCTATTGCTCGAACTGCTGCAGAAGGACCCCGCCGCGCGACCCCACGATGCAGCGACCGTCGCCAAGATCCTGCAACAAGGCGAATCATCGGACTGGTGGCAAGAACACGAGGCGCGTGCGCCAGCGCTCGCGTCGGGCCGCCGACTGCAACGCATGCGACGGCCGGCGGAGACGCCCTTCTTCGGCCGGAAGGACGAACTGTCCGTGCTGCAACGCCACGCCGCGGCGGCGCGTTCGGGCAAGGGCCGCGCGTTGTGCGTCAGTGGCCCGCAAGGCATTGGCCGTCGTCGTTTGCTCGACGAGGCGATGACGCAATGGCTGCAGAAGGAACTCGGCTTCGTCTACTTCGGCGGCCAGGCGGATCCAGGTCTCGGCCACGCGGAGCCCTTCGCCAGCGCCTTGCTCGACTGGCTGCTCCACGGCGACGGCCGCGATTCGCCGCAGGCATCGGCCCGCGCAGAGGCGCGCGCGCGCGAAGAACTCGACTGCGACGACGACGACGCGCGGGCCTTGATCGCGGTTGCTTCAGGCCACAGCCAGGAAGAGCCCGAGATCCGCGCCAACCGGCTCGCCAACGCGCTGCTGTCCTTGCCAAAGAAGGGTCGTGCGCTGGTGATCCGCGTCGACGCAGCCGATCGCCTCGACACGTCGGGCAGGCTCGTGTTGCAGCGACTGACGCGCGACCTCGGGCGCAGGCACCTGCTGCTGCTCGTCACCGCGGGCCCCGATTGGCAGCCGCCCGAAGGCATGCAGCGCATGGACCTGCACGGACTCGACGAAGCCGCATTCCAGCAACTCGGCCGCGCGTTGTTCGCGACCGGCCGCGCGCCGGACGAGGCGCTGAAAGCCGCGCACGCGACCTTCAGCGGCAGCCCTGGCAACCTGATCGAGGCGCTCGAGCACCTCGTGCAGAATGACGCCTTGTTTGGCCGGCCGGGCGAATACCACGGACTCGAGCAGGGCACCGAATTGCGGCCTGCGCCGCACCATGTGCAGCGGTTCGAGCAACGTGTGCTGCGCATGCCCGCGGCGCACCGTCGCACGCTCGCGGCCGCGGCAGTGCTCGGCCCGCGTTGCGCATTGTCGGATCTCGTCGCCTTGACTGGAGCCCCGGAGTTGCAGGCGCTGGAGACCTTGTCGTTGTTCCGCGGCCGCGTCGTGCGCGCCCAGGCCGGCGAAGTCGAGTTCCGCCACCGCGACTTCCAGCAAGCGTTGCTGCGACAGATCGATCCGCAAGAACGGCAGGCACTTCACCGCCGCGCCGCCGAAGTGTTCGAGCAGCGCGGCAAACCGCCGCTCGAGATCGGCATGCATCGTTCACAGGCGCTCGACCACGAAGGCTGCATCGAGCCCTTGTTGCTGGGTCTCGCCGAGATCGTTCGCGCCGGCAGCCGTCGCACGAGCTTGCGAATCGCCGCGCGCCTCGCCGTTCATGTTCAACACTTGCCCAAGGGCAAGGTGCAGCAAAGCGCGCAGTTGCGAATCTCGCTGCTGTCGGCGCGCGCGCGTCGCAACGCATCACAGCCGCAGGCAGCGGCGGAGCAGTTCCGCGCCGCAGATGGGATCGCGCGCGAACTCGGCGACCGCTTGTCGAGCGGCGAGGCATTGACCGGGCTCGGCGCTGCGACCTTCGATCTCGGCCACATGATGCAGGCGATCCTGCTGCTCGAGAACGCCCACCAAGAGCTCGACGAGGCCGGCGATCCCGATGATCCTCGCGCTCGCACCCTCGCAGCCGACGCGCATGCGCTGCACGGCCGCATCCTGCTATACCTCGGTGCGTCGGAGGCTGGAATGCGCCACGTGCAGGTGGCACTGCGGCTGTTGCCCGAAGCGGAGATCGAGCGGCAGCGGCACTTGCAGATCGACCTGGCGCGACTCGAGGCGCTTCGCCACCACTACCCCACCGCGCTCAAGACCCTCGCCAAGGTCGATGACCGCCAGACCAAACGACTCCCGCGCGTGCACATGCGAATGCGCCTCTATCGAGGCCAGTTCCGCGCGGCGTTGGGTGACGACGACGCCGCCAAGGACTTGCGCGCCTGCATCCAAGAGGCCGAACGGCTGGCGCTCTGGGCCTACGCCGCGCGGGCACGCATCTTCCTCGGCGAGACCGCGTTTCGCGAAGGACGCGACGACGACGCGCGTCAGGAGTTGCGCACGGCCCGAGAGCTTGCGCAGAGAGCGAGCGATCCGCTTGGGACCACGCTTGCCTCGATCCACTTGTTCCGCCTGGGCGAGACCGATGCAGACCTGCAAGCCTCAGTCGAGCAACTCGGGTTGCCCTCGCTGCAGGCAGCGATGTATCTCGCGCAAGCTGCGCGCAGCAAGGAGCGCGGCGACGACGACGATCAAGCGCTCTATGCCAAGCGTGCGCTCGATCTATGCGCCAGCTCAGACCTGCCACTTGGGCTCCACCTTCGTGCGCTCGCGCAAAACGGCCTCGATGCGTCGGCCCGCGCGCTGGTGCGTTCGATCGCCGACAAGTTCCGCGACCGGCGCACGCAACGGAGATTCTTGCGTACGTGGGATCGAGGATTGCGCGGCTGACGAAAGCACCGGAACACCCGGTCTCACCGCCCGGCGATGCGCCTGCATGACGACGGCATCGCCTTGTTGCAGGGCTCCACGTCGCACTGCCCGGGCTGGTCCAGGACTTGGGCTGGTGACAAGCCAGATCCAACTCATAAAGTCCGAGAGCTTTGAAACAGGTCGCGATCGCAATCGCCGTTGCCGTGCTCGCGGCGCTGCTCGCATGGGCCGCGTGGAACGACTCGGACATCGCGCCCGAGCTGTTTGACGGGATGCTCGATGGCGTCGCGACCGGGCAGAGTGACGTCGCGCACATCGACACTGCGGACATCGAACCAAACAACGAGGACGCCGATCTGCTGCGACAACTCGTTGCATCGCAATCGGACGCGCAGGGCATCGAGACCACAGAACTGCTGCTGCGCGTGCGCCACGAAGACGGCAAACCCGTGGCCAACGTCACTGTGATCGTGGCCCCGCCGCTCGTCGCCGATGCGCGACTCGACGAGGCGAGCGCGGTGACCAGCGAAGCCGGCGAAGCAGCCTTTTCGCTTCTTCCTGGTCGCTACGAATGCCGCACCTCGCTCGGCGCAAGCGCCAGCGTCACCCTGCTCGCGGGCCATGGACAGATTGTCGTGCTCGTGTTGCCGTACCTGCCGGCAGTTTGCGGCATCGTCGTCGACGATCACGATCAACCCATCGCCGGCGCCGAAGTGCTCGTGCTCGGACTCAGTGCGGTTGGCACGGCGCGCGTCAGCGCACGCACCACGACCGATGGGCACTTTGAGTTGAGAGGCATTGGCGCCGGGAGGCAGATCGCAGCGCGCCACGCCGAGTTTGCGCCTTCCGCGCCACAACGGGTGGAACTCGCTGACGCCACGGCGGCCACCGTCACGATCCGCCTGCTGCCACATCACGGGCGCGTGTCAGGAACCGTGGCGACGCAACAAGGCGTGCCAGTCCCTGGCGCCGTCGTGTGGTTCGGCCCGGGCACGGTCGGCAACTTTCCGGCGCAGACCACGCGGACGGACGGCAACGGCTACTACCGCTCCCCGGCGCTTCCTGAGGGTCCCATCGAAGTGCGCGCGGTGGCACCAGGCCACGCGCTGGAGAGCACGCGCACGACGGTCCAACGCGACGGCGAAGCAGTCGTGCATCTTCGGCTGCACGGCGGTGGCGTCGTCCGCGGTGTCGCACGCCTGCAAGACGGCAGTCCAGCAACACAGTGCCTCGTCTGGAACGGCGTCCGCCGGGCGATCGGTGGACGGCTGGCTCGCACGGGTGTCGATGGTTCCTTCTTCCTCGACCGACTTCCTGTCGGCGAAGTGGAGTTGACCGCACTCGGACTCGCATCGGACGGCATCTCGCTGCAGCGCGCCACCGCACGCGTCACCGTGGCAATCGATGTCGCCACCGAGTGGAACCCAACGCTCGGCCCCGCGCGGCGAGGCGCCGTGCACGGGACCGCGCGGCTCGACGACGGCACCCCGTTGCTCGGTTGGCTCGTGCTCGCGACTCCGCGCGGCCAGAGCCGCGGACTTGGCGTCGAAACGCGTGAGGGCGGGGCCTTCACCCTGCTGGGTTTGCCCGCAGGAGAAGTGAGCCTGTCGCTGCGCCGACCTGACGCGGGATGGCAGTCCTTTGTCGACGCCGACCTCGAGGGCGTCGCGGTGGACGGAGACGCAGTCGAATTCGTCGTGCCCGCAGAGGCTCTCGATCGCGCCACATTGCTCGGCAGTGTGCGCGACGAGACCGGCCGTGCGTGCGCCGCGACGCTGCGAATGACCCATGCATCCGGTGCCTTTGCGCAGTATGCGACGCGCCTCGACGGCACCTTCCGCGTCGACGGGATTCCGCAGGGCGAGGTTCGGATGGAAGTCCGCTGCGAGAAAATGCCCGTCTACCTGCAGCCGCCGATGTCACTGCGCGGCCGCGAAACACGCGACCTCGGCACTCTCGTCGTGCGCTTGGGTGGCGCTGCATTCGGCCGATTGCTCGGTGTCGACGACGAGCCGCCGACGAACGCGTCAGTTCGTCTGATCGGCAGCGGCAACCGCGACCTCGGCGAAGTCGAAGTGGACGCCGTCGGCTATCGCACCCCGACGGTTGAGGCCGGCCGTTACGAGTTGCTCGTCCAGGCCGAGAGTGTCGCGCCGGCGCGAGTGCCGCTGGAGATTCCGCGTGGCGGCCTCACCGAACTCGACATCCGCATGCTGCCGGGTTCATTGCACCGGATCCTGGTGAAGACGCAGGACGTTCGCGATTTCACGAGCCGAGTCTCGATCGTGATCTTCGACCAAGCTGGCAAGGCGGTGTGGACGAGCAATCTGCCGATGACACAAGGCGAGGCAGAGTTTCGCGCCTGGCTCTCGGACGGCGAGTTCCAGGTCCTGGCGCTCGGGATGAGACAGCAGCGCGTGCGAGATTCCTTCGCAGTCGAGGCGGGTTCCGCCTCCGGCCCCGGCAGGACCTTGCTCGAACTGGGCCGCTGATCGGGCGGCGCCCCGTCTCGGCGCAGCGTCTCGGCGCCTCGTCTCGGCGCAGCGTCTCGGCGCAGCGTCTCGGTGCCCCGTCTCGGCGCAGCGGAAACGAACGAAAATCTGACGGTGCCAAGGCCGTCGTGCCCGTGGACATGCCGCGCGACGGGGTCGATGATCCACGACGCGCATGAGCCCATCTCCCATGCTTCGTGCCGCGACGGCGTTCTTGTGCTCCGCCTTCTGCCTCCTGGCGCAGCAAGGACCCGCGCCCGTTCCGCGGCCCACGCTTTCTTACGACCGCGACGTGCGGCCGATCCTTGCGGATCGCTGCTTTTCGTGCCACGGACCTGACGACAAGGCGCGCAAAGAAGGGCTTCGACTCGATCTCGCCGAAGCTTCGACTGCCGCGCGAGATCACGGCCCCGCCTTCGTTCCAGGCGAACCGGATCGGAGCGAGGCCTGGCGGCGCATCACTTCTTCCCAGGACGACGATCGCATGCCGCCAAAATCGAGCGGCAAGCCGGCGCTGTCCGAGCGCGAACGCGAGACCGTGCAAACCTGGATCGAGCAGGGCGCGGTCTATGAGCCGCACTGGTCTTTTGTGCCGCCGACTCGGCCAACTGCGCCGGACACCGGCGCCAAGAACCCCATCGACGCCTTCTTGCAGGCAGCCATGCTGCCGCGCGGCCTGCAACCCTCCGAACGCGCCGCGCCGGAACTGCAGCTGCGACGTTTGTTCTTGGCGCTGACGGGCCTGCCACCAGAGCCGGCGGACATCGCGCGCTTCTTGGCCGACCCGAGCGACGCTGCCTACCTGGCATGGACGCAGCGCCTGCTCCATGAAGAGCCATGGCGCTCGCGCTACGCCGAACGCATGGCGACGCCGTGGCTCGACGCCGCGCGCTACGCGGACACTGCTGGCATCCACATGGACGCCGGCCGCCAGATCTGGCCGTTCCGCGACTGGGTGCTCGCCGCCTACCGCGACAACATGCCCTACGACGCATTCGTCGTCGAACAACTCGCAGGCGACCTGCTGCCCGACGCGTCGCAGCAACAGAAGATCGCCTGCGGCTTCCACCGCTGCCCCGTGATGACCGCCGAAGGTGGCGCGATCGACGCAGAGTATCTCGTCGAGTATGCCGTCGACCGCGTTGCGACGACTGGCTCCGTGTTCTTGGGCCTGACACTCGGTTGCGCGCGCTGCCACGACCACAAGTACGACCCGATCACGCAGGCGGACTTCTACGGCCTCTACGCCTACTTCGGATCAATCGACGAACCGGGCCTCTACACGCAGATCCCCGACGCGAACCGCGCCTTCGAGCCCTTCCTCCGCGTTCCCAACGACGCGCAGTCGGCGCAAGAAGCGACGCTGAAGTCGGATCTCACGGCTGCACAAGTCGAACTCGACGCCGCCCCACCTGAAGAAGCCGCGGAGTTTGCGCGCTGGCGGCAAGAACTGGTTCGCGACACGGGCGTCGTGTGGGCTGCCGCCAACGTCGTCGCTGCCAAGTCGCAAGGCGGTGCGACCTTGACGGTCGATGCGATCGGCGCCGTCGTCGCCGATGGCGCGAACCCCGACAAGGACACCCACGAGATCACGCTGCGCACCGAAGGCAGCGACCTGCGCCTGCTGCGACTGTCTGCTCTGCCAGCGCCGGGGCGCGAAGACCAGCGCGTGGGCCGAGCCGAGAACGGCAACGCCGTGCTGCAAGCCATCGAAGTCGAGTGCACGAGCGTTGTGGATCCGAGCCAGCATCGCCGGATCGCGCTGCAATGGGCCTGGGCCGACGTCGAGCAACCCAACGGCGACTTCGCAGTGGTCAATGCGTTGCGCATAGGCGATGGCGCTGGTTGGGCAGTCGACGCGCACACGCGGCCAGGCGGTTCGCGGCAGGCGCTGTTCCTCGCCGCAGAACCCTTCGACTTTGCGGGCGGCACGGACATCAAGATCACGCTGCGCTACGACTCGGTCCACGCGCGGCACACGTTTGCGCGCGTGCAAGTCGCTGTCGGCGCGATCGCCGATGCCGGCCTCGATCGCTTGCCCGAAGCGAAAAGCGGCTTCTATGTCGCCGGCCCATTCTCGGGCGACGCCGAGGCGATCTGGGGCAATGCGTTCGGCCCCGAGACGGCGCTCGAACTCGACCGCAAGGCCGTGTTCGCCGTCGAGGGCGCAGGCAAACCGAAGAAATGGCGGCATGACGAACGACTGCAAGAAGGCGTCGTCGGCCCGACCCCAGGCGGCACGAACGCGACCTTCGTGGCACGCACGATCCGTGCCCCCACGACGCGCAAGCGCATGCTCTCGCTCGGCAGCGATGACGGGTTCCGTCTCTCGCTCGCCGGCAAAGAAGTCACGCAGCGTCGCATCGACCGCGCCGCCGGCGCCGACCAGGACCGCACCGAGGTCGAGTTCGTGCGCGGTGAACAGTTGCTGACGATGCGCATCGTCAACACCGGCGGCCAAGGCGGCGTTTATCAGCGCCTGCTGCCGCGCGACGGCGAACTGTCCGACGGGCTCGTCGCGGCGCTGCTGCCAGCAGGCGACGAGGACGCGGAGCAGCGACTGCGCACGGCGTGGCGAATGCGCTTCTCCCCCGCCTATGCCGCGGCGCTGCGCAAGAAGGAGGCGTTGGAGAAAACGCTCGCTGAACTCGACGGCACTGTCCCACGCACGATGGTGATGAAGGAGCGCGAACAACGTCGCCCGACCTTCGTGCTCGCTCGCGGCCAATACGACCAGCCAATCAAGGACCGCGAGATTCCCCGTGGCGTGCCCAGCACCCTCGGTTCGCTGCCCGAGGGTTCACCCGACGACCGCCGCGGACTCGCGCAGTGGATCACGGCGCCGGCCAATCCGCTGTTTGCGCGCGTGCAGGCCAACCGGATCTGGGAACTCCTGTTCGGCACCGGCCTCGTGCGCACCAGCGAGGACTTCGGCATGCAGGGCGAGTGGCCGAGCCACAAGGAACTGCTCGACTGGCTCGCCGTCGAGTTCCGCGAATGCGGCTACGACCTGCGCTCGATGTTGACGCGCATCGTGACGACCGACGCGTTCCGGCAGGACGACCGCGCATCCGAGTCTGCGCTGCAGACCGACGCCGACAACCGGATGCTGTCCTATTACCCACGTCGCCGTTTGTCGGCCGAGCAATTGCGCGACCAAGCGCTGTTCGTGTCGGGGCTGCTCGTCGAACGCTTCGGCGGCCCCTCGGTGAAGCCGTATCAACCCGAAGGCCTCTGGCAGGAAGTCGCGATGTTGCAGTCGAACACGCGCGAGTTCGTGCGCGGCCAGGGGGAAGAACTGTTCCGCCGCAGCATCTACACCTACCACAAGCGCGCGTGCCCGCCGCCGTCGATGCTGACCTTCGACCAGCCGACGCGCGAAGCCTGTTCCATCCGTCGCACGCAGACGAGCACGCCGATGCAAGCGCTCGTGCTGTGGAACGACACGCAGTTCGTCGAAGCAGCGCGGGCTCTCGCCGTGCGAAGCTGGCGCGCCGCGCCGGATGACGAGGGTCGCATTCGTGACATGTGGCATCGCTGCACCGGCCGGCAACCATCGCCTGGCGCCCTTGCGCGGGCATCCTCGGCCTTGGCCTCGTTGCGAGCCCGTTATGCAAGCGCGCCCGATGACGGGCCAAAGGCGCTCACTGTCGGCACGGCCCTCGTGCCGACGGACATCCCACCAGCCGAACTCGCACCGCTCGCGCTGCTCGCGAACACGATCCTCAACCTCGACGCGACGGTATGCATGCCATGAGCCTGCTCGACCTTCACGACCTGACCCGCGTCTCACGTCGCCGCTTCTTCGCCGGCGCGGCCAACACGATTGGCGCCGCGCTCGGCACTGCGGCGCTCGCGGACGGCCTCTCGCTGCGTCCGCTCGTGCGACTCCTTTCCGGCGACGAACACCAGCCGATGCCGCACTTCGCGCCCAAGGCCAAGCGCGTCATCTACCTGCACATGGAAGGCGGGCCGAGCCAGCTGGACCTGTTCGACTACAAGCCTGGCCTCTACGACCTCTTTGACAAGGACCTGCCCGAGTCCGTGCGCAACGGCCAACGACTGACCGGCATGACGTCGGGCCAATCGCGGTTCCCGGTCGCGCCGTCTGCCTTCCGTTTCAACCGCTACGACAACGGCGGCGACGGCGCGTGGATCAGCGAACTGATGCCCCACCGTGGCTCGGTCGCAAAAGAACTGTGCATCGTCCGCAGCATGCACACAGAAGCGATCAACCACGAGCCGGCGATCACCTTCATGCAGACCGGGACGCAGCAACCCGGTCGCCCGAGCCTCGGCGCGTGGCTCAGCTACGGCCTCGGCAGCAGCAATCGCAACTTGCCCACCTTCGTCGTGATGATCACACAGGGCTTCGGCAACATGCAGGCGTTGGCGGCACGGTTCTGGGGCAGCGGCTTTTTGCCGAGCGAGCATCAGGGCTGCAAGCTGCGCAGCAGCGGCGATCCCGTGCTCTACCTGGAGAACCCACCCGGAGTGTCGCGTGCAGACCGCCGCGCGATGCTCGACCTCGCTCACGAACTCGACGCCGAGGAAAAGGTGCGCACGCTCGACCCCGAGATCGACGCGCGCATCGCGCAGCAGGAGATGGCGTTCCGCATGCAGACTTCGGTGCCCGAGCTGGTCGACTTCGCGGGCGAGACCGAGGAGACGATCGCGCTCTATGGCGAAAATGCGCGGAAGCCCGGCACGTTCGCGGCGAGTTGCCTGCTGGCCCGTCGTCTGTGCGAGCGCGGCGTGCGCTGCATCCAGCTCTACATGCGCGGATGGGACCAGCACGGCAGCCTGCCCGCAGAGATGCGCAAGCAGTCAGAGGCCGTCGACCAGCCGATCGCGGCGCTGCTGAAGGACCTTCGTCGTCGCGGCCTGCTCGACGAGACCTTGGTCGTGTTCGGCGGCGAGTTCGGTCGCACGGTCTACAGCCAAGGGGCGCTCTCGCGAACGAACTACGGCCGTGACCACCATCCGCGTTGCTTCTCCATGTGGCTTGCAGGCGGCGGCATCCGACCCGGCACGGTCTACGGCGAGACCGATGATTTCTCCTACAACATCGTCCGCGACCCGGTGCACGTGCACGATCTCCACGCGACGATCCTCCACTTGCTCGGCTTCGACCACGAGCGACTCAACTACCGCCATGAAGGCCGCGACTTCCGACTCACTGACGTGGCCGGAAAAGTCATGAAGGGAATGCTCCGCTGATGGACCAGGACGCGATCGTGCAGCTGCTCGGACGGCTGCATCCCATGTTGCTGCACATGCCGATCGGCCTGTGGGTCGGCGTCGTCGCTTTGGAGTTTGGCGGCGCACTGATCCGTCGGGCACCCAGCCGCGCGACGCTGGCGATCCTCACCTGGATGGCCGCGCTCCTCGGCGCAATCGCGGCGGGCAGCGGCTGGATCCTCGGAACCAGCGGCTATCACAGCAGCACGATAGAACTGCATCGCTGGCTCGGCGTCGGCGCAGCGGCGATCGGGCTCGTCACCGCCGCGTGCGGCGCCATGCAGAATCGCGACGCCTTCCGCCTGCTCCTCGTGCTCGAGTTCGTGGTGTTGATGGCAGCGGGCCACTTCGGCAACGAAGAGACGCGCGGCAAGGAATGGTTGTTGGAGCCGTTCCAGAAGGCGAGCGCCGGAACAGGAACCAACACAGAAGTCCGCGACGCGACCCAGACCGACGCTGCCCCTCCAGCCGACTCCCCCATCGCGCCAACGACGGATGCAGCGGATGTCGCACCCTTGATCCCGGTCTTGCCTGCAGCAGAGCAGCAATCCGCGTTGCAGCAGTCAGCCGCCGATGCAACGCACGATCCCAAGCCGCTGTTTCCTCCAGTCGAGCCACGGAAGCCGATCGAGCGCGACGCCGTTCCGACGCGCGTTGCACCGACCCAGCCGACGCCAAGCACACCGCAAGAGGCAGGAAAGCCCGTGTCGTTTGGCGCGCAGATCGAGCCGATCCTGAAGACCTACTGCGCTTCGTGCCACAGTGGGACCCGCAAGAAGGGTGGGCTGCGGCTGCACACGCAAGCTGCGATCCTCCATGGTGGCGAGAACGGCGCCGTCGTGAAGGCCGGCGACGCTGCGAACAGCCCGCTGCACGCGCTCTTGTTGTTGCCGCCTGATGACGAGCGGCACATGCCCCCGTCCGACAAGAAGCAGCCGACCACCGACGAGATCGAGTTGTTGCGCCTGTGGATCGAACAGGGCGCGACCTTCGACGTTGCCGAGCAGCCGGAGCCTTCCCCGAACGCGCCCGTCAAGGACAGCGCGGACGAGTCGAAGGCGCAAGAAACCGCAGCCGCGCCGATCGCGCCGTGGACCACGGCGGCTCAGGCGGCGATGCAAGCGTTGCAGGCGCAGCAGGTCCACGCGGCCCGCGTCGCTGAGGGCTCCGACGACCTCTGGGTCGACTTCAGCGCTGTCGCCGCGACGATGGACGACGCACAGATCTGCGCGCAAACTGCCGCCCTCGCGCCGTGGATCGCAGACCTCTCCGTCGCGCGCTCCGCGGCAGCCGATGCCACCCTCGCTGCGTGCGCCTCGATGCCCCGACTGCGCCGCCTCGACTTGCGCAGCACCAAGGCGACGTCGGAGCACGTCAAGTTGCTCCTGGCCCACCCTTGCCTGCAGGAAGTCGTGCTCGCGGACACCGCAATCGACGACTCGTGTGTCGAAGCGCTCCTGGCCCTGCCTTCGCTTCGCCACGTCTACGTGTGGAACACCAAGCTCAGCGAACGCGGCATCGCGCGACTGTGCTTGCGCAACGGCTTGACGGTCGACGTGGGCGAGACTGCGGCGGTCAAGGTTGCCGAAGCTTCGGCCGAGACTGCAGTCCCTGCGCCAAAGCCGCGCAACACGACCTGCCCCGTGAGCGGCAGCCCGGTCGATCTGCGTTACACCGTGCTCTTCGAGGGCCGCGCCGTTGGTTTCTGCTGCCCCAACTGTCCGAGGTCGTTCTGGACGGAGCCTGCGAAGTTCCCAGTGGCGGACCGCTGACGCTTGGCTCACCGAGCCTTGAGCCCGCGCACACGCAATGCTCGCGCGAGCAAGGGCCACAGCCGATCGACCTCGGCGCGGCGCTCGCCCTTGTCGCAGCCGAGCCCGCGCAAGAACCGCAGCCGATCCTGACGCGTGAATGCGTCGCCGATGTCAGGGTGGCGAGCGAGATAGCGCGCCATGCGCACCAGCATCTCGTCCTTCGCCTGCTGCGGCAGCGGCTTCAAGAACGTGGCGCGGTCGAGGTCGACGAGCGCAGCGCGCACCTTGTCGCCGTGCCGCGTCACGAGCACGTTGTCTGGATGCAGGTCGCGATGCACGAGCCCGGCTTCGAACGCGAGGCGCACGGTGACGGCAGTGGACTCCACTGCCCAGCCACGAGCCTCCGGGTCCGCGGCACAGAACGCAGGCAGCGACATCGCTCCGTCGAGACGCTCGGTCAACAGACGCAATCGCCAGAAGGTGCGCGGCTTTCGCGCCAGTGCCGCCAGCGGCACGACGACTGGCACGCCTTCGCCACGAAGCCGTTCGAGCGCGGCGAGTTCTGCGAGCGCGCGGCCGGCGTCCGCATAGCGGTCCCCGAGAAGCGACCGCAGCGCTCCACCACGACGGAACGGGCGAACGACCGCAGTGAGGCCAGGGCGCAGAAGGAGCGTGCCTACGCCTCCTCTCCCTTTGCTGCCGCGCATCGGCTCGGATTCGCGCCATAGCGCATCCAGTCCGAGTGCTTCGAGATCGGAACGCACCCACGCCACTTCGCGACGCGAGCGCACTTCGACGAATCCCGCAGGCACGTCCATGCGCAAAGTCGTAGGCAGGGAGGATCGCAGGCGCAAGCGCGCGGAATGCGCAGTTGGCTGGCTAGGGCTGACAAGGCGCGACTTCGTTGTTTCCCCTCTCGACCGACACGGCCAAGATCGTCCGGCCGATGACGACCCCGCCCACGACGCCGCACGCAGCAACGCTGCCCCACGGCGCGCGAGTGCTCGTGATCCGGCTGTCGGCTCTGGGCGACGTGATCTTCGCACTGGAGACGGTGGCTGCGCTCGCGAACGCACGGCCCGACGTGCGCATCGACTTCCTCGTCGAGGATCGCTTTGCAGCATTGCTGCAAGGACACCCACAGATCACGACTCTGCATGTGTTCCCACGCAAGCAGAAGTGGAGCATCCCTGCATCACTGCGGCGGCTGCGCAAGATCAACTACGACGCGGTGCTCGACTTGCACGGCATCCAGAAGAGCGCGTTGCAGGTGTTGTTCTCGAAAGCTGCGCGCAAGCTCGGCTTCGCGGCGCCAGGTTCGCGCGAAGGCAGCGCATTCGCCTATCGCGAGCGCATCATCGTGCCAACTCCATTGCCCCACCGCGCCGACATGGGTTACTTGCTGCTCGAACGTCTCGGCATCCGAGCGCCGCGAACGCGACCCAGGCTCCCCGCGATCGAGCCACACGCGCGCTTGTTCGCCGATCTGCCGCGACCGCTCGTGCTGTTGCACCCTGGCACGTCTTCGTTCGCGGAGTTCAAGCGTTGGCCGGTCGATCGCTTCGTTGAACTCGCAACGCGATTGTCGAAGCGCGGACTCGGCATCGCGGTGAGCTACGGCCCAGGTGAGCTGGCACTGGCGCAGCCCATCCTCGACGCGGTCCCGAATGCGCGCCCCATCGACGGAGCGGCGTTGGCGTTGCGCGGGCTCGCCGGCGTCATGCGGCGCATCGACTGCGTTGTCGCTGCCGACACCGGCCCGCTGCACATTGCCGCGGCGATGGGAGCGCACTGCGTTGCGCTCTTTGGCCCCAAGGACCCTGCGCGCTACGGGCCACGTTCGTTTGACCTCATTGGACACGAGGTCCTCAACCATGACGTGCCATGCCGCCCGTGCACGCGACGTGACTGCGTGACGCCGCAGTGCGTGCTCGGGCTCAGCGTCGATCGCGTCGAGGCCGCCGTCGTGCGCCTGCTGCAGAGGACGCAGGCATGAACCCGATCCCGACCACGGTCATCCGCCACCAGAAGGAGAAGATCAGCAAGTGCTCGCTGCGCTTTCTCCACGGGCGAGCGGACTTGACCTTCTTGCGCAACAAGCCGGGCTTTTCGTTCGACGCGACGGGCTTCACGCTGCTCGCCGTCGATGCCCCGCCGTTGTCGCAAGAGGACGCGGGCAGGCAACTCCTGCTGCTCGACTCGACATGGCGATGGCTGCCGCAACTGCTCGCATGCGTGACCGGAAGGCCGGTGCTGCGTTCGATTCCGGGGTCGGTGCGCACCGCGTATCCGCGTGTCAGCAAGGTGTTCGAAGACCCGACTGAAGGTCTGGCTTCCATCGAGGCGCTGTATCTGGCGCAGAAGCTGCTCGGCAACGACGACCCGACCCTGCTCGATGGCTACCACTGGAAGGGTCCGTTCCTGCAGAGCCTGGCCAAGGGATAGCGGAGCAAGCCGCGAGACGACGGTAGGATCTCGCGCCCATGCACGACCAGACGCAAGGCGCGAAGCCAGCACCACATCCTGAGGATCCGCGCCTGCGTGCAGCAACGGCGCGCTACTGGCGCAGCAATCGGCAAGTCGTCGCGGTCCTGCTGTCCGTCTGGGCGGCGCTCGGTCTGGGCTGCGGTGTGCTGCTCGCGAAGCCGCTCAACCAGTTCTCGATCGGCGGCTGCCCGCTCGGATTCTGGTTCGCGCAGCAAGGCGCGATCGTTGGCTTCGTGATCCTGATCCTCGGCTACGCCGTGCTGATGGCGAGACTCGACCGTCGACATCGCGCAGAACTGGAGCAGATCGCGAACGACGACCAGGGAGGCGCAGCGTGACGTTGCGAGCCTGGACCTTGTGGCTCGTCGGCGCGACCTTCGCCCTCTACCGCTGGATCGCATGGCGCGCGCGCGTGCGTGAC
>SXPK01000071.1 GCA_005776365.1 Planctomycetia bacterium
ACTACGGCGGCTGCGAAATCGCAGACCAGGTCGAAGAACTGGCGCGGCAGCGCGCCATGCGACTGTTCGGCGCCGAGGATGCCAACGTGCAGCCGCACTCTGGGTCCACCGCAAACCTCGCCGCGACGGTTGCGCTCGCCGGGCCAAATGGCCGCATCCTCGGCATGGCGCTCAAGGCCGGTGGGCACCTCACCCACGGCCACGGCAAGAGCCACAGCGGCATGCTGTTCCAGGTCAGGCAATACGGCGTGCGCGCCAGCGACGGCCGCATCGACCTCGATGAAGTGCGCAGCCTGGCCAAGGAGTTCCAGCCACACGTCATCATCGCCGGCGGCAGCAGCTACCCGCGAGCGATCGACTTCGCAGCGTTTGCGGGCATCGCCAAAGAAGTCGGGGCGAAGCTGATGGCCGACATCGCGCATCCGGCAGGTCTGGTCGCTGCTGGCCTCATCCCATCACCGGTCGGCATCGCCGACATCGTGACGATGACGACGCTCAAGAGGCTGCGCGGCCGGCGCGGAGGCATGATCTTGTGCTCCAAGGCGACGGCGAAGGCGGTGCACTCGGCCGTGTTCCCCGGCGCGCAGGGCGGGCCGCTGCTGCACCAGATTGCCGGCAAGGCCGTCGCGTTCGGCGAGGCGCTGCAGCCGTCATTCCGCGACTACCAGACCCGGGTCCGCGACAACGCAGCGGCGCTCGCCGAGCATCTGCGCGAACGCGGGCTCGACATCGTCACCGGCGGCACCGACAGCCACATCGTGCTCGTGGACCTGCGCAAGGCTGGCGTCACCGGCGCCGAGGCCGAGACTCGCGCGCGCGCGGCCGGGCTTTCGGTCAACAAGAACGCGGTTCCTGAAGATCCGCTGCCGCCGATGGTCACCTCCGGACTTCGCCTCGGCACGCCTGCTGCGACGACGCGCGGCATGGGCATCGCTCAGATGGCCCAGATCGGCGACGTCATCCTCGGCCTCGTCCGCGGCGATGATCCGGAGCGGCACCGCAAGACCGTGGCGGCACTGTGCTCCGAGTTCCCGCTGCCCTGAGCCACCTCGCCGGCATGCGCTCGCGTGCCGCGGTCAGCGAATCGTGGCGCGGCTGATGTTGGACATCGCGGCGATGCGACCAGACGCGTTGAACAGCATCGCGAAGACGTCGACCTGCGCGCCTTGCAACTGCAGCGCAATCGCTGGCGGCACCACGTAGGGCTGGAAGGGAAACATCGCTGCGCCGACGTTCACGAAGTGGAAGGGATCGCCCGGAAACCCCGGCGCTGCGATGCTGGCGGCGGTGAAATCGTCGAACTCGATGCCGAAGAAGGCGCCGAATCCAAGCGGCCTCGATGTCGTCAGCGACGCAAACGTGAAGCCTTCGACCCACCCGTTCGCCGGCACGCCGGTCAAGCGCATGCGCAAGTCGCCGGGTGCAGTCGACAGCAACTGCATCGACAACGACGACGTTGCGCGGTAGCCGGCCCCCATCGGATGCACGACGAGCGCAAAGTCCGCGTCGGTCGCCGGAGTCTCTGGCTTGCCGTCGACTGCGAGCATCGGCGCGGTGACGGTCACCGTGTAGATGCCGGGCGTCGGTAGCTGCAGCCAGACCTGCTCCATCGTGTCGATGCGATTTGGTTGGCCGCCGACGACGCTCTGGTTGCCGACGTCGAGACCACGATTGCCATGCCAGGTCCGGCCGTCGTGGAAGTAGCGGACCTCGAGATCGAGATCGTTGACGCGATGCGTCAGGGCGCTCGGAAGCGCTGGAGGATCGGCCCAAGTCAAAGTGGCCCGGAACTCCGGCGTCCCGGGAGCGACGTAGACGTAATACAGCCGCGATTGGCCTTGGGTCAGCGTCTCGCTCTCGTCGACGACCAGCGTCTTGTTGCGGTTCTGCCACAGCCTGTCGACCGCGGGGAATCCCCAGCCTTGGTGCGACCGCGCCAGATCGTGGTCAGCGCCAGAAAACGCATAGCTCGCAGCCGTGGAACACAGCAGGGCCTTCGCGGTCGTCATGTGCGGACGGTTGGCGAAGCGGTTGGCTGCGGTCGCAGGCAACCTCAGTCGATGTCCGAACGCGCCGTCGGTGAACAGTTGCTGCGCGAGCCCAAGGTAGCCGTTGACGATCGGCGCCGCGGCCGAGGTGCCGCCGAACGAAGTCGTGTAATCCGTGACCGAATAGCCATCCGTGCCCATGAGGTCGCCGCACGTCACCGCGTCGTAGTAGGCGCAGAGATCCGGCTTCATTCGCCCGTCGCTGGCTGGGCCGATGCTCGCGTTCGACGCGCCGATGCGCGCCCAGGTGTCGTCTGCGGCGATGGCGTTGTCAGAATGCCAGACGCCGCCGACCGAGATCACGTTCTTGGCCCACGCCTGCGGGCGCGACAACTGCGAGCCCGTGTTGCTCTGGCTCTGCGTCGTCGGCAAGTCGAGCTGGAACAGCACATCGTCGAGTTCTGCGGCAATCGAGGTGTAGTCGAGCGTCGGCGCATGGCCCCAACTCGCCGTGGCCTGCATCACGCGGAACGGGCCAAGCGGATCGAGCGCGGCGGCGGTCACGTCGTAGCGCGAGGTAAGACCCCACGAGAACACCGAGGACTCGATGATCTGGCCGTCGGGCAGCAGCCCGCGTGCGTTCGTGTTCCCGGCGCCATTGCCGCCGACGATCATGCCGGTGCAGTGACCGTGCGGCTCGAGGCCGTCGTGCTGCACGATCACGGGCCTGGTCCAGTCGCGATGCGTCTGCTGCAAGCCTTCGAGCACGTGCGAGCGCACGCCGGCGCCAAACACACCGGCCGAGAACTCGACCGTGTTGGCGCCGCCTTGCATGCGCGCAAAGTTCATGTCGACCCCGATCGGCGTAGCGCGATCGATCCAGAGCGTCTGGTCGAGGGCCGCAATCGCGACGAGT
The DNA here is from genome assembly GCA_005776365.1 of Planctomycetia bacterium. Lineage (GTDB taxonomy): Bacteria > Planctomycetota > UBA1135 > UBA1135 > UBA2386 > SXPK01. Next base: position 2,905 of record SXPK01000071.1, read on the forward strand.
TGTGGAACGGACAGCCGCGCGACCACGTAGACGGAGCCGTGGTTCTCGTTGAGCGCCTGACCGCCCGCGTCTTCGATCGCGCGCACGACTCGCGTGCGGTCGGACTTGCTCGCGATCACGACGTTGCAGTCGATCGACAAGGGCAATGGACCGTTGCGCACCGAAGCCATTGCGAGCAGCGCCGGTTCGAGCTTGTGCCCGACGGCGACGGCATTGATCCACCGCACATACGGTCGTTGCGCGAGCGCCAAAGCAGCGCCGCGATCGCCGCGCACGAGGTAGGCACTGTCCGGCCAGAAGCCGACCACCTGCAGGCCGAGGCCTTCGATGTCCGCCCGAAACTCGGGGACGATCGAGGTATGAAACTGCACCGCGAACAGGCGCGCATTCGCCGGCGGGCCGAGCCCGGAGGGAAAGGTCGGCTCAGCGACCCGAGGGTCGAAGGTGCCGCTGCGCAACCGCAGCAATCCAGTGACTCGTGGCAACTCGAATGGCGCGCAGAATGGGCGCTCCACGCGCGCACTGAGCGCTGACCAACGGACCGTGGCACCGTGCACAGAGCACGACTGCTCCATCGGCGCGACGCCGGACTGCGCGGTCAGCGCAGCGCCAGCGGCGACGAGAACGAGCGCGATGATGAAAGGGAGAATGCGCACGGATGGGTCTGCGACGGCCCATGAAAGAGTAGACCTCGCACCGACAGCCGATGCCCGGCGGCGCGCAAGGCGGCGCGATCCTCCCGATGTGGGACCAGCGTTGGCGAGAAGCGGCGATGCCATCGGCGGCCCAGCAGGAGCTTGGTGCGACAAGCGGTCCCTGTCCTGAGGGCCCGTCGAAGCACGAAGCTTCGCCGCGAGCCTTTGAGTCGGGTCGAGATCAAGATTGCGAACGGAGTCGGATCCACGCACCCGGTGCTTTCGCACGAGACAAAGATCGCCCCGGTTGCCTTCATCGCAGGCAGCGTGCGTCCTTGAACGAGCTGCTAGCTTCGGCCGATCGACTCGAGCGCTTCCCAGCGCGCATACAAGGCCTCGACGCGTCCAGGCAGCTCCTTGCGCAAGGCGGTGCAGCGATCGAACTCGTCGCGCCGCGACGGTTCGTAGATCGACGGCTGCGACAAGGCCTCGTCGACACGCTTCAACTCGCCCTCCGCGGCTTCGATCTTGGCGGGCAGTTCTTCGAGTTCCTTCTGTTCGCGGGTGCTGAGCTTCTTGGCCTTGGGCAATGCCTGCGCGGCCGCGGCCCTGGCCTTCGCCGCGGCAGCCGTGGCTGCGGCGGCCGATTCGGCGACAGCGGCTTCTTGGCGCTCGATCGCAAGCTTGTCGAGCAGCAACGACAGATCGCCGGCATGCAGCCGCACCTTCCCGGAGCCATCGAGGTGCACGACGCGCGAGGCAACGCGATCCAGAAACCAGCGATCGTGGCTGACGACGACAACTGTCCCCGTGA
>SXPK01000072.1 GCA_005776365.1 Planctomycetia bacterium
GGTGCTCCTGCATCGCCTCCAGGAGCGCGGCCTGCGTCTTGGGGGGGGTGCGGTTGATCTCGTCCGCGAGGATCACGTTGGCGAACACCGGACCGGCGAGGAACTTGAACTCGCGCCTGCCAGTCGTGCGGTCTTCTTGGATCACTTCGGTGCCGGTGATGTCGGCAGGCATCAGGTCCGGCGTGAACTGGATGCGGTTGAACGAGAGCGAGAGCACTCGAGACAACGTCGAGATCATCAACGTCTTCGCGAGGCCAGGCACTCCGAGCAACAAGCAGTGGCCCCGACAGAACAGCGCCATGAACAGTTCATCGACGACCGCGTCCTGGCCGACGATCACCTTCTTCATCTCCTGCTTCATCGCGGCATGGGCTTGCCGCAACGCTGCCACGTGTTCGAGATCCTTGGGATTGCTTTCGGTCATGTTGGGGTCTGAACGAGGTCGGTCGGCCTGCTGGCCGGGCTGGCCTTGCTACGCAGCGCCGGAGGCGGATGCGAACAGGGACGAAGGAGCGTAGCGGCTGATGCGGGCCTGTGGACGTGGTTCCTGCCCGCATCCTCCGCGGACTTTTCGTCCGCGGTCAGCGTCCTGTCGGCAAGGTGGCGGTGTCCGCGGCGTCCGCTTCCAGCGTCGGTGCCTCGTCGCCATCCACCGCAGTGGGCAGCGGCGTCGCCTCCGGGTAGCAACGCAGCAGTTCTGGTGGGGTCCAGCCGATCCGATCGATGGCGACGAGCACGGCCTGAAGGTCCTGTTCTCCGGCCGGCCCGGGCATCGCCGCCGTCGCATGGGCGATCGCGGCGTCGTATTGATGACGCAATCGTTGCAGGTCGGTCGCGGTCGCGCGCAATTGCTGTCGCTCGCGAACGGCGGGGACGGTGTTGCTCAAGAACAACACGACCGCGAGCGCAAGGCCAAGCCATGCGACCACGCGCGGGAACTGCGTCTCATCGTTATTGCTCGAGCTTGGCATCGGTCCGACCGCCCTCTCGTCTCTTGGCCACCATCGAAGCTCTAGGCTGCCATCGCATCTGCGGGCTGCCGCCGCCCGCTGCTGAGTGTCGCGGAGCCTAGGCCGACTGCGTCCGACTGCACGCAGAATCTGCGCAGCTGCAAGGTCCGCGCGTCAACGACGCGATGGCCTCTGTGGGGCGTTTTGGCCCGGGGCATTCTGCGGTCGCATCGAATCGAGCAGACGCTGCACGTGTTGCAGGTCGATCGGCAGCACGAGCGGTCGCAGCGTCCGGCCATCGACGTCGACTTCATGGTTGCCGAGCGGCATCGCTGCCTGCCTGCCCTCACGCGCATCGCCTTCGTAGAGCCTCAGCGTCAGTTCGTAGCTCCCGGACCGCGACACCACGAGCCCGGTGCGGTCCGCCACGTCGAGCCAGCCGCCGCCTGCCTTGCCAAGTTGGTTGCGCGGGAAGGAGAAGCCTTCGCCCTTGGTCTGGTCCTGTCCACCGATGCCCTGTGGCAAGCCAGTCTCGCCGAGGAAGACGGCCGAGACTCGGATGGCGCGCGTCGGGCCGGCGAGCGAACGCACGCCTGGCAGTTCTACCGGGAATGGCACGATCGGATCGACGACGACATCGCGCGTCTGTGGCGTCACTGCGACTTCGGTGGCGCGGATTCCGGGGCCGACGATCACGAGTTCGGCAAAGGGCACGGGCAGGAAGAAGGTCGCCGCGCCGTTCTGCCAGCGGAATGCCGTGAACTGCGGCGACCCGTCGGGCAGCCGACCTCGCCAGAGGATCGGCCCTTCGAGGGCGGGCATCGGCTGTCCGCCCGGCCCGACCGCGCGGATCGAATAGCAGAACAAGGACTGCGACACATCGAGCGGCAGCAGACGCGGGTCTTCGTTGGGGCCGGGTGCGATGCGCACTCCTTGGAAATGCGCGAGCGGCAGGGCGATGCCGCGCATCGTCACGATGGCGGAGTAGGTGCCTGGCTGCAGGTTGCCGAGCCAGAACCAGCCGTTCTTGCGCCGGATCGGCGTCTGCGCGGGTCGTTGCTTCTTGCCTTCTTGAATCTCGGCGGGATCGCGGATCAAGGTCAGGGTGAGCGCGTTTTCGGGCAGCCCTGGTGGCGGAATCACGCGGCCTTGCAGGATGCCGACGCGCGTGGTGACCAGTTCGACGTGCGCGCCAGGCGACAATGGCTCGGAGATCGCTTCGAAGTGCTCGTTGTCTTGCTGGGTCTGCAATCGGAACGGGAAGTGCGGCGTGCTTGCGTAGATCGCGAAGGTGCCGTCGTCCGCAGTCTGCTTCTGCAGATGTGGCGCCGGGATCCAGTGTTCGCCTTGCGGGACGGCGACTGCGACCGCGACCAACACCTGTGCGCCCTTTCTTGGCTCGCCGCGGTCATCGGTGACGCGCCCTTTGCACAAGAGCGGCAGCGGTGCCATCACGATGGGGCCGAGGTCGCGGCGTTCGCCAGCACGCAGCGAGCCGATCGCCTTCTCGGCGCCGAGCACGAGTTCTGGGGCGAGCGTTTCGCGCAGCATCAACACGAGTGGCGATGCGTCGTAGGGTTCTGGACTGGCCGAGGACTCAGGTCCACGCATCCTGGCGGGCACGATGAAATCGGCGCGGCCATCCTCGATCGTCTCCAAACTGCCGGACAGGCCGGGCCCGAGTTGTCTGCGCAATTGCCACGGGATCTCGGCCATCTGCAGCGGTTCGCCGTCGCTGCCGTGCGGTTGCATCGCCAACACCACGAGGTCCTCGGGCAGCGTCAGCGTCAACTGGAAGGGCTTGCTGAGGTCTGGCGAGGAAGCTTCGTCGGGCAGTGCGATTTCGGGCAGCTTTCGCGGCGCGCGTTCGCCGGGGATCTGCAGGAATGGCCGCAACTTGGTGCCGCAGCCGACATGGGGGAAGAGGATCGGATCGCTCCCGCGTGGCTTGCGTTGCCCCAGACGTTCGAAGGTCGCGGGCAGCAAGGAGCCCCAAGGCACATCGTCGGTCGGCGGTCGTTGCGACCACAGCGATACGTGCAGCGATGCAAGGATCGGCGCGCCGCTCTTGTGCACGACCTGCACCGAAAGCGGCCGCGTGCCAACCAGCGTCAACCGCAGCGGTTCCTTTGGCGCGGGGCGCGCCTGGAACTCGAGCCAGGATGGCTGCAGTTGCGGCGCCGTGACCGCGACGGCGAAGCGTTCGCCTTTCGAGTGCTGGCCCGGGACGAGCTGGAAATGGCGCACGAGGCATTGGCCGAGCTTGTCGGTCTTGCCGGTCCAGCGCTCCTCTGGTCCACGGTCTTGGATCCACTTCTGGATCGTGAGTGGCGCCTCGGCGACGCCGCGGCCGTGGCTGTCCCCGACGAAGATCGTCAGCGTCTCGTCGGGAAGGAGCACGAGCACCACCTGGCGCGTTCCGGGGTCGACGTGGTTGATCGCAAACGTGGCCTCGTCTGCAGCGCTGACCCAGATCGGCTCTGTCACTGGCGGCAGCCGGATGGTGCCCTCTTCGCCGGTGCGCGACTTGCGGCCAAAGAGGCGCGGGTGCTCGCTGCTGCGGGGACGCATCACGGACTTCGGCAACTGCTCGGCCCGCTGCTCGCCTTCGCGCACGCCGACCCACGCGACTTCGATGCCGGGCACGTGCTTGAGGTTGGCCACTGGGTCGGGCCGCATGACCATGACGATCAGGCCTTCGGTCGCGAGGGTCGTCAGACCTGCGTCATCGCTGCGCTCGATCTCGTCTCGCTCGAGTTCTCTATGGTCCAGGTCGATCGCATCGCGGTCGCGCGACGCGGCGGCTTCGGCGGTCGCCATGTCCGCATGGTCGAAGGTCCCGTCCACGAAATCGGCGTCTTGCGGCGGCAGCGTCACCTCTTCGCCGCCAAGCACGAGCCACGCGCCGGACAGGAGCGTGAGTGCAGCGAAGCACAAGAGCAGGAGGCGCGTAGGCATCGAAGGTTGGATCGTCGCGCAGCCTTGCCCACGACGCGCTGCGCAGAATAGCGCAAGCGATGTGCGGAGTCTGTCGCGAGCCGCAGTCGACGGGAACTTCGCCGCCTCGGGCGGCGGCGATGCGGCAGCCCGTCATGTCACCGCCGTGGTTCGACCCGTCGATTCACTTCTGCGTTGCGTCTTCGCGCTTGCGCGAGCACTCGATCGTCATCGTGCTGTCGACCTTGCCGAGCTTCCCCCTGCTGACCATCACCGTCTTGCGCGCATCCTTGCCGGCAAAGGTTGTCGTGTCTTCCATCGTCGTCGACTTGCCGTCCAAGCCGATCGACTCGCCGCGCATCGAGAAGGTGGCGCCCGTCTCGTCGCACTCGCCCGTGCTCTGCGCCATGTAGGGGCCGAAAGAATCTGCCCAGTAGCTCACGTAGCGGTTCTGGTGCGGGTCGAATCCCATCAGGCCCACGGCGTGGAATGGCATCGAGGCGAATTCGCCATCGACGCGCGTCAGCAGCCAGCGCCCGTTGCAGACGAGTCCTTCGCTGGATGCCATCGCGCCCTGCATCGCCGGCGCACCCGGGATCTCCATTTTGGTGGCGACCGTCCATTCGCCGGCGAACTGCGACAGGTGCGCGTAGGGCTTGCTGTTCGCAAATAGCTTCGTGCCGGCAGTTGGCGCGCGTCCGATGGCGGGAATCGCAGGCGGCTTCGCATCGGCTGCGGGCGCATTCTTGGCTTTGGCGCGCACGCTGCGGACTTCGAACAGCAGCGCTTTCGTGCCGTCCTGCATCGCAGCGTGTCGGCGCTCGATGCGAATGTCATCGCCATCGAAGCGGACTTCGGCCTCGATGCTTGCCGTCCCTTGTTCGCTGATGGTGGTCAACGTCCACGCAATCTCGCCGGTCTTCAGGTCGACGGTGCCGTCGATGGCTGCGGGCGTCGGGCCCATCGAGTCCGCTTCGACGCCACAAATCCTGCCGGTGCGCCCGTCCCAACCCATCAAGGTGCAACGCTCCATCGGCAGGTCGATGCCATGGCAGCGTGTCAGCTGGAACAGCCCGCCACAGACGCGCTCCGAGTCCTCGCGCAGGTGGGACGTGCCGACAGGCTTTTCGCCTTTGAAGAAGGTCGTCGTGCAGTCCCACGTGCCAGCCATGCGCGCGAGCAGTTCTTGCTCGGCGGATGGCGCGGGCGGTCCGCCCTGGGCGCGCAGCGAGACGGCGACGAGGAGCGCGAGAATCGGATACGACGCGAAGACGTGGTGGTGCTGCATGGCCATGCAATCGTGGTGAGGTTCTCGCGTTGTCCTGCGCCGCCAGTGCGTGGTCAACGCGCCATCGTTGGTCCCGGGCGGACTGCCTGTGCGATTTCACCGAGCGCGTGCTGGGCGTGGGCTCGCGCGACCGCGGCCTTGGCCTGCAGTTGCGCAAGTTCGCGGTCGAGCTCGATCTGGGCCGTCGTGGCTGACAACCAGGCATCGAGGCCGCCTTGGCCCGCGGCCCATTGCAGGCGGGCGAGAGCAACCGAGGACTCCAGCAAGGGCGCGACTTCCTCTTGCAGGAGTTCGTGTTCGGAAGCGACCGCCATCAGCTCGCGCTCGCGTGCCGCGAGTTCGGCGACTGCATCGCGCTCCGCCTGCCGCAGCAGCGCCGCGGCGGCCGCGACTTCCGACTGGCGCTGTCGCAGCAGCGCGTCGATTGCATGGCTGCGAAAGAAGGGCAGCGTCAGCGCTGGTTGCAGCATCGCGCTGCCATCGCCCATCAGCAGCCCTCGCAACGAAAACTGCGGGATGCGTTCCCACTCGTCGGCGGCGAGTTGCGTCAGCGCCGCGTCATGGAAGGTCTTCGCCTCGCGCAGCAGCGGGTTGTGCGCGAGCGCGCAGTCGAAAGCGTCCTGTTCCTCCTGCCGCAGCGCCGCCATTTCTGGCAATGCCGGTCGCGGGTCCAAGATTGCGCTCGTGTCGGCGCCAACCACCGCGAGCAGCGCGGCGACCAGCGCTGGACGTTCCACGTCGAGCCGTTGCAGCCGCGCGCTCGTGCGTCGCCCAAACGCCTCGACCTCGATGAACTCGCGTTGCGCGGCCAGACCCGCGGCAGCGCGCGCCGAGAGCGACGCGCGAAGAACTTCGGTCGCCGCGACGAGCCGATGTTGCAGCGTGATCTCGCGGTCCTGCAACGCCAGCGCGATCCAGCGTTCGGCGACATCGGCCTGCAACTGCAAGCGCGCGGAGACGAAGGCGGCGCCTGCGGTCTTGGCGTTGGCGAGCGCAGCAAGGCCGCGATCGCCGAGCCTGCCCGGCGCGACGAAGTTTGCCATCGTGTCCGTCATCAGCATCAGGCCGGTGCGGTCCAACGCCGCACCGCCATCGAGCGTGTGTTCGACGCCGAGCATTGGCTGGGTGTCCTGCGTCGCGGCCTGCGGCACGCGCTCGATCGCCGCGATCCACTGGTGCCACTTCGCTTCCAGGGCGCCGTTGCTGGCCTCCGCGTGCGCGAGCCAGTCGCCAAATGGCGTGTCGGGACGCAACTGCGGCAGAGTGCGCTCCGCGAAGGGCGTCGCGTAGGAACGAGATGCCGCGGCGGCGGCTTCGCGTTCTTGCTGCTCGCCCTCGATGGGAACGGAACACGCGGCAAACACCATCGTGGCGATGGTCAACAAGGCGCGGCTCATCGGTGCGCCTCCATGGCAGCAGCGCCGATGCGCGGCAGTCCGCGCCGCTTCCACAGGTAGAAGACGACGGGATAGACCAGCAGCTCCATCAAGAAGCTGACGGTGATGCCGCCGATCAATGGCGCCACGAGCCTTCTGGTGACGTCGGCGCCGGTGCCGACGGCCCACAGCAGAGGCAGCAGACCGATCATGTCCGTGGCGACGGTCATGGTCTTGGGGCGGATGCGTTTGACGGCGCCATGGTGGATCGCAGTCAGCAGGTCCTGCTCGTTGCGCAAGCGGCCTTCCTTCTTGGCGCGGTCGTGCTCCGAGTCGAGGTAGAGCAGCATCATCTGCCCCGTCTCGGCATCGACGCCGAGCAGCGCGATGATGCCGACCCAGACCGCGAGGCTCATGTCGTAGTCGAGCGCCCACAGAAACCAGAACGCGCCGATCAGCGAGAACGGCACTGCGAGCAGGATCACGCCGACGCGGAACCACGAGCCCGATGCGGCATAGAGCAGCAGCACGATCAACGCGAACGTCAGCGGCAGCACGAGCAGCAGCCGTTCTTCCGTCTCCGCGAGGTACTCGAACGTGCCCGACCAGGCGCGGCTGTAGCCCGGCGGCAGCGGCACCTTCTGGTCGACGAGAGCGCGCGCCTCCTTGACGAAGCCGCCGAGGTCGCGGCCGTCGACGTCGACGTAGACCCACACGGTGCGTTGCGCGTTCTCGCTGCGCAGCATCGGCGCGCCTTCGGTCGTCGCGATCGTGCACAGCTCTGAGAGCGGCACGCGCGCGCCGGTCGGCGCATCGACGAGCAGATCCGACAGCGCCTGTGCGTCGTCGCGCAGTTCGCGCGCGAAGCGGACCTGGATCGGGAAACGACCCGGCCCTTCGACCGCGGTCGCGACCGGGCGTCCGCCGATCGCCGTCGTGATGACGTCTTGCACCGCAGAGACCGTGAGGCCGTGCCGCGCCGCGCGTTCGCGGTCGACGGTGAGGTCGAGGTAGAGGCCGCCGACGTTGTCGTCGACGAAGACGCTGCGCACGCCCTGCACCGGCATCGCGCCGGCGGAGTCGGGCTGCAGCGCCGCCGCGGTGCGCTGCGCGAGCGCGTTCAGTTCTTTGAGATCCGGCCCGTAGAACTTGATGCCGACCGGCGTCTTGATGCCCGTCGCCAGCATGTTGAGGCGGTTCTCGATGGGGTAAGGCCACGCATTCGCCATGCCAGGCAGCTTGACGATGCCGTCGATGCCTTCGTGGCGATTGCCTGCCGAGTCGGACCAGCCGTACTTCAGCTCCTCCATCGTGATCGTGCGGCTTCCAGGGAACAGCCA
>SXPK01000073.1 GCA_005776365.1 Planctomycetia bacterium
ATGTGCAGGTAGCCGTTCGGTTCCGGCGGAAAGCGCGTGACGACTTGTTTGACCTTGCCGGACTCCAGGTCCGCGCGAACGCGTTCGCGGATGAAGTCGGACGGAGAGGCTGGAACGGCGTCGGTCATGGGCGAGTGTGGTAACGGGCGTTCGGAAGAGGGGCAAGTATGCTGCGCCACCGATGACGATGCCGATCTCGCCCGTTCGCAACGACCCGCTCGACGCGCTGCCGCGCCTCGACCGGCACAAGCCGAAGAACGGCCCCGTCGCCAAATCCAAAGTCAGCAGGAAGCGGGCCTACGTGCTGATCGGCGTGCACCTGCTGATTGCTGCGCACATCGTGCAGTGGCTCGCGTCCGGAACGACCTTGACCCCTGTCGAGCCGTCGGAAGCCGGCTACCTGCTCGACGAGGGCAAGCTCAATGCCGGCGTGATCCTGTTCGGCGTGGCCATCCTCGGGACTCTCGTGTTCGGGCGGTGGTTTTGCGGTTGGGCTTGCCACCTCGTCGCGGTGCAGGACCTGTCGGCCTGGTTGCTCGGCAGGATGGGATTGAAGCCGCGGCCGTTGCGCAGCCGGCTCTTGGTGTTCGTGCCCTTCGTCGTCGCCTTTCACATGTTCATCGAGGGACCGCTGCTGCGCTGGTGGCACGGAGTCGATCACCCACCGATCGAGGCGGCGTTTTCGACGAGCGAGTTCTGGGAGCGATTCCCGGGCCCCGTCATGGCGGTGCTGCAATTCGTCGTGCTCGGTTTTTTGATCGTCTGGTGGATGGGTGCGAAGGGCTTTTGCACGCACGGTTGTCCCTACGGGGCCTTCTTCGCCGTCGCGGATCGCTTCGCGCCGATGCGGATCAAGGTCTCGGATGCGTGCAATGGCTGCGGCCACTGCACGTCGGTCTGCTCGAGCAACGTGCGGGTTCACGAAGAGGTCGCAAAGCACAAGCAGATCGTCGATCCCGGTTGCATGAAGTGCCTCGACTGCGTGTCCGTTTGCCCGACCGATGCACTGTCCTTTGGTCTGGCGATGCCAAAGCCGTTCGCGACCAGCCAGAACCGCATCGCGGCGCGCGCGGACTTCACCTGGCCTGAAGAAATCGCGCTCGCGGTGATCACGGTCTTGGCGACGATCGCGTTCCGCGGCGCGTGGTTTGGCGAGCACGTGCCGTTCTTGCTCGCGGTGGGACTGGGTGTCGTGACGGCGGTCTTCGCGCTGTTGTTGTGGCGGCTCGTGCGACGGCCCAACGTCGCGTTCCAGCACACGGAGCTAAAACAGCGCCACGCGTGGACCCCTGCGGGCAACTTCGCGGTCCTCGCCTCATTTGCTTGGACGGCGCTTTTCGTCGACTGCGCCGGCATCCGTTGGCACTCGCTGGCGGCCAACTCGATCGAGCGTGCGATGGCGCCGTGGTCAAATCCTGAGCAGCGTCAAAAGGACTTGCTGGCCTACGACGCGGCGCTCGCGAAGGCCGAGCAGTGGGAACTGGTCGAAGATCCCGAGGTGCAGCGCAAGCGTGGCCTCGCGCAGCGCGACCTCGCAGTGCTGACAGAGGACCCGGCGCGCATGGCGGATGCCGAGATGCGTCTGCGTCGCGCACTTGCAGCGATGCCAACTTCGCTCGGCTCGCTCGTTCCGCTCGCCGACGTGCTGCACATCACCGGTCGGGATCCGGAAGCGATCGAGTTGCTGCAACGCGCCGACAAGGCAAGGCCCGGCAACGCCGAGGTGCAAAAGCGGCTGCAGGCGATTCAAAACGTGTCGCCGCGGTGATCGCCTGCGAGGTCCGCCAACTCACTGGCAACCTGTGCCGCCGACGCGAACGGTGATGCCGTTGCTGAGATTGAAGTCGCCGAGGAAGGCCCCGGTTCCCGGCGCCAGCGCGGCGCCCTGCAGGGTCACGTCTCCTGGCAGCAGGCCCGCGGGAATCGGCAGCGGCAGCGGCGCGAAGCCGCCGACATTGGTGACGACGAAACCAAGGCTGATGATCGTCGAAGTGTCGAGGAACGCGGAGCATCCGACGCCAAGCGGTGTCGTCATCGCGTGCGGGCTCAAGAACACGACCGCTGCCGTCGTGGGTGGCGCCAGCACGAACAAGCGGAATACGGGGTTGGGGATCGTCGCGAGGCCGCCTATCTCGAGCGTCGCCGCGGGCGATCCGCATCCTGGCCCGATCCAGACTGACGGCAGGTTGCCTGGCGTCTGCGTCGGGACGGTGAAGCTCAACGCGCCAGGGCCGATGCGCGCCTGATCGAAGCTCGCGAGGCCAGTTGCCGGAGCTGCGTCAGTCTCGAACCAGAAGTTGAACATGCTGTTCCAGTTGAGCGGGTTGGCGGCGGGCGCCGAGAAGGCGAGTTCGCCGCCCGATCGTGTCGCGACCCACTGATTGAGCGCATCCTGGTCGATGTCGCGGAAGCCGACGTCGCGCACGCGCGCCGAGGGGCACAAGGGGAGCCGAAACGAAGCGACGCCGCGGTGGTTGTCGATATTGTGCGCCACGTACTCGTAGTGCCAAAACCCGTTGGTCGGGCCCGTGACCTTCACCGCAACGCTGACGCGGCCGTCGTCGTTGCCGTTGCCGCCGAGTTGAATCGAGGCGCCGGGCCATTGCGTGAGCACAGAGCCAGGGACCGGTTCGCCGACGTTGGTGGCCGACCACGTCGTGCCGCTCCAGGCAAACGCGACGCCGCGCGTCAGCATGTTGTCGCCGCGCACGGCAACGGACTCGCCTTCGTGCAGCAACTGGATCTGGTAGAAGAAACTCGCGCCCGTGACGATGTCGGACTCACGGATCGTGACGCGGTTCTTCACCGCGTCGCCAGCCATGTTGAGTGGGCTGCGCGATCCGTCCGAGTTGGCCGGCGGTGCGACCTCAGGTTCGCCGCGGTCGAAGTAGCTGCCGACCATGGCCCACGTCCCAAGCCATGGGTTGATCTCGTCGGGCGGGCCGAGGTAGTTGCGATCGGCGTTGTTGCCGGCGGCATAGACGTCCGAGCAACCGAGTCCCATCAACGAGCCGGTGCCCGGGTCGACGCACGGCAGGCAGACGCCGTTGTTGCTGTTCAACGACAGGAATGCGTGCTTGCAGTAGCTGCGATCCGAGACCTGGACCATGCGGTCGCCTTGCAGGCGCGCGACCAGGAACCCGAACTTCGGGTGGTCGGTCTGCGGCACCGCATGCCAGGGGATCAGCACTTGGCCTGGGTTGCACATCGTGTTCGACGCGGAGAAACCCAACTCGCCATTGGGGTGGGCGGCGCCGCGGCGGCCCCAGACGGTGGGGTTGGCGATCGCCGAGAGCTTGCCGTCGAGGCCAGCGATGGCGTTGGATTGTGCGGCCAGGGACGAGGCCAGCACGAAGCTCGCGATGTAGAGGCTGGGGCGTTTCATCGGCAGTGATGGAGAGGGCGATCTTGGAATGGACGTCGGGGTCGGGTTGCGAATGGTGCGGCTCAGCAAACGAACGCGGCCCGGAAGCTCTTCGCCGCCGGGCCGCGCTCGCGCGTCGTCACTAACGCTTCAGCAGCATTGTCGCTCAGTTCACGGGCAGCCCGAGCCGCCGACGCGGATCTTGATGCCGTTGCTGAGGTTGAAGTCGCCGAGGAATGCGCCGGTCCCGTGCGCGACCGTGGCCGCCTGGATCGTCACATCGCCTGGGAACAGGCCCGGGGGGATCGGCAGCGACAAAGAAGCGAGGCCCGCGGCGTCCGTCAGCACAAACCCGAGGTCGATCATCGCCGTCGTATCGAGGTAGGCGGTGCAACCACCACCCAATGGCGTCGTGATCGCGGTCGGGCTGAGGAATAGCGCCGAGCCGGAGAGCGGCGTCGACAGCACCTGCAGCGCGAACGCTGGGCTCGGGATCGTCGGCAGGCCGCTGGTGCGGAGCGTCGTGTTCGAAGCGCCGCAGCCGTTGCCAAGGTAGACGGTCGGGACGAACCCAGCCACCTGCGTCGGAACGGTGAAGCTCAACGCGCCTGCACCGATGCGCGCCTGATCGAAGGCCGCATTGCCGGCCACTGGCGCCGCATCGCTGTCGAACCAGAAGTTGAACAGGCTGTTCCAGTTCAGCGGGTTGTTGCCGGGCGCGGAGAACACCAATTCGCCGCCGACGCGGGACGACGTCCACTGATTGAGCACGTCCTGGTCGATGTCACGGAAGCCGACGTTCTGCACGCGAGCCGCTGAGCACATCGGGATGCGGAAGGTTGCCGCGCCGCGGTGGTTGTCGACGTTGTGCACCGCGTATTCGTAGTGCCACATGCCGTTGGTCGGCCCGGTGACCTTGACCGCGATGCTGATGCGGCCGTCGTCGCTGCCGTTGCCGGCAAGGCTCATCGAAGCGCCGGGCCACTGCGTCAGCACCGAGCCGGTGATCGCGTTGCCCACGTTGGCCGTGGACCACGCAGTGCCGCTCCAGGTGTAGGAGACGCCGCGGCACATGATGTTGTCCGCGCGCACGGCAACAGACTCACCTTCGTGCAGCAAATGGATCTGGTAGAAGTAGGTCGATCCAGCCTGGATGTCCGCTTCTTTGATGGTGACGCGGTTCTTCACCACGTCGCCGGTTGTGCTGATGGTGCTGCGGACGCCGTCGGCATTGCCCGGCGCTGCAACCGCGGGATCGCCGCGGTCGAAGTAGCTGCCAACCATGCTCCAGGTGCCGGTCCACGGATTGATTTCATCGGGCGGGCCGAGGTAGTTGCGGTCGCCGTTGTTGCCAGCGGCGTAGACGTCAGAGCAGCCGATGCCCATCACCGAGCCGGTGCCGGGGTTGGTGCAAGGCAGGCAGACGCCGCTGTTCGTGTTGAGCGACAGGAATGCATGCTTGCAGTAGCTGCGATCCGAGATCTGGACCATGCGATCGTTCTGCAGGCGAGTGACCATGAAGCCGAACTTCGGATGGTTTGCCTGCGGCACTGCCGACCACGGGATCACGATGCTGCCTGGATTGCACATCGTGTTGGAAGCCGAGAAGCCAAACTCGCCATTGGGGTTGGATGCGCCGCGGCGGCCCCATACGGTCGGGTTGGCAATCGCGTAGAGCTTGCCGTCGAGACCAGCGACGGAGTTTGACTGCGCGGCGAGGGTCGATGCGAGGACGCTCGACGCGGCGATGAGGTTGCGGAGTTGCATCGGGTTCGTTGCTGCCTGTGTAGGAGTGGGGAGGCGAGCCCGAAATCCTACCACTCCTCTCCCGTTGGCAAGGCGCAGTGGATCGTCGCGAACGCGTGTCATCCGCGCGCATGCGTCGGCAACGCAACAAGAATGGGCCCGCCGGTGGTCCCGGCTTGAGACGAAGCCATGCGCGGAAGCATTGCGGCGCTCCGCGATGGATGGCTCAGCTTCCCTGAGCTTGTTCCGCGCTGCCGGATTCGAGGTCTGGCGCGGCCTTGCCATTCCCAGATTCCGAGCCGTTGTCGCCGGGGTTGTGTCCGGCATACAGCCAGACATGGTTCTTGCCGCGGCGCTTGGCTTCCTTTAGCGCATGGTTGGCACGGCTTCGGAGCAACTCAGGGCTTCCCGACGACCGCGCATCGTGCGCGTCGATGCCGATCGAGACCGTGACCTGGCGCGAATAGGGGCCGCGGTGGATCACTGTCTCGGCGATGCGTTGGCGGATGCGCATCGCTGTCTGCACTGCTTCGCGCGGCGTGGTCTGCGGCAACAGCACGCAGAATTCGTCGCCGCCGATGCGCGCCGCGAAGTCGGTTTCGCGCACGGTGTTGCGCAGCGTCTCGCCGACCTTGCGCAGCACTTCATCGCCAAACGTGTATTCGGTCGAATCGTTGACGGCCTTGAAGTCGTCGATGTCGAGGAACAAGAGCGACAGCGCGTCCTGATGTCGGCGCGCGCGCTTCCATTCGAGGATCAGGATGCGCGAGAAGTATTGCTCGCTCAGCAGGCCGGTCTTGAAGTCGACGCTGATCTGGCCTTCCAGATGTCGCTGCCGCAACAAGAGGGTCGAATGTCGGCGGCGATGGGCGAGCACCAGTTCGACGCGATACAGCGTCTCGCTCGACGACATGGGCTTGCGCACGAAATCGCGAATCGGCAGTTGCCAACGGTGCGCGTCGCCGAGCAACTGCAAGTCATCGACGACGATCACCACCGGAATCGGGTCGTCTTCGCGCTGCAGCGCCTCGATGAGTTCGAGTTCGATTCCACCTGTGACCAGCGTGAGCGGATTGAGCACGACCACCGCAGGGCGCACTTCGCGCAGCAAGCGGCGGGTCTCGGCCAGCGACTGTGAGGACCGGACGTCCATGCCGCGCTTGGCCAGCAGTTCCATCAGTTCCTGCAGGTCGTCGCGACCGTGGTTGCAGACCACTACTGTGGCCGGCGTCGTCGGCGTTGGCGGGGTTTCGGGGGGAGCCGAGGTCAAGATGGTTGCAATGCGGCGACGGGGCGGGGCAGGTGTTCCGGAAGCCGTCGGGGTGGCGACCGTAAACATCTTTCGACCCCGAGGCTACGCGCTACAAGCGGCCCAGCAACTGGGGGACGACGCATCGTCCGGGCGGTAGACCGCAAGCTGGGAGTTCCGCCACGGCGATTCGCCGATGGGATCGGCGGTGCGAACACTTGACCGGCGCAAGGTCGTGTCTATGCTCCCCGCCCCTTTCTTTACCGTACGCTTCCCTTCGCAGGCCAGGAGATGCCAGAGTGCCGCTCGTAACCGCCCAGCAGTTGATCGACGCCGGAGTTCACTACGGCCACCAAGCCAGCCGGTGGAATCCGAAGATGCAGCCGTACATCCACGGCAAACGGCACAAGATCCACATCATCAACCTGGAGGAGACCATCAAGGGCCTCTACCGGGCGACGCACTTCCTGCGGCACCTCGCGGCCACGGGCGGGCAGATCTTGTTCCTTGGCACCAAGAAGCAAATCCGCGCGGTCGTCGAGTCGGAGGCGCAGCGCGCCAACATGCCGGCCGTGACCGAGCGTTGGATCGGCGGCACGCTGACGAACTTCTCGACCGTTCGCGAGCGCCTCTCGCGCTTGATCGAGCTCGAGAACCTGGAGAGCACCGGCGCGCTCGACAAGTACAAGAAGAAGGACCAGTCGTCGATGCGCCGCGACATGAAGAAGATCAAGCGCAACCTCGAAGGTGTGCGCGTGCTTCATGGCCTTCCGTCGGCGCTGATCGTCGTCGACCCTCGTCGCGAGGAGAACGCAGTCAAGGAAGCCGCCCGCATGAATGTGCCGGTCGTCTGCATCCTCGACACGGATTGCGATCCCGGCTACGCGGATATCGTGATCCCGGCGAACGATGACACCATGAGCTCGGTGCAGTTGATCCTGAGCCACCTCACGGAGGCCGTGATCGAAGGCCGCAAGACCTGCGACGAATCGACCCTGCGTGACGCCCAGCGCGTCGCCAGCGACGACGTCCGCTGCCGCCAGGCCCAGGGCCGGCGCACCGAAGGCGGGCGCGGCGAAGGTGGCCGTGGACGAGGCGATGGCGGCCGCGGACGCGGTGGTCCCGGCGGCGGCCGTGGCCCGCGTGGCTTTGGCGGCCCTGGCCGTGGCGGCCCGGCTGCCGGTGGTCAGGCTCCAGGTGGTCAGGCAGCTGGCGGCCACGCCGATTCCGTGTCGATTGGCGGCCCGGACGCTGACGGCCCGGCGACCTGAGAGGAGTTTCTTGTCGAGGCGCGACGCGGCCCGCTGCCGCTTCGCGCAATGCAGCAGGTCAAAACGCGACCTGCTCCGCGGGGCGGTCCTCACGAAGGGCGGCTCCGCGACCGGCGCGAGATCGTTCGCAGCAGATGGCGACGATGCGGCCGGCCCGAGTTTCAAAGAGAGGCGACCATGACGACGATCGATGCCAAGACAGTGATGAAGCTGCGCGAAATGACCGGCGCACCGATGATGGACTGCAAGCAGGCACTGACCGAGAACGGCGGGGACATGGCCAAGTCCACCGACTGGCTGCGCAAGAAGGGCAAGGCCTCGGCGGAGAAGGCAGCCAGCCGCGAGGTCAAGGAAGGCAAGCTCTTCAGCTACGTGCATCACAATGGCAAACTCGCCGTGCTCGTCGAAATCGTCTGTGAAACGGACTTCGTCGCGCGCAACGAGGACTTCAATCGATTCGGCAAGGGCTGCTGCCTCACGGCCGCTGCCTTCGCCCCGGCATTTCTCAATCGCGAGTCCTTGGATCAGGCTGCCGTCGAGCGCGAGCGCGCCGTGGTGCTCGAGCAGACCATGATGACCATGAAGGGCAAGCCGCAGCCGGTCATCGACAAGGCCATCGAAGGTCGCATGGACAAGTTCTTCCAAGCGAAGTGCTTGGTCGAGATGCCCTTCGTCAATCCGGACGACCAGTCCGACACTCGCACGATCGAACAGTCGCGTCAGTGGCTCGTCGGCAAGATCGGCGAGAACATTCAGATTCGCAGATTCCACTACATGGTCCTCGGCGGTTGAGCCGGGCTTGGAGGCCGCCGTGTCGCTCCCGACGAAGATCCAGCGCATCCTGCTGAAACTGAGCGGCGAGAGCCTTGGCGCGAACGGCGCGGGCGTCGATCCCGATGTGGTGGCGACGATTGCGGACCGGGTTGCGCGTGTGCAACGTCTTGGAGTCGAAGTGGCGATCGTCGTGGGCGGCGGCAACCTGCTTCGCGGCGCCGAGTTCAGCAAGCGCGGCACGAATCGCGCAACCGCGGACCAGATGGGCATGCTCGCGACGGCAATCAACACGCTCGCGCTGCAGGACGGGCTCGAGCGCGCCGGCGTGGAGACGCGCGCCGCCTCCGCCATCGAGATGAAGACCTTGATGGAGCCATACATTCGCCGGCGGATGATCCGGCACTTGGAGAAGGGACGGGTCGTCATCCTGGCGGGCGGCACCGGCAATCCATACTTCACCACCGACACTGCTGCGGCGCTGCGTGCGACGGAGCTCGGCGTCGACGCGATCTTCAAGGCGACCAAGGTCGATGGCGTCTACACGGCGGATCCGAAGAAGGACAAGACCGCCACGAAGTACTCGCGGCTCACCTTCGCCGAAGCGCTGGAGAAGGACTTGCGCGTGATGGATCGCACGGCGTTCACGCTCTGCATGGAGAACGACATGCCGATCATGGTGTTCGACATGTTTGAGCCTGGCAACCTCGAGCGTGCAGTGCGCGGCGAAGACATCGGCACCTGGGTCGTTTGATGCGTGTTGGTCCTGCTGCGTTGGCGGCAGGGCTGTGGCGGGGGTAGAGTCCCGCCTTCCGACAGACCTTCACGCGAGCATTGCCATGGACCTGAGCGCCCAAGTAGTCAACGACCTCAAGCAGAAGATCGAGAAGACCGCCAAGCACGTGAAGGATCAGCTCGCCGGCATCCGAACAGGCCGAGCTTCTCCGACTCTGGTCGACACGATTCGCGTCGACTACTACGGCACGCCGACGCCGCTGCAGCAGATGGCGCACGTGTCGGTGCCGGAGCCGCGGCAGTTGATGATCAAGCCCTTTGATCAGAACTCGCAGGTGCTCAAGGAGATCGAACGCGCGATCCAGAAGTCCGATCTGGGGCTCAACCCGCAGAGCGACGGCAAGGTGCTGCGACTCTCGATGCCGCCCCTTTCTGGCGAGCAGCGGCAGCGGCTTGGCGCCAAGGTCAAGGATCTCGTCGAGCAGAACCGGGTCGCGTTGCGCAACGAGCGTCGTGACGCCAACAAGCACGCCGAACAGCACAAGAAAGATGGCAAGCTGACCGAGGACCAGCTGAAGAACCTGCAGCAGAAGATCGACCAGGAAATGAAGGGCGCCGAGCAGAAAATGGATGAGCTGCTGAAGACCAAGACCAAGGAGATCCTGGAGGACTGAGGTGCAGCTCTGAGGTCTGGTGAGGGAGCCGGAGCCCGTCGTGGCGGCAGGGGGCTGCCGACCTTGCATTGGTAGTGTCTTTGCCGCCGCCAACCACTTGCGCCCGCCCGCGCATCCGGCTTCACTGCTCGCCCCGATTGTGTGGGGGCGCATTCCGCTCCGAGCGGGGGCGTAGCTCAGCCGGTAGAGCAGCGGCCTTTTAAGCCGTAGGTCGCAGGTTCGAGCCCTGCCGCCCTCACATTCCCGTCATGGCCGTCGACCCCGACTTCCTCAAACTCCTCGTTGCCCCGGGCACCAGGCAGCGGCTTTCGGAGCTGCCCGCCGCGGACTTGGTCGCGCTCAATACGCGCATTGCCAAGGGCATCGTGAAGAACCAAGGCGGGACGATGGTCACCCGACCACTCAGCGGGGCGCTCGTGCCTGAAGGCGCGCGCGTCGCTTTTCCGATCCAGGACGGAATACCGATCCTCCTGATCACGGAAGCGATCCCCCTCGACGGCGATTCGTCGCCCCGTGCCTAGCCAACCGAACTCAAAAACATGTCGACGACTAGCGAACCGCTGCCAGAGGATCCCAAGCTCCAGGAGCACCATGACGAGTTCTCCGGCGCCTTTGGCTTCTTCCGCAAGTACCAGAAGCTGATCCTCTACACCGCCGGCCTCTTCGCGCTGGTCACGTTCTCGATCAGTGGCGCGATGACGCAGTGGTTTGCCGACGTCACGGTCGGTCCCACCGGCCCGATGCCAAGCATCGAGGTCGACGGCAAGCGGGTGGAGTTGACGATCGAAGACAATGAGATCGGCGGGCGGCTGTCTCGACAGATGGGCACGCTGCCGCCAGGTGTCCTGCCTGAGTTCGTCGTCGGCAAAGATGCCAACGACCTCGCGTCGCGATTTGCCGTGCTGCGCCGTGCTGCGATCGCATCGGGTATCGACGTCTCGATGACCGAGGTGGATGCCTCGATCGACTGGCTCGTTCGCGCCAGCAACGAGCGCTCCCAGGCCAGCGACAACGCGACGCAGATGGCGTTGCAGCGCGGCTTCAGTTCGCTCGCGGCCTACCGCCACTTCGTGCTGGAAGGCATGCGCATCGGCAACTACGTGACGCTGCTGACGATGGGCATCGACCTGTCGGACTCCGCCGCAGTGCGCCAACTGCTCGAAGGGGAGCAGCAGAAGAAGATTGCCTGCCGCGTTGCTTCCTTTGACATCAAGGCACTGGAGAAGCAGCTCGAACAAAAGGGCGACATCTCCGAGGACGACGTCAAGAAGTGGATGGAGTCGAAGACAGATGACGAGAAGACGCGCCTCGAGGTGTTTGACACCAACCGTGTGTCGCTCGTGCTCGGCGCGGTCTTGTACGAATCATTCGACGCGGCGCAGTGGACCGAGGAGTTGTCCGGCTTCGAGGTCGGCGACCAACAGAAGCAGATGGTCTACAAGCAAGAGATCGATCGCTTCAAGGACGACAAGGGCAAGAATAAGCCGATGACGGATGCCGATGTCGCGGCGCAGATCGAGAAGCTCGTCAAGGTCGACGAGGTGCTCAACAAGCTGGCGACCAAGATCCGTGACGCGCAAAACGAAGTGCTCAAGCCGCTGATCGAAGAGCAGTCGCGGACCTTCACCGACAAGTTCCAGGCTCAGCAGGACCGCGACCAGGCAAAGGCCAAGAGCGGAGCGGATGCGCAGAACGAAGTACTCAAGAACGCTCTGCTCGAGGCGGAGAACCGCTTTGTCGCGATGGAGAACGCAGCAAAGGCTGCCGAAACCAAGATCGCCGATGCTCGCAAGGGCTTCGACTTCCGCGCCAAGTGGACCGAGTTCACCAAGGACAAGGTCGGCGTCAAGTTGCTCGACGTCACGGGCCTCAAGAACGCCAAAGAACTCAAGGACCTGTCGGCGGTCGAACTCGGCGAGTGGAAGACTCCTGAACGCGCGACGTCCTTGCGCGCAGCGGGCGACTTGGGCGTCATGCCGGAGCGGGCGAAGAACGGCGGGTTCTTGCTGCAGGCCACCGAGGTCGTCGTGCGGCCGATGAAGTCGTGGGACGAGATCAAGGCCAACCTTCGCGACATGTACTTCCGCGAGCAGGCCCGGAAGGTCGCAGACGAGAAGAAGAAGATTCTCGCGGACCAGTTGCTCGAACTCGGCAAGGGCAAGGCGCCAGAGAAGGTCGCCGAAGCGCAAGGCAAGCAGCAGGCTGAAGTCGACAAGCGCTTTGCCGAATGGGAGGCAACCATCATGGCCGAGTTGGCCAAGGCACAGGAGAACCTCGCCAAGTTGAAGGCCGGCACACAGGCTCACAACGCCTGGGAGCGGGCGCGGCAGTCGGCGCAAGACTCACTCGAAGCCAAAGCTGAGAAGCGCAAGTCCTTCGAACTCGGCGTCAAGGAAGAGACCGACGCCGAACTCCAAAAGCTCGCCAAGCAGCACTATGGCGCGGTCCTCGAAGACGCTGCAAAGGCCGCGGACTTCAGCGTGACGAAGGTCGGGCCATACCGTCGCGACCTGCGTTCGCGTCCGTTCTTCGACAAGCGCTACGAGCGCACGGTCGGATTCTTGTGGGCTGGTATCGTCAACGACCTCGAGGCCGGCGAAAGCACGGACATCGTCGAGGACACTGCCGAACGTCGCTACCAGATCGCGGTCTGTGACTCCGTCGAGTCGATGACGATCGCGGACTTGACCCGCCGTGAGTTCTCGCAGAAGCGCCTGTTGTTCCCCGTGGTTGAGACTTCGACGGCGATGAGCCAGTCGTACTCGTGGGATGCGCTCAAGCAGCGCTACGCCTATCAGGAGCCGGAAGGCCGGCAAATCGTCGGCCAGTGACCAAAGGCAGGCGCCGGCCGCTCATGTGGCCAGCGCCTGTGGGGACGAACCGGCGAACAGCATCGCCTTCGCTTCGCGACGTCATCCTTGGGGTCGCTGCGCGACCGCGATCAGGCTGTGACCGAACGGCAGGTTGACGGCACGAAGCGCGAATCGCTCGCTCGACATGAGCTTGGTGAACAGCCAGTTCAAGGCCTTGGGCACGGGCACCGAGGTGTTGTTGTAGCCCTCGGGAAGCCACCCTAGTGCGCCGCGCAACTTCTGGATCAAGACCGACGGGACGATCAGCGGCAACAGCAGCGTGTTGAAGTAGCTCGCCCTTCGCACTTCGAATCCCGCGTTGCGCAAGGCCCGCACCAGCCGCTTCTTGGTGTAGCGGCGCTGATGGTGCGCGATGTCGTCGTTGTTCGACCACAGCCACTCGTAGGCGGGCACAGAAAAGAACACGTGGCCGCCTGGCTTCAGGACACGGTGGATCTCGCTCAGTGCGCGGGCCTCGTCAGGAATGTGCTCGAGGCAGTCGAATAGCGCAACCAGGTCGTAGGCCGCGTCCGCGAACGGGAGATCGTGCCCCGACCCGGCGAGCACGTTGCGGAACCCGCGCTCCTTGCAGTAGCGCAGGTACTCCACGTCGATGTCCGTTCCGTAGACCTGGCCGTAGCTCTGCAGCGGGACCAGCATCCCGCCAGCGCCGCAGCCAATCTCCAACACGTTCAGCCCTTCCGTTCGCGGCAGTGCGCGGTCGAGCACGTCGAAGAAGATTTCTCGCCTGCTCAAGAACCAGAAGTGGGACTTCTCGAGTTCGCGAAACCGTTCATAGGCGATGCGTTCCATGCCGAGCGCCTCAGATGGGTTCCGCGACGACAATCATCTCGTCGCGGGGGTTCACGTAGAGGCTGGCGCCGGAAAGCAGCTGCAGCGGGCTCGCCAACAAGCCTGCAACCTTGCCGAGTCGGCCTGCGCGTTCGGCGATGAAGCCGAAGGAGACGTACTTGCCGGCGTAGCTGGCGCCACAGTGCGCGACCCGAAACCCGCAATCGAAAAGAATGCGTTCGATCGTCTTGGGCGAGAAGTGGTAGAGGTGCTCTTCGTGCTTGTAGTGGTGCCAGCGGCGGCCAAGCAGTTTGGCCCAACGACTCTCCACGTTTTGCGTCTCGAGCAGCAGGCGCCCGCCCTTGGCGAGCAGCTTGCGGACGGCAAGCAGCGCTTTCTGTGGGTCGGGGATGTGTTCGATGACGTCCCACATCGTCACGAGGTCAAACGAGCCCTCGCGATACCCTAGCGACACAGGGGCATCGTCGAGGTTGCCGACGAACACGACGCCTTCGCCCAGTTCGCGGCGCGCGACCTGCGCGATGGCCTCGCTCGGTTCGATGCCGAGAACCGGATGCCCCGCAGCTCGCATGACCTGCAGGAAGTAGCCAGCCGCGCAGCCGATATCGAGGACACGTGCGCCGGGCGCAGCCCAGCGATGCACGAGGGACAGGCGCTTCCTAAAGGTCTTGAGATAGAGCGAGGCTTCGCGCGCGTAGTCGGCGTAGCCGCGTGCCTTCGGGTTGTCGCTCTTCCAGTAGCCTTCGCCGTAGACCTTGGCGAGGGCCTCGCCATGCAAGCGTGGCGTCACGTAGACGAAGTCGCACCTTGCGCACTGGTAGACGGTGAATGGCCTGTCGACGAGCTTCACCCGGCGCTCTCGGCTGGAGCAGATCTGGCACTGCGTGATCTCGACGATGCCAGGTTCCGAGGTCATGGGTGGCGAGGCGCTCATGGAGTGGGGCGACGTCGCATCAGATCGGGCCGGCGGCGCCAGCTTCGCGCTGGGCGGGCACAGGGGCCGAACGCTCGAAGAAGCGCTTGCGGCAAATGGTGCGGAACATCTTCATCGCAGTCCTTGCCTGGCGCAGAAATGTGTCGGAGTGCTTGGATTCGCCACCGAGTCGCTCCGCGTAGGTGACCGGCACCTCGATCACGCGGCAACGCTCCTGCAGCGCTGCGCACATCATCTCGGGGCTGAATGCCGGACCGGTTTCCGAGAGGCGGTGCTCGATCTTGCGAAAGGTTTCGCGCGTCAATGCGCGGAAGGTGCAACCGACGTCGGTGAAGCGCGGCTCCGAGGGGCGCAGCCAGCACAACTGCAGGAACTTGGCCATGAACACGTTTCCCCAACGCAGAAACGCGCGCATGTTGGCGCCCTGCTGCACCATCTGCCGCGTGGTGCGCGTGCCCATCACCATGCCGGCGTCATCGAGGTAGACCAGCAGCTTCTCGACGTCGCGCGCCCGAAAACTGCCGTCGGCCTCCGTCAGCACCAGGATGTCGCCGGTGGCGGCACGCATGCCCCCGAGCAGCGCCGCGCCGTAGCCCTTTCTGGCCTCGGGGACTACTCGCGCGCCCTTGGCTGCGGCGATGGCGGCCGTGCGGTCCTTGCAGTTGTTGTCGACGACGATGATCTCGTCGATGTGCGGCTCGGCGCGGAACTCGTCAACCACATGGCCAACGGTCTCCTCCTCGTTGTATGCAGGGACGACCAGCGAGACGGTCCGGTTGCGGAACATGGCGTTGTGCAGGATACATTGCGGCCATGGGAAGCGCTCGACTCACGAATGCCCTGACGTGGTTGTTTTCGACCCTGCTCGTCGCCGCGCCCATGCCAGCGCAGGTGCTGCAAGGGTCCAAGTCCGAGACCACGAGTTCGCTGAAGCCGCTTTGCATCGAGATCCTCGGCGCGAGCGTCAGCGCGGGATTCGTCGACTCGCCGATGGCTGGGGGCAGCAAGGACAATGCATCGACGCCGCTCGTCATGCCGTTCCGGGCCTGGCTCGATGGCTCGGACGTGGTGGTCAAGAGCCGCGCGGACACCCTGATGTTCCTCGACTCGAGAGCAAAGGGGCGGCTGCAGGTGGAACGAGCTGCGAAGGCTGAACCCGACCTCGTGGTCGCGGTCGACTTCCTGTTCTGGTTTGGCTACGGGTCTTGGGCGCTTGCGGATGAGGCGGGTGACGAAGAACTGCAGGCGAGGCTTGGCGAGTTGCAGTTGGGACTCGCCATGCTCGACTCGCTTCGCTGCGCCATCGTGCTTGGCGACTTGCCGGACATGCGCGGCGCGGACCGTCGCATGCTCAAACCCTCGCAGATCCCATCCGTCGACTGTCTGCAGGCACTGAACCGCGAGGTTCATGCTTGGGCGAAGGATCGGCCGCGGGTGCGCGTGTTCCCGCTCGCGCGGCATGTGGCTGAGATGAGGGATCAGGGCGTGCGGTTGCCGCTTCCTGATGGCGAGCTTGCGACGAAGCCGGGCGCTCTGCTGCAGGCGGACCGGCTGCATGCCACCCGTCTTGGTGTCGCCTACTTGACCTACTTGCTGGAACCCCAGGTCCGCGCTGCGTTGCCGGAGGTTCGTCGGAGTGCGCTGCCGGCTGCGAAGTTCGACAACTTCTGTGCCTATGCCGGTGCCGAGGACGAACTCGCGATTCTGCAAGCAGGCAGTGAGACGGAGCAGAAGCAAGAGGCGCCAGTGAAGGACAGCGGCCGTTGAGCCTTGGCCGTCAGCAACCAACTCGTGCTGCCGCAAGTCCGGCAGCCTTACCAAGGCCTGGGCTCAGTCCTTGGGTAGCACGGGCCGCCACGAATCGACACTCCGCAGCGGCTCGATCACCTCTCGCAGCAGCAGCCACTGCCACGGCAGAAGCGTCGAGGCTCGTTTGGCCGCGAGATCGCCCGCAGTTTCCGAAATGCCGGTCTGACCTGTGCGCAGCGACAGCACCGCGAGCAGTGCAAGCGGTCGGATGTCTGACTCCATCCTCGCTGCCTCGAACAACAACTTCGTTTCGTCGAGTCGTGCCTTGGCGAGCAGGTCGCCTCGTGGCGTGGCCTCGCGCATCGCGTCGAGTGTTCGGACGAACGAGGCCTCGGCGCGCATACGGGATGCAGCCAAGTCGTTCGAAGCGGCGTTGGCCGCGGCTGACAGCGCGTCGATCTGTGCGGCAAGGCCCGCGCGGAGAGCGGGTGGGGGATCCGTGGCGAGCGCGATGAGCGCCGCGTCGAAGTCGCCTTCCGTCGCGTAGAGTCCCGCGAGTTGGATCTGGGTCTGGGTCTCGCCAGGATCGAGCTTCGCCACCGCGGAAATGTCCGCTCTTGCTTCCTTCGTTCTGCCGCACATGCGCAGCAGGTCGGCGCGCAACAAGCGGTAAGACGGTTCATCCGGGCGTAGAGCGACGGCGCGGTCTGCGGCTTCGAGGGCGGCCAGTGCGTCGGCGTGTGACTTGGCGGCTTGAGCCCTCTCGCTTGCCAGCAGCTGCCACGCGGTGGGATCGAATGGCGAGAACGCGATGGCGCGCTCCAACCAGGTGACGTCCGGTGCGCGTTGTGCCGATGCCGCAAAACGCGCGACGCAGGTTGCGCCGAAGAGGATCGCACCACCGACGAGGGCCATGACGATGCCAGACACGCGCAGTGCGATGGCTGTTCGCACGGATTGCGCGCCGTCCGCCTTCGAGGACAAAAGCACCCGCGATGATGCGAGCAGTGCCAGCGCCACTGCGGGAGCGTTCAGCACTGGTGCGCGCACCAGCATGATGGCGGCGAGTGCGACGAGAGGCGCGCTGCCGGCGTCCAGTTGACGAAGGCGAGAGACGAAGAACGCAACCAGCAGCAGGAGCGCCGGGATGCCGCCTTCCACCGCGGTCTCGAGCCAATCGTCATGCGCGGTGCCGACGCGGCGCATCTCGGTTCGATGGAGCGATGACAGCTCGATCTCGCGTTGCGTGCGATAGCGCGGATAGGCGACCTGGAACTGACCCGGCCCGTGGCCGAGCCAGGGGGAGTCGGTGACCATCTGCAGCGCGCCCTTGGCGATCTCCTTGCGCACTTCCAGCGTCTCGGTCCGCGTCCGTGCTCCTGGCAGAGTGGCGCCAAGGTCCGCATTGATTGGCCCCGATGGCAGCGCGAGCCCTAGCGCGAGGCCGATGGCGACGGGCGCGAGCGTGCCGCGCAGTCTTGCCCACCAGCTGACCCCAACCCGATCCATGAGCGCGGTCGCCATCACGCCGAGCGGCAGCGCTACGAGACCGGAACGCGAGCCGTTTGCGGTCGCATACATGCCCGCTAGCAACAACGCGACGAAGGACCACGTCGGTCGGTCGGCTCGCCTGCTTGCGACGACAGCGCCGGCGATGGCGACGAACTCGGCGGCGACATTGCGATTGCCAAACAGGCTCACTGGTTCGTCGGGCCCGCCGATCCAGAAGGGCACGCCGACCCTTTGCCCAATGCCGACGAGGGTCGCGACCAGCAGCGTTGTCGTCGCAACTGCACCGAGCGCGCGTTGGTCGGCACGGGCGCCAGCGCGCCACAACAGCCATAACCCGAACCACGTGCCGCAGCGCGCGATTGCGTCGAAGGCGATGATTCCGGCCGCATTCGCGGCGGCAGCGACGCACAACCATGCCGAAAGGGCGAAAAGCCAAGGGTCGCCGAGCGCGCGCTCGCGGAACGAGCTGGGGCGGGCCAAGAGAACGAGACCGAGCAGGAGCAACAGCACTCCGCGCCTCGCCGCCTCGAAGTCGATCCAGTCAGCGTCGAAGGGAATCGCGAGCAGGGCAACCAGCGCTGCGGGCCAACGCAAACCGTGCGCGCTTTGCACGGTCATGCTGGCTTCGGCCGGTCGAACTGGAGGATCGCATCCACATAGGGTTCGACGGCAAAAGGCTCGAGATCGTCCACGCCTTCGCCGACGCCGAGGTACTTCACGGGCACGGGCAAGACAGAACGGATGCCAAAGACAGCGCCGCCCTTCGCGGTGCCATCCATCTTGGCGAGGATCAGGCCGGTGACCGGCGCAGCCTTGCTGAACTCGCTTGCCTGTCGGATCGCGTTTTGACCCGTCGTCGCGTCGAGCACCAGCAAGGTCTCGTGGGGGGCCTCGGGCAGCACCTTCTTGACCACGCGCACGACCTTCTCTAGCTCGGTCATCAAGTTCTTCTGCGTATGAAGGCGTCCTGCCGTGTCGAGGATCAGGTAGTCGACCTGGCGCGCAACCGCGGCGGATACGGCGTCGAAGGCCACCGCGGCCGGGTCCGCGCCGGTGTGCTGCTTGACGATCGGGATGTCGAGTCGCGAGGCCCACACCGTCAGTTGTTCGACTGCCGCGGCGCGAAATGTGTCGCCGGCGCCGAGCATCACCTTGTTGCCATCCTGCTGCAGGCGGCGCGCAAGCTTTGCGATCGAGGTCGTCTTGCCCGCGCCATTGACGCCGACGACGAGCACCACGGTCGGTTTGCTCGCAGCGCGCGCGATCGGCTTCGCGGCCCCATTCAGCATCAGCAACAGCTGCGAGCGCAGCCAAGGCGGGACCTGCTCGACCTCGGTGATCTCGCGCCGCTTCCAGGCTGTCTTGAGCAACTCAACGAGCTGCGTGCCGAAGGGACCGAGGTCCGCCTGATAGAGCACGTGCTCCAACTCGTCGAGGAAGCCCTCATCCAGCTTCCGGCCGAACGAGAACAGTCGCGAGAGTCCCGTGGTCAGGGCTTCGCGTGTCTTCTTGAGCGCGCCAAGCAGCTTGCCGAAGACCATGCCGCGTTCACTCGGCCTGCGCGGCCGAGATGTCTTGGGCGCCAGACGTGGCTGTGCGCTCCTTTTCGAGGTCCATGCGCACGCGATCGAGGATGCCGTTGACGAACCCACCGGAGTTGGCGGTGGAGTACTTCTTGCCGAGTTCGATTGCTTCGTTGATCGCGACCTTGGGCGGCACGTCCTGGCAGTGCGCGAGTTCGAACACGGTCATCCGGAGAATGTTCCGGTCCACGCTGGCCATGCGTTTCAGGTCCCAGTTGCGCGTGACGGACTTGAGTCGCTCGTCGATTTCGGGGCGCAGCCGCAGAGTGCCTTCGACGAGCCGCTGCGCGAACTTGCAGACTTCGCGGTCGCCATCGCTCGCTTCTAGGCAGAGCGCATCCAAGTCTGCGCCGAGTTCCTGCCCGTAGTTCGGGCCGCGCAGGTCGAACTGGAACAGCAGTTGGAGCGCGACTTCGCGGGCTTTCGTGCGGCGACGAACAGGTTGGGGCATGGCAAGGAGCAGCGCAGGGGTGGCGCGAGGCGAAGATGCTAGCAGGATGCAGCTTTTGCTCAACGGGGGGCTACCGAGCAGACTCGAAGTTTGAGCTGGGCCATTTCCAGGGCGGCAAGGACGGCATCGGTGCCCTTGTTGCCGGCGTCGCCTCCGGCGCGCGCAAGCGCTTGTGCGAGGTTGTCGCACGTGAGCACCCCGAAGGCGATCGGTGTCTTGGTGTCGAGACCGACGCGCAGCGTGCCATCGCTCGCGGCGGCGCAAACGTAGTCGTAGTGGCTGGTCTCGCCGCGAATCACTGCCCCGAGCACCACAACTGCGTCGCAGCGCATGGTCGTCGCGAGCCAGAGTGCGGCTTGCGGCAACTCGAATGCGCCGGGCACGCGCGCCACGATGACATCGGCATCTGCGACGCCGCGTTCACAGCATGCTGCGATCGCGCCTTCGAGCAGGCGTTCGGTCACGACCTCGTTGAAGCGGGCGACGGCTATGCCGACCTTCAAGCCGCGACCGTCTGGCTCTGCGTGCAGTTCCTTTCGCATCGGGGCAAGGTAGCGAGAACGCGGTGCGCCGCCATGGCGGAAGCCGCATCGCAAGAGCAGCTGCCAGGGCGATTGGCAACAATGCGGCGGAGCTTCGTTGCGATCCGTCGCGCCGTTTGCCACAGTCGGCGACCCCATGAGTGCTGACATTTGGTTCTGGGTGGCGTTGTCCGCGACGGTCGTGCTGATTGCGCTCGCGCTGGTATCAGGTTGGCAGCGCAAGCGCCGGGCGCATCTCGTCGCGGGCCCTGCATCGATGGCCAGTTTGACGATTGCGATTCTGCTCACCGAACAACTCGCCCGTCTCTACACGTTCGTTCCGGAAGTCCAGCGTATCCATCTGATCTGCGCCAAGGTCGGCGGCCTGCTCGCCCTGCCGGTCGTGATCACCGGGATCTGGTTGTGGCGTCGTCCTGCAGCCAGACGCATGCATGTCTTTGCGGTCTGGGCCTTCGTCATCGCGACCTTGGTCGCGACTGCGACCGGGATCTGGATGTTTGCTGGCGCTGTGCTGAAGCCGCGCTGACTCGAGGGGCGTTGAGCGCAGGATGGCGCTGCGAGGCGCCTTCCGTCGTGGCACATCCTTGCTTGCTCGTCGATCGAGCCTTCTGCGTCTCACTGCAAGCAGTGGAACGACGACTGCGCCGGCAGCGCAAGGGCGAAGGAACGGAGAAGGGCGGTGGCGTCGAAGGTCGAGCAGCCGACCGCTGCGAGTTGGCTGGTGTCGGTCCCTAGGCCGCCGGTCATCGGATCGGGGACCACCGGATCAGGCCGCGCTAACGACAGGCCAAGGACGCCGTTGGTCAGCGGCAACCAACCCACCTGGGGGAGTTTCCCTCAAGCCCTGGGGGCTCAAGAGGTGGAGTGGAAGTGTCGATAGCGCGGGATGTGACGCTGTTGCTCGATCCTCGGGTGCTGCAGACCCTGACGCCGATTGCGCAGTCGGGCGAGGTGCCCGATGCAGCAGCCGGCGATGCCGTGTCGGTGGCGCGAACCGTGCCCAACGCGTCGTGCTCGCGAGCGGCAGGCGATTGGGTGGCAAGGCGAAGAGACAGCGGCGCTCCACGCTGGGCGATCGAAGCGCTGATCGGCGCCATGCTGATGGCGGCCTTCCACCTGTTCATCGTGCAGGTCTCCGTGGTGAAGGGGCACTCGATGGAGCCTTCTCTTCACGACGGCGATCGACTCGTCGTCAATCGGCAGTCGCCCGCAGTCGCAGAACTCGTGCGCGGCGACGTGGTGATCCTGCGCTACCCTCGCAATCCGTCCGTCGACTTCGTGAAGCGCGTCGTCGGCCTGCCGGGGGATCGAGTCGCCCTGCGCAATGGCCAGCTGTGGGTCAACGGCAGCATGGCCGAGGACCGCTGGACCTGCATTGCGGACCTCGACACCACGCATGAAGTGGTGGTGCCCGAAGGTAGCTGCTTCGTGCTCGGCGACAACCGACCTGTCAGTTGCGACTCGCGCGAGTTCGGCCTGGTCCCAGAAGGAATGCTGCGCGGTCGCGTCTGCGCCCGCTTCTGGCCGCTCGACCGTTTTTCGGTCTTCTGAGCGCTCGCTCCTGCGGTGCCGCTTGCGCGTCGGCGCGCCATCATGTCCAACTGCGAACATGGCCAAGAGCGGCTCGCACGTTGTCGTCGTCGGCGGAACCAAAGGCATCGGCCGCGCCGTCGCGGACGCGCTCGGTGAAAAAGCAGTGGTGTGGTCGCGTGAGCGCGGCGTCGACGCCACGGACTCGGAGTCGGTGCGAGTCGCGGCGGAACGGCTCCTCGTGCAGCAAGGCGCTCCTTGGGGACTCGTGCACTGCGTCGGCGACTTCTACGAGGCTCCTTTGCTTTCGACTGAGCCCCTCGAGTTCGGCAAGCTCATCGCGAGCAACTTGACGTCGGCCTTGCTCGTCACGCAGGCGATCGTTCCGTCGATGCTCGCGGCGAAATGTGGACGCGTCGTGCTGTTCGCCGCCGCGGGCGCCGGCAAGCACCGGGCGATGTCGCGTGCGCCGGCTTACTTCGCGATCAAGGCAGCGCTCGTGCACCTGGCGCGTTCGCTCGCGGCTGAGTGCGCGCCTTCGTCAGTGACCGTCAACGTCGTGTCTCCTGGTCTGGTCGTCCATGAGCACAGCCACGAAGCAAGCCAGCGGAGGATACTGCCACGCGTTCCGATGGGCCGACTCGGCACCACCGCTGAACTCGCCGGCGTCGTGCGTTGGCTCCTGTCGGAACAGAGCGGCTACATGACGGGCGAAGACATCACCGTCGACGGCGGCTTGCAACTCTGATGTGGCGCGCGGCTACCGCGGAGGCAGTTCCTTCCGGACCGGGTTACGCAGCGTTCCGAGCCCTTCGATCGAGACGGCCATCGAGTCGCCGTCGACGATCGGCCCGACGCCCTCGGGCGTGCCCGTCGCGATCAAGTCCCCACAACGCAGAGTGGTGCATCGCGCCATTGCCGCAAGCACCTTGCCGATCGAGAACACCATCTCGCTCGTGCGCGCCTTCTGCCGGACTGCGCCGTTGACGGTCATCGAGATCTCGAGGTCGTTGCCGTCGATCGCGTCGGAAGGCACGACGAACGGACCAAAGGGGCAGAACGAATCGAGCGACTTGCTGCGCAGCCAGGGATACTTCTGGTCGCGATCCGAGCCCTGCAAGGTGCGCGCAGTCACGTCGTTGACAATCGTGTAGCCGGCGACCAGGGACGGCGCCTCGGACTCGCTTACGTATTTCCGTCCAGCATCCTTTGGATCGGCGAATCCGAGCACGAGCCCGAGTTCTGCTTCGTGATCGACGCGCGAGTCGAGCCAGTGGGGGACTACGACGTCCTCGCCGTGCGCGCGCAACGTGTCGGGCAGTTTGGCGAAGAAGATCGGCTCCGGCGGGGCGTCGGCGCCGAACTCGCGCGCATGCTTCACGTAGTTCTTCGCGACGCACAGGATCTTTCCTGGTCTGGGGACCGGCGTGGCGAAGCGCTGTGGTGCGGCGATCGAGCGTGCCTTCTGGATGCGAGAGAGCAAGTCGCGAAGCCGCAATCCGCCCTGCGCGAGCAGCGCGTGCACGTCGAGAGCGCCGAGGTCGTAGTAGCGCGCGTCCTCGGCGCGTGCGCCCGGCTCGACGGCGCCGACATGGACACTCTCGTTGTTGTGGAAACGAAACCAGGCGGGAGCTTTGGGCAGCGCGTGCATCGGCGGCAGGTCGTGTTTTTCAGTTCAGCGGCAGCGTTCGAGGGCGAGCAGCGCGTAGCAAGTGCAGAGCACATGCATGGACTCCATCCAGCGCGCGTTTTTCTCGTTGACGAAGGAGCCGTCTGCTTGCTGCAGCGAGATGATTCTCGCCCGCAGAGCCTTCTTCCATTCGATTGGTTCGGGTAATGCGTCGGGAGCCTTCGGGTCCGCGGCCTTCCTTTGGTGAACGACTTCGACCTTGGCGAGGTCCAGCGCCTGCGCGAGCACCATGTAGTAGTAGTAGAGGCCCGCTTGCCTAGCCTTGTCGCCAAGCGGTGCGGTGAACCCCGGGTTCTCGTCGAGCGTCCAGTTCTGGGAGATCCAGAGCACCGCAGCCTGCACGCGCGGGTCGCTGCTTGGCAGCCCGCACAAGGTGTAGGACTTGAGCAGCGCGTAGGTCATCGAACCGTAGCTGCGAGGATGCGACTTGCCGTCCGGGGTCGCGTCGTAGCCAGCCGCCGAGTTGCCCGGGTAGTAGCCCGAACCGCCGTCATTGCCCGCCTCGATCTCCATGATCTTGCCGCCGGCGTCGGGGTCCGAGACCTTGCCGCGGAAGTCGTTCACGTTCTTCAAGTTTTGCGATCGCTGCAAAAAGACCAACGCCTTCTGGAAGGCCTCGTGTTCTGCCGGCAGTCCCGACTCGCGCAGCGCCTGCAAGGCGAAGTTCACATTGCTGAGGTCGCCGCGCTGGCTGCCGCCGTAGCCGATCGAACCGTAGTCTCGGTCCCCTTTCTCGTAGCCATCCTGCTCGGCATGCTGGCAAGCGAGGATGTAGCGCTGCGCCTTCTCGATCGCAGGCTTGGCCGGCGGCATTCCCCAGCGCAGCAGTGCGCCCACAGCGACGCTGGTCGTGTAGTTCTGCAGTTGCTTGCCGAAGGATCCGTCTTCGTTCTGACACGACAGCAGCCAGTGCACTCCGGTGTCGAGCGCGGCCCCTTCTGCCTGCGTGCGCAGCGGCGCTGGCTTGGTCAGCAACGCGAGCAACGCGATCGCAGTGATCGCCGGGTCGGCGACTTTCTGCTCGCCGAACTGCACGAGCATCGTGCCGTCGTGGAGCTGCGCCATCAGGTAGTCGAATGCCTTTTTCTGCTCGGGGGCAAACGACACGGCGCCCTGCGTCGAGGCCGCGACAGCATCGAGATCCCGGTTGGCCTGTTGGCAGGCGACGAGTCGAACCAGCAATGCGACGCCTTCAGCCAAGTCGAAGGCTGTCGATTCCCGCAACTTCGCGGCGGCGGCGACGGTGGCCTGTGCGATGTGCTCGGGAAAGACATCCGCGCGCAACTGGGCCATGGTCTCAGCGACACTGCCAGCAAAGGGCGAGCCCTCGATCCCCTGGCCGGCGAGCCACTTCTTGGCAGTCTGGATTTCGTCGCGGTAGCGCTCGGCGTCCATGACCGTCATCGCATCGACGACCCATGCGGTCGTCATCGGGTCCTCGCCGGCAGTGGCGCCAAAGCTGCCGTCGTCGCGGCGACCGGCGATCAGCATGCCGAGCGTGGCGCGAATGCGCGGGTGGTCGACGGCGACGTAGTAGCGGTGGCAGTGTCCCATCGCGCAGAGCATTCGTGCGGCGCCGTCGATCGTGGGCACGTAGGGCGCGGCGCTGCCTGGCTTGTTGGTCTGCGCGGCGATCGCCTCGACCAGCGTGTCGACATCGCCCTTCAGGATCGTGCCCTGCGTGCGCGTAGGCAGCGTCTGCTCTTGTGGCACGGGCGCAGTCGTTGGCGCGATCGCTGCTGCGGCGCAAGAAACCAAGCTGGCGAACAGGACGAAAGGGGCGAACGGCAGCAACGTCATGGCGGGGGCGGGCAGGGTAGGAGTGCCGCGGCGGTCCGACAAACGGAAAGGCGGCGCCACAGGTTCAGGCTTGGCGCATCAAGCTCGGGCGAAGGCGGGCCCGTCTGTCACTGCTGCACGGGCAATCCGCAGCCAATCCAGTGCGCGATGCCGCCGCGCAGGTTGGTCAAGTTCTCGAACCCAGCCTGCTGCAGGATCTCGCAGGCAAACATGCTGCGCCGACCGTGTTCGCAGTAGACGAGCCACTTCGCGGTCCGATCGAGTTCAACCAGGCGCTTGCCGAGTTCCTGCACGGGAACGAGCACGGAGCCAGGCAGCCGGTAGAGGCGGTGCTCTTCGTCGGTACGCACGTCGAGGACCTTCCAGCTGGCGTCAGTGGACAAGGTGTCGAGGGCGTCCTCGGGACTGAGATCGCGGTAGCTCACGTGGCTTGGTGTAGCGGCAGATCTGGTGTCAGTCGAGATGCCCGCGATCGCTGTCGCCCATCGCCACGTCGCCCGCTGGGAAGTATTCGCGCCACCGTTGGTCGACGAGGGCTCGGGTGCGGTCGTCGCAGAAGAGTTCCTTGGGGTAGCTTGGCTTCATCCGTGCGTCGATCACGATCGGCGGCGTATAGCTCGGTTGGTGGCGCACGACGCGCATGGCCTGCGCGTGGATGTCCGCGGCGGGTTCGAAGCGAGTGAACGTGGTCCACAAGAAGTTGACCGTCGATTTCGCAGCCTTGTTGGCATCGTCGACCAGGACCACGAGCGGCCACTCCCGCAGGCTTGGAGACGCCGCGAGCCGCTGGGCCGCGGTTGCTTCGCGTTCGTAAGGAGGGCCTTCGACGACGAGGCAGCCGGCGCAGAATGGGACCGCCCGCGCGAATCCATTTCCCAACTCCCCCGTGAACTCACGCGGCAACTTGCGGACCGGTTCGCCGTAACCGAGCAACACGCCCTTGCTCCCTTCATTGACCGCCGGTCCCGCGTAGTCGAGCGTGTCCATCGATAGGTTGCCGATCACGTAGAGGTCGGTCTCAAAGTTCGTTCGCGCGAGGATGTGCTCGAGTGTCGCGCGGAAGTTGCGCAGGTCGATGGCGCGATCGGTGAGCAGCAGGAACTTCGTCAGGGACAACTGGCCCTCGCCGAGGATGCGGAAGGCGGCCTGCATTGCCTCGCGCTTGTAGCGCTGCTTGCACACTGCGGCCGCGAGCGAGTGGTAGCCCGTCTCGCCATAGCTCCACAGATCGGTGACGCTGGGCATCGCGACCTTGCACAGGGGCAGCAGCAGTTCTTGCAAGTAGTCGCCGAGGAAGAAGTCTTCTTGGCGCGGCTTGCCGACGACGGTGGCGCACAGGATCGGGTCCTTGCGATGCAGCAGGGCTTTGACGGTCACGCGGGGGTAGTCGTGACGAAGCGAGTAGTAGCCGTAGTGATCGCCGAATGGGCCCTCGGCAAAGCGATCGCCTGGTTTCACTTCGCCGGTGATGCAGAACTCGCAGTCGGCGACTAGCGGCAATGGGCCCATCGGGTTGTCGCCGCTTCTTAGGCGCTGACCCATCAGCAAGGAGCACAACAAGACCTCGGGCACGTTCTCCGGCAGCGGCGCGATGGCCGACAGGATCAGCGCTGGCGGGCCGCCGACGAAGATGTTGACCGGCATCGCCGTGCCGCGCCTCTCGTGTTCGGCGAGGTGGAAGCCGCCGCCCTTGCCAATCTGCACAGGCAGTCCAGTGTGCGTGTCGTCGTGACGCTGGATGCGATACATCCCGAGGTTGGAGCCCAGCCCGTCCGGGTGCTCCGTATAGACGAGTGGCAACGTGAGGAATGCGCCGCCGTCTTCTTCCCAGGTTCGCAGCAGTGGCAGCCGCGACAGCGACGGCGGCGCGTCGATGCGTTCACAGACCGGCGGCCGTCGAACGCGCTTCTTTCCGACGCGCAGCAGCGAACCGAGCAGGTCGCGGTTGTGCCACAGCTTGGAGAGGCTCGGTGGCAACATCGTGTGCGGCGCGTCGGCAAGTCGCTGCACGAGGCGCTGGGGTTCCTTGCCGAACGCGAGTTCGACGCGGCGGGCCGTGCCAAAGAGATTGGTGACGGCTGGCCACGGCGAGCCTTTCACGTTTTGGAACAGCAGCGCCGGCCCGCCGGCGGCGATCACGCGCCGATGGATTTCGGCAGCCTCGAGGTCGGGATCGACTTGCGTTTCGATCACGCGCAACTCGCCTTGCTGCCGCAGCACGTCGAGGAAGGCGCGCAGATCGGTCAAC
Organism: Planctomycetia bacterium; assembly: GCA_005776365.1. GTDB lineage: Bacteria > Planctomycetota > UBA1135 > UBA1135 > UBA2386 > SXPK01. Next base: position 27,515 of record SXPK01000073.1, read on the forward strand.
GAAGTTGGCTTCATGGCTGCACCGCAGTGCGGTGGATGAAAGCGTCGACGATCGCGACGACCCGAGTCGTCGCACCCGGGCCACCAAGCTTCCGTCGCACTTCGGCGAGGCCCTCTTCACATTCGCGGCGCGCAGTCTCGTCCGTCCAAAGGCGCAGCGCGGCATCGGCGACGCGATGCCATCCGTCGGCGTCGTGGAAGCAGAGTTCTGGCACGACCTCGCGGCCGGCGATCAGGTTGGCGGCGGCGATGAAGGGCACGCTGAGGATGTTGTGGTAGCCCAGGGACGCGAGCGCGGAGCGGAGTTTGTAGACGACGACCACGGGGTTGCCGAACAAGCAGGCTTCGAGCGACCCGGTGCCGGATTTTGCGAGCGTCAAGCGCGCGCCGGCGAGTCGCGGCGCGAGCGGGCCGATGTGCACTTCGACGCCAGCACGCGCCGCGTGAGTCGCGACCAATTCGCGCAGAAGCGCTTCGCGGTTCTTGTCGCAGTGCGCCACCACGACATGGGCAAGTGGATCGTGCGAGCGGATGGTCGCGGCGGTCCTGAGCATGCCGGGCAAGTTGGCCTCGATCTCAGAACGCCTCGAACCTGGCAACAAGCAGATCGTTGGACGCGCGCGCATCGCCAAGACCTCGGCTGCGTTTGGCGGCGCTGCGGCGAGTTGATCGAGCAGCGGGTGGCCGATGTAGCACGCGGGCACTTCGAACTGGGCGAAGAACGCGGTCTCGAAGGGCAAGATCGTCAAGGTCGCGTCCACCGCGCGACGGTAGCGACGCATGCGCCACGGTCCCCAGGCCCAATACTGCGGTGCGACGTAGTGCAGCACGGGGACGCGAGCGCGCTTGCAGGCCTTTGCCATCACGAGATGGAGGCCCGGGTAATCCACGAGCACGACGAGGTCCGGTGGTTCGTCGCGCAAGATGCGCAAGAAGGTCGCGTAGGCTCGCAGCACCATCGGCAGTTGCTTCAGCACGGAGACCACGCCCATCACCGCATGCTCGGCGAGCGGGAAGCGGACGTCCGCCCCGGCAGCGCGCATTGACTGACCGCCGAAGGCAACTACGTCCGCACTGTCTGCAATCGCCGTGCACAAGCGCGCGCCGTGCGCATCGCCGCTCGCCTCGCCGGCCGAGATGAAAACTCGGGGCCGCCTGTCCTTGGCGCGAAGCCTGCGCCCGATGACCGCTCGCTCCACGAGTCGATCGACGACGGCAGTCGAACTCTCGGTGTCGGCGCTGCTCTGTGCGGCCGCGGCGAGCGCTGCGCGGGCAAGCCGTCGCCATCGGTTGCGGAAGGGCAAGTAAGCCAGCAAGCGAAGCGGCGCGCCGAGTGCGCGCAAAGCTTCGCGGACGAGGCTCGTGGCGACGGCGAGCGCGATCATGTCACGGCTCCAGGTCGCGCAACGCGCGCCAAGCGAGGTAGTAGAACAACGCGGCGCCGAGCAGAGTCCACAGCGAGTTGGCCGGGCCTTCAGTCGGCAAGAACATCTGTGGGAGTTCCACGTTGCCGGCGAGGATCGGCCCGTACCAGTCGAAGTCCGAGAGCCGGAACAGGCTGCTCCACCGCCATCGCGGCACCAGATAGACGCCGATCTGCAGCACGACGATGCCGCCCACCCAGAAGGCGACGTGCGCTTGCGTTCGGCACTTCACTGACACGAAAGTCGTGAACGCGAGGATCATCAGCGCGAACAGGCAGCCGTGCAGGTTGGCGAGTTGAAGCGGCCAGAATGGCGCCTCCATTTCGATCGCGCGGGAGACGAAGATCGACGCCGTGTTCATGACGAAGATCGGCAGCGTCACGCAGACCGCGGTGGGCCAGAACTTCTGCCAGAGGATGGACGCTCGCGACACCGGGCGCGACAAGAGGAACTCCATCGTCTGCGTCTCGCGCTCGCGCGCGAAGAGCGCGGTGCCGAGCAGCACGCTCGCAGCGATGCCGAGGAGGTTGACGCTGCGGAAGTAGAGCATCACCGCGAGCCAGTTCCGGTAGGCGACGTCTTCGCTGCGATCCGTGATGCCGCTGCCGATTCGCTGCAAGAAATCGAAGCCGATGTTGCGCAACAGCGCCGACTTCTTGAGGTCGTCGTAGACCTCGGGCCAGAGCAGGATCACCGGGAGCTCGAGCAGCAGCAGCAGGCACGCGTAGACCAGAGCCATGACGCGCAGCTCGCGGAATGTCTTCTGGGCGATCACGCCGAAGGCTCCGCAGGTTGCTGAGGCAGGTAGAGCAATTCGTAGAGGTCGTCGAGCCGGGGATCTCCGGCCTCGAAGGCGAGTGTCGCGCCACTTTGCTGCGCCGCGATCCACGCCAAGGGGTCGCCGTCGCATTCGATGATCCAGGAGCCGTCGCCGCATCGGCGCACGATCCTCGCCCCTTGTGGCGGTGCGTCGTTCGTGAGTCGCACTCGCGCCCTTTGGCGCAATGCGGCCTCGGCGACGCGCAGCTCGGCATCGGCAATCCAGCGGCCGCTGCGCAAGAACTGCAAGCGACTTGCGAGGTCGCGAAGTTCTTCGAGGTGGTGGGAGCTGAGCACGAAGGTAGCGCCCTGCTTCCACATCTCGCGGAGGATGCCGCGCAGTTCCATCCGCATCGTTGCATCGAGCGCGCGGTCGGGCTCGTCGAGCAGGTAGAGCTCGGCGTCGACGGCAAGCGCAGCGAGGACCGCGAGCTTCTGCTTCATGCCCGCGCTGTAGGCGCGGACGCGCTGGCGCATGGGCAAGGCGAACAACTCTGTGAGCCGCCGCGTGCGCGTGGCGTCGACGTGTGCGTGGAACGCGACCGCGAACTCGAGGAACTGCGCGCCAGTCATCTCGCGGTAGACCGAGGTCTCGCCCGGCAGATACGACAGCCGCGAGCGCACCGCGATCGGTTCGCGCTCGGGGTCGAGTCCGAACACGGCGCAGTCGCCGCGGGTTCGTCGATGCAGGCCGACCAGGATGCGCAGCAAGGTCGACTTGCCGGAGCCGTTCGGACCGACAAGACCGAGGAAGTCGCGACGTCCGACGCAGAGGTCGAGGTCCGCGAGCACGTTGAGATCGCCAAACGTCTTGCTCAGTCCTCGGACTTGCACGAGTCCCACGTCGTTCATGCCGCCGCCTCCGGCCCAGCGATGGCGAGGAAGTTCTCGAGCAGCCGTGTGCCATGCGGAGACCGGAATGACTCCGGGTGGAACTGCACTCCGTGCACAGGATGTCGCCGATGGCGCAGACCCATGACGGTGCCGTCATCGAGCCAGGCGCTTGCGATCAGAGCGTCAGGCAGCGGGCGCTTTACGCACAGCGAGTGGTAGCGACAGAATGGCGATCCATCTGGCACGCCGGCGAAAAGCGCCGAGCCGTCATGGCGGATCGGCGAAGTCCTTCCGTGGCACGGCTGCACGCGATCAACCAAGCCGCCGTAGGCCTGGCCGATCGCCTGGTGACCGAGGCACACACCGAGCGTCGGCATTCGCGCGCCATGAAGGCGCAGCACGTCGAGCGTCGCGCCGGCGTCTTCTGGGCGACCGGGGCCCGGCGACAGCACGATCGCGCCCGTGCCGGGTGGCAGATCCTTCGGGTCGAACTGGTCGCTGCGGCGGATCTCGACGCGTGCGCCGAGCACGGCGAACGCCTGAGCGAGGTTCCACACGAACGAATCCTGGTTGTCGAGCAGCAGGATCAAGGGGCGCAGAGAGTATCCTCTTCGCCCAGCCCATGAACATCCTGATCGTCGGCCTCGGCGAGGTCGGTTCGTATCTCGCGAAGGTGCTCTCCACCGAGGGACACTCGGTGACGGTGGTCGACCCGGACCGTCATCGCCTCCGCCGCGTCGCGGATTTGCTCGACGTGCAAGCGGTACTCGGCGACGGCTCACGGCCCGACGTGCTCGACAAAGCCGAAGCGCACGCGGCCGACCTCGTGCTCGCCGTCTCGAACGACGACAAGGTCAACATGCTGACCTGCCTGTTCGGCAAGCGGCTCGGTGCGAAGAAGACCGTGTTGCGGCTGAAGGACACGACGGCATTCCGGCGCAGCAAGACCTTCTTTCGCAAGAACCTGCTCTACGACCTGCTGCTGTCGCTGGACGACCTCGCTGCCGAAGAAGTGGTCCGCAACGTGCGACTCAATCAGGCGGTCGGCGTCGACAACTTTGCCGAGGGCAAGGTCCAGATGCGGCGGTTCAAGATCGACGAGGACAGCCTTTTTGTCGGCGTCGCGGTCAAGGACCTGAAGATACCGAGCGGCGTGCTGATCACCGCAATCGACCGCAACCACGAAGTGATCGTTCCTGGCGGCAGCGACGTGATCTCGGTCGGCGACGAAATCTTCGTGCTCGGTGAGCCCAAGGGCATCACGGCCTTCGAGAAGAAGACTGGGGCGAAGCAGAGCTTTTTGAAGAGTGTCGTCGTCTACGGCAGTTCAGGCGTCGCGGTCCAGGTCTGCCAGGCGATGCAGCGCCACCACGTCAACACGCGGGTGATCGTCGACGACCGCGAAGAAGCCGAGCGGATGTCGGAGATCCTGCAGGGAGTCGTCGTGCTGCACGCCGAGGCGACGGACCTAAACTTCCTGCAAGAGGAGCATGTCGGCGAGGCCGATGCGTTCCTTGGCATCGGCGAGCAGGACGAGCGCAACCTGATGTCGTGCCAGCTTGCGCGCAACCTCGGCATCGCGCGCACGGTCGCGCTGGTCCAGAAGCCAGACTATGTGACGCTCTACGAGCGGCTGGGGATCGATGTCGCGGTGTCGCCGCGGCTCCTGTGCGCCAACCGCATCCTTGCGTTCGTACGCAGTCGCAGCATCAGCAAGATCGCGACGATCGAGGAAGGCAAGGCCGAGGTGCTCGAGATCCAGGTGCAACCAGGCAGCAAGCTCGTAGGACGCAAGTTGCGCGAGGCGGGCTTTCCGCGCGGTTGCGTCGTTGGAGCGATCACGCGCGAAGAGGGCGAGGTGCTGATCCCGACCGGCGACGACGAAATCGAGCCGCACGACCAGATGGTGTTGTTCGTGCTCGCAAAGGTCGTCGACGAGGTGATGGACCTTGCCGGGATCGTGCGCGAGTAGTCGCTCGCGGACCGCGACTACTTGCCGGTGCTTGGTTGCGCCGGCTTTTGGACAGTGATGTTGTCCGGCCGGAACTTCGTCTCGTAGTCGGTCGGGTGCACTTCGGGCACCGCCAGCATCTCGCGAATGCGATCGAAACCGGAAAACACGTAGTAATCGCCCGGGTTCGACGTGCCCTGAAGGCGCGCGCGCCCGGAAACGAGGCCGACGAACAGCATGTTGCCGTCGTCGACGACGAAGAGCGCAGCCCCCGCTGGCAATTCGCAGCCCGGATCGCGCAGCACGTCGCCCTGCACGCCTGAAACCGCGGCCAAGCCGACGTCGACGGTCATGAGGTTGGTGCCGTCGGGGGTCCACATCGCCAGGATTTCATCGTCTCGCGTCACGTTGCGGTCGAGCACGCGCACGCTCTGCGTCTTGAGGTCGATGTCCGCTCGGCAGAATCCAGCGCTGGAGGGGCGCAAGACCCCGTCCTCGATCATCGGCGTCGGGCCCAAGAAGTAGTGGACGCGGCAAGGTCCGTCTTGTGCGGTGCGGCCGAGAGTGAGGATGCCGAATTCAGTCGTGGCGCCAAACTCGACGCCGCCGGTCGTCTCGACCAACGCGACAGGCTTGGTTCGGTCGATCGTGTCGTATCCCGAGAAGAGCCATCCGCTGCATGAGCTCAGCAACAAGGCGGCGGCAATCGTGTGGATGCGGGCACAGGTGGGGTTCACAGGTTCTCCAAGGACGGTCGCGATTGCCCGCGCAGCAGCACTTCGGGTCGAAGCAGGTTAGCGCGGATCCCGTGTCGGGGCGAAGGTCAGTCGAGCAGCTTCTGGCCTTCGGCCACGACGCCGACCAGCACCGAGGCGATCCGCGGCGCTGCGAGTTCTGCGGCCTCGATCATCGCTTCGATCGACGCTTCGGCGGGCGGTCGCTGCGGCAAGGCATGCTGCGTGACGCCGACCAAGGCGAGGACCTGGAAGCCAGCATGAACTGCAGAGATGACTTCGGGCACCATCGACATGCCGACGAGGTCGGCGCCGATCTGACGCAAGAAGCGGTATTCGGCGCGGGTGGGCATCGACGGTCCTGGCACCGCTGCGAGCACGCCCGGAAGGCACGGCACTCCGGCGCGCATCGCGACATCGCGAGCGACGGCGAGCCAGCGTGGCGAATACGCCTCGCTCATGTCCGGGAAGGTCGGTCCCCAATGCTCGTCGCTCTTGCTGCGCAGCGGTTGGGCGCCGGTCAGGTTGATGTGGTCCTCGATCAAGGCGATCGAGCCCGGCTCGATCTGCGGCGACAGACTCGCCGCGCCGGCCGTGACGATGAGAGTCTCGCAACCGAGTGCGCGCAGCAGTCGCACGAGCAACGTGACCTCGACTCCGGTCTCCAGCGTCATGATCGGCGCGTCAGCGACCGCGACCGGCGCGCCTTCGAGCAGGCCGAGCAACAACGGCGAAGCGAGGCCTACGCCAGGCGGCAGATCTTCGGCGTGGACCGAGACCTTTTCTCGCAGTTGGCCTGCGATCGACGCGTGGCCGCTGCCCAGGAGCAGCGCCATGCGCGGGCGATGCGGACAACGCTCGAGGATCTTCTGCGCCGCTTCGCGCAAGCGGGACGTCTTGCCGCCGGGTGCTGGTCCGACCATGCATGAACCGTAGCGGAGCGGGCTCTTGCGTCCCAGGAACAGGTGCGTGACTTCGCGTCAGCGGCCAATCGCCGCATGAATTCTTGCCCGCGCTTCGTCCACATCGAGACCGAGCACGGTCACCGACTTATTGGGCGCGGAATGACCGGCGACGACCGCGATGTCGCGGCGGTTGACGAGAAACGCAGTTGCCAGGATCTCGCAGATCCGGTCGTTGGCCTTCCCGTCCTCTGGCGGTGCCGCGACGCACACCTTCAGTGCATCGCCGAGGATCCCTGCGATGCGGTCCCGACTGCTGCCAGGAACTGCCTTGATGGCGATCCGCACGCCGCCGTCGGTCGGAAGGATCCGCAGGCTCACGGCATCCCGGTCACGCAGAAACTGTGTGCGTGCTCGGCAAGCAGTCGGTCGACGTGGTTGGCGGCGGCGAGATTGCGGCGTTCGGACAACGCGCGTAGACCCGCAGCCAGCATCCGACTGGCCAGCGCCTCGTCGCGGACGCCTTGGGCCCAAGGCGCATCAGCGGGCAGTTGGCCGAGCAGCACGTCGAAGACGGTCACCCCCAAGGCATAGCCGCTGGCTCCGGTGCCCGATTGGTCGTCGCCCGATTTGAGGCTGCGCAAGAACGCGGACGCCGCTCGTTGATGTGCGAGGATCGCTGCAAACGCGAGGGTCGCGGCACGACCGCCTGCTGCGGTGGCCGGTTCGGGCGCCTTCGCAAGCAAGGCCTCCCATTGCTCGAGCGAGACGTCGGCGAGCGCGACAACGGTCTCCTTCAACGGCTTCTTCGTCGTGTCGGCGAACACCAGTTGGCCTTCGGCAACGCGCCACCCGGTCCAGGTCAGGGGCGTTTCCGAGCCGGGGAGGGCGAACTGGATGCTGCCCTGGGGCAAGGATTGTCGCAACCCATCGAGGTAGGCGGCGGCCCGTTGCAGCGACTCCGCGAAGCCAGCAGCGCGCACGCCCATCGGCGAGTCCTTGGCCGACGCAGCCAGTTGCAGCAACGATTGTGCAGCCGATGCGAAATCGAGGCGCGCCATCGCTTCGCCGACGCCGCCTGGTTGATGGAGCAGCGTGGCGTAGGACCGCCACTTCGCCGTCGTCGCATCGTGTTCGAGCGTGTCGGCGTCCAATAGCGCCGCGGACTTCGCGGCCTGCAGCGCGGCGCGACCACTCACGATCGCATCGGGCCAGCCCGTTGCGTCCACGACCGCGCCGAGCGATCGCGCTGCGTTGCGCAGCGCAGTTGGGTCGCCGATCTTGCGCGCATCGTCGACCTGCGACCGCAGGGTTGCGATGTGAGCCGTGGCCGCTGCCAATATCTGCTCTCGCAGTCGTGCGAGTCCTTCGTCGAAGGCCGCGATGTCGGCGGCCGGCGTTGGCTTGGCCGCTTCGATCAGCGCCAGTGCGCGCGGCATGTCAGCGCTTGCTTGCGCGGTTGCGACTTCGGCCGCGATCGCGGCGATCGCGGCTGCGGCCTTGTTGCGCGCTGCTTCTGCGTTGGCGAGTTGCAGCGCGAGTGCAGCGCGCGTCGAGGCTGCAAGTTCGCTCGCTTCGGCGGCGGCACTCGTGCCCTTGTGCGCCGCGGCGATGCCATCGAGCGTGCTCGCGAATGCCTCGCCCGTCCCGGCCTCCAGGCGAGCGCGCAGCAGTGCGATCGTCCCGCGGTGCTCGCGCGCCGCGGCTTCGAGTTCTTTGTTGGCAGCGGCGAGGCGCGCGGCTTCGGGGTTGTCGATGTATTCGGTCTTCTCGATGACGTCCTTTGGCTTGGTGACCGCCCAGTAGATCGCGCCCGACGCGAGCAAAGCACCGGCGGCTGCAAGGCCGATCCACAGGCCCTTCTTGGCTGGCGGCTGCAGCAGCGCATGCGCCGCTTCGAGCAGGTCGTTCGCGCTCTGGTAGCGATCGCCCGGCTCCTTCTGCATCAGCTTCTGGATGATCGCTGAAACCTCGGGCGGGACGGCTGAGTCGGCCTTGTGCGCAGGCTCCGCGTCCTCTTTCACCTGCGCCCGCAGGATGTCCTTGACCGTCTGTCCCTTGAACGGCGTTTTGCCGGTGACGAGCCGATAGAACGTGCACCCGAGCGCATACAAGTCGGTGCGGTGGTCGAGCGGCTTGCGCAGCACCTGTTCGGGTGCCATGAAGTGCGGAGTGCCCGCGACCTGCTCCTCGCCGGTGTCCTCGGTGAACGCGAGCCCGAGGTCTGCGATCTTCACGTTGCCGTGTTGGTCGAGCATCAAGTTGTCGGGCTTGATGTCGCGATGGACGATGCGCAAGGACTCGGCGTAGGCGAGGCCGGATGCTGCGTCAGCGATGACCTGCAAGGCGCGCTCGACCGGCATCTTGCCGTTCTTCTTGAGCCACGCTTCGAGGGAGCCGTGATGCATCAGCTCCATCGCGTAGTAGTAGGTGCCGCCGTCTTGTTCGACGTCGAATACGTGGACGACGTTGGGGTGCGAGAGCTTGGCTGCGGCGCGTGCCTCGGCGACAAACTTGGCGACGAAGGCCGGGTCCGACGTGCGCCTCGTGTCGAGCACCTTGAGCGCGACTTGCCGCTTCAGGCTCGTTTGTTCGGCGAGGTAGACCTTGCCCATGCCGCCACGACCCAGTTCACCCAGGATCTGGAAACCGCGGATCGACAGTCCGCGTGACGGCGCGATCGCGCGCAGGCCGTAGACGATGCGGGAGGCGCCGAGCTCGATGGTGTCGCCATCATGAAGCGGAGCTGCTTCGACCTCGGCGCCGTTCACGCGCAGGCCAGGGGCCAGCGCCTTGATGCCAAATCCCTGGTCGCGCAGCGCCTTGACGACTGCATGTTGCTCCGCGATGCCGGGCTCCGACAAACGCAAGGCGCAACCCGAGCCGCTGCCGATGGTGGTGGGTTGGTTGCGGTCGAGTTCGACCGACATGCCCGACATGGGGCCGGAATCGACAAAGAGGCGCAATTGCTGCGAAGTCTCGAGGGCACCGGAGTATGGCGCGCACCGACGCGCTGCGGAAGCGACGATTGGCTTCGGGCCGACGTTCGCTCAGGCTGTGGTCACGCGGACTTCGACGCAGCGGCGCGTATTCAGCATCAGCCGCGCTGGTTCGGCGATGTCGGCGCCTGGGACCCAGAGGATCCGGTCGTTGGCATCGACCAGCAGTGGGAGGCGGTCGCGATCGAAGCGCGGCACGTGGCGGGCCAATAGGAATCGGCGAAGTTCCTGTTCGGCGCGGGCGCCAAGCGGCTGGATCCGATCGCCGGGTCGGCGAGCGCGAATGCGCCAAGGCAGCGGCGCATTGCGCGGGTCGATCAGCGCGCGGAAGGGACCGGCTTCGCTCGGGCTCGGCGATAGCGGTGGCAGCGGATGCTCGATCGCCTGCACGTGCCACTCCGTGGCGCCAAACCGTTGCCGGCCCAGGTCCCACTGCAGCAGCGCTCCATCGCCAACGGGGGGAGCGCCAAGGCGATCGGGATCGACCAATAGCAGCCCCTTGCGCGTGCGCTCGACGAGCAAACCGCCGCGCCCGCACAGGCGAGTGCCATCGGGCTTGTCGAGCAGCACGAGCGCGCGCTCGATCCAACGCTGCAACGGCGCTTCGCCCCGTGCATGCAAGTCAGCATGAGCGATGCGCAGCGCTTCGCCAACGAAGGTCAAGTCGTCTTTCCCGACGCCGCGCAGATCGAGATGCAGGCAGTGCGAAGAACGCCGGATCGAACGCTCGGCCAAGACGCGACGCGCTTGCGCGTCGAGGATCTCGGTTGCAGCGCGCGCCGTCGTCGCGACCGTCATCAGCGCGACATCGAGGCCGACACCCAGTTCCTTCTGCAACCGCGGGATCGTCTCCATCCGCAGGCGGTTCCTGGTGTAGCTGACGTCGGCGTTGGTGGAATCCTGGTAGACCGGAATGCCGACCCGAGCCAAGAGGCCGCGCAGTGTGTTGCGGCGGACCTTCAGGAAGGGCCGGACGAGCAGGCAGCGAGAAGCTTCTCCGCACAACCATCGCGCCTCGGGGATCCCCGCGAGCCCGCGCGGGCCAGTGCCGCGCAGCAACCGGAACAGCACGGTTTCCAAGTTGTCATCGGCATGGTGGCCGGTGACGACCGCACCGGCGCCGATCGCACGGGCGATGTCGGAAATCGCCGCGTAGCGGGCCTGCCGCATGCGGTCTTCGCTCGGACGGTCGCCGAGCGATTCGAGACGACGCAAGTGGAAGGGGACTTCGAGTCGCTCCGCCAGTGCGCGAACGTGCTCGACGTTCTCGGCGCTGTCCGCGCGCACCCCGTGATCGACGTGGCAGAAGGCCAACGGACCAGTCAGTCGGTCCTCGGCCCGCAATCGCTCCAGGACGTAGGCCAGCGCGGTGCTGTCGGCGCCACCGGAGATGGCGGCGAGCAGCGGGCGTCCACCGACGAGGTTTTCGTAGCGGACTAGGCAACGCGAGGTCGCGTCGAGGAGGCGGCGCAGACTGTCCATTGGGGAGAGGGGGGTGTTTCGCTATGCTGCCGCGCCTTTTACGCGCAGCAACAACAGAGGATAGCCCTTCATGTCCACGCGGGTCGCCATCAACGGATTTGGTCGTATCGGTCGTCTCGTTTTTCGAGCGCTAGTCGAGCAGGGCCTGCTCGGCAAGACGCTAGACGTCGTTGCCGTGGGCGACATCGTGCCGGCGGACAACCTCGCCTACCTGCTCAAATACGACTCCGTTCAGGGCAGATTCGCCGGCACGGTCAAGTCGAAGAAGTCGTCGGCGGACAAGGTCGAGGACGACGTGTTGATCGTCGACGGCAAGGAAATCCTGGTCGTCAGCGCCAAGACGCCCGCGGAATTGCCCTGGGCCAAGCTCGGAGTCGACATCGTCATCGAGTCGACCGGTCGCTTCACGAAGGCCGAGGACGCCAAGAAGCACATCGCTGGCGGTGCCAAGAAGGTGCTCATCTCTGCGCCCGCCACCGGAGACGACGCGACGATCGTCATGGGCGTCAACGAAGAGACCTACGACCCCGCGAATCACGTCATCATCTCGACCGCCTCGTGCACGACCAACTGCTTGGCTCCTCTCGCGAAGGTCTTCAACGACTCCTTCGGCATCGAGCGCGGCTTCATGATGACCGCGCACGCGTACACGGCAGACCAGAACCTTCAAGACGGCCCGCACAGCGACCTGCGTCGTGCCCGCGGTGCAGCGATCAACATCGTTCCCGCCTCAACAGGCGCTGCGAAGGCGATAGGACTCGTGCTGCCTGAACTGCAGGGCACGCTCAGCG